>JAJZPZ010000093.1 GCA_021847795.1 Nitrospirota bacterium
CATAGGTTATCGGGTAATCACTTAACCCAAAGGCATGTATAAGTCCATTCAGGATATCTTTAACTTTTGTTTTCTCTCCTCTTGCAACATTGTATATTTTACCCGAAGCAGTCGGAGACTCCATGGCAGTTATGCATGCGTTCACCACATCATCGATATAAATTAAATCCCTGAATCGCTCGGGGGATCCTTTCACAACAATCGGAGCACCCTCGAGCATATAGGAAAGGTATATGCTCACCATGCCCTGCATCCTATTGCCAAGGTTCTGTCCCGGGCCGTATACGCTGAACAACCGGAATATCGTGGTGTCAATCCCCAGAGTCTGGTAAAGTTTTACATATGCTTCGGCAGAGATTTTCGCCGCTGCGTAATATGTTTTCGGATTCTGAGGATGATCCTCGTTTACAGATAGCTGAAGAGGGTCACCATAGGTACTCATGGAGCTTGTATATATAAATCGCGGGATATGCTTATCCCCGCACCATTTCAACAGCCAAAAGGTGCTCATCACATGACTGCGGAGATCATACAAAGGGTCGTGAAACGAGGCCTCGCCGGATGACTGCCCAGCCAGATGGAAGATTATATCGCAAGGAATGTTCCTTATCCTTTCATAGGTATCCTCCCGTCCCAGATCAGTATTTATGAACTCTGCTTTGGGAGGGATATTTTCCTCCCTTCCCGTAGAGAGATTGTCGAGTATCGTTACTTTGTGTCTCTCTTCCAGCAGCCGGGACGCGAGATGAGATCCTATAAAACCCGCGCCCCCTGTAACAACAATATTTTTTTTATTTCGCATCAGTCATTATACTTTAGGTTTTGCTTCAACCAGAATTCCACGCCGGGGATTTGCCATTCGTAATCCACGTCACACCCTCCCCACTGCTTCAGCGGATATATCTTTTGTCCCATCCATTTTTGGGGGAGCATGCCGATTCCCATATCCTCCAGACAGCGGGCGCGCACCACGGATACACCCATGTCGGCGAACCAGACATCTCCCTGGGAATCACGATCGCAGTTAAGGGTACGGGGATCTCCAAAGGTCTCAAAAGGAACGAACGGCTTCAGAAGTCCCTTCCCGTCTATCTTTCGCGCGCGAAGGGGACTCCACATGTTGTAACGGGATACCGATACCGCTGAATCGTACTCGGGATTCTCTCTCAGAGTTCTTATTCCTTCCGATATTATTTCTGAAGTCACTGTGGGAGCATTGCACATGAGAAGGATAACCATTTCTATTTCCGAACCGCTATTCAACTCCTTTGCCACATCGTATGCATGGGCATAAACATGCTCGCCAAGGGCGGCATCAGTACACAGCTCCGGGGGCCTCCTGATTATTTCAACCTCGTTCCCCTCTGCAAGCTCCATCAATTGCTCATCATCAGTTGAAAGGTATATCCTGTCGATCTCAGCACAATCTTTTGCTGCTTTTATAGGATAATAGGCGAGAGGCTTACCCAGAACCACATGCGTATTTTTACCCGGGAATCCTTTACTGCCTTTCCTCCCCATAATAAAGGCGACTATCATCTTTCTTCTCCTAAACTACTTTTATTGCTTATTGCGCTTGGAAGATTTGAACAAATCATTCTTTTATCACAGATGCTTTCCGTATTATCAATTCCTGCACTGCATTTCTGACATCTTGTTTTCTGAGGCCAAATAATTCAGGCCTGAAATACGTAACAATGATAACCGTAAGCGCATACAGAATTCCAGATATGATCAACCGGACGATATCCCCGCAGTATCCTCCTATAACGGAATCGGTTCCAAATGTTGCAAGAGCCGCAATAAGCGTCAGGCATCCTATGCTGAACAGCTGATGTGCCAGATATTTCCAGAAAGAAAGCTTAAGAAGCCGTATATTAAAAAAGAGCTTGACATTGGCGGCAATAAAGTTGATCGTGACCATTTTGACGGCAAGCCCGGCGGCTCCGGCGTTCATCCCCCCCCATCGACCTCCCGGCGCAATCAGGAAGAAAGTCAAAGGTAATCCGATCAGCATAAACAGCACCCCTATATTCCGATATATCTTAGTTTGTCCAGCAGCAAAAAAAATGGAACTGCTCAACTGCCCATATGTCTGGTGAATGGGGTAAAACGCCATGATTGTAACAGCCATAACTGCGCCCTCATACTTACTTCCACCGAGGAGTTTAATCACCTTATCCGCCTGTAGAGCAATGAAGCAGGAAAAGAAGGCTGCGATCGAATAGAGGAGCGGTACATATCGGCGGAACAGAATAGCCATTTGGGGGATATCGTTCCTATAAAAGGCAATCGAAAACTCTCTCCAAAGGAGGGGTACCATTGCGTTCGTAAAGAGAAAACAGATGGCTCCTATCTGATAGGAAAGACCGTAAAAGCCTTGCTGAACACTTCCACTGTACCTTTGCAATAACCATCTGTCCAGTATTCCGGTCGCCAGTCCAATTAGGGAGTAAATAAAAAGAGGCTGGCTATAAAGGTAGAATTCTAGGAGATACTTCTTACTTTGCTCAGCAGACAATCTCATTACAGATCCTAAAGAATATCCTCCGCCTCTCATTGCCCGTACTAGCAGTCCTCCTCCCAAGAGCATGAGAAAGTATTGATAGAGAAAAAAACTCGTTAAGGTAATCCAGCTAATATAATAAAGGAATACGATAGAAACCATGCCAAGAAACTTCTGAAAGATCCGTATCCTTTCACCCGGAACTGTAAGCCCGTAGGCATCTGCCATCTGGCTTAAAATCTGGGCAGCCCAGTATATGACACCCCAGGCTGCCGCAAAATAAATATATCGAGGCTCCTGGGCAGGCCATATATGTGTATGGATTGATATCGAACGGGCAAATGCAACACAAGCAATAATCAGCAGCGAGGCAATGCCAAAAAAATAAAAATAGAACAGGACCATGTTCGATTCTTTTGGTCTCTGTGAAAGTTTGGTATAGAAACCGGTAGAAGTCCCCATATCAAAAAAGCCGACCATTTCGACGAAAAAATTACTCAAAAAGCAGAAATCTCCATATGCTTTTGGGCCGAGTCCGCGAGGGATTATTGCCTGAGTGACAAGATTGACTCCCAAACCGAGGAAATTGGTGCTGAGCTTGTAAAGATATCTCTTTTCTAAAGAATCCTCATATCCTTGTTCCTGAGCTATTTTCTCATCTCCAGCAAGAGGGGAAGTGATTCCTTCATTCATTTCAGCCCTCTTATATACTGCGAGAAAGACTGCCACAATGGCAGGTCCTCTGATCCATCCTTTTTAATATAGTCATTTTTATATTGTATGTATGCATTCTCATTCACTTCCAGTTCCTTATCTAAATTTATCGAGGAATAGTCGTTATCTAAATTGATAGCTCTCTTCCCAAGAAGAGATGCCATAAAGTTTATCTGAGTCCCTTCTGTTTTTTTCAACAAGTCATTTGTCGTTATAAAGATTACAGGTCTCTTAAATAATACTGCATAGCTGATGGAACAGCTGTCGTGAGAGATTACAAAATCCGCATTTTTAACCAACGATGCGGTTTGTCCCCTTACAACAGTCCTCCCGCCAAAGAAATCAGAATAGTTTTCAAAAGGCGAGCGCGGATGTGCAGCAATAATGATGCGAGTTCCTGTTTCTCTCTCGATCAAATCAAAGAATTTATGCAGAAGAGGAAAATATTTTTCTGCCGGAATTCTATCACTAGCAGCCAGATCAGGATGTAACGGCAGGCATGCATCCAGAAACACCCCTGTATGTTCTTCTGCTCTTGCAGGGGCCTTGCTCTCCTCCAGGTAGACTTCATAATCAGGGGTATGGGACCAGATCAGATGCGTCTTATTGTTCACCGGGAGATGGGAATAAACTACCTTTCCCCCGAGAACCAATAGTGCCGCAAGTGGGTGAATGCCAAGCAATGCAAAGGGCAGTCTTGGGAAAAAAAAATGAGCCAATTTTTTGAAACTTGCCCTCCTCATCTTTGACAATAGATCTATTTTATTCCTATCGAAAAAAACTGAGGGATAGGAAAAGGCCCATGTAAAATATAAAATATTTTTCTTTGAGAGTGCGCGATAGATAGCATACGTATCATATGAATATGCAATCATGGCAAGTACAATGCTTCCTTCAGGCAGATCAGATATGGCGAAAGCAGTGTCCCTCTTATTCATAAACAGCCTAATCCATGCAGCTTGAATCCGGTCCGATGGTTGACATTTCAGATTGCGATCCACATTCAAAAAGGGAGTTAAATCCCATACTTCAACTTCAAAATCGTTTTTCTGAAAAGTCTCAATACCGAATCTCTTATAATCCCTCTCATTAAAGGGGGAGGAGGTTAAAACAATTATCTTTTTGAATTTGACCACAGATCCTAAAATATTTGCAAAGACTTCGTGGGGTGACGCGATCAGGTCTGACGAAAACCACGAAAGCCGCTATATTTCTCAAGGTATAATTTTTTTGCTTGGTCAAGCGCTGCATAGGATTTTTTTTGGAAATAATTGGTAAGCAGTTTTGTGTTTGCCTCATACAGGCTCCGATGGAATTCAGCATCACTCATATTTGTAAAATTTACTGCCAGCAAATCAGAATTCGTATGTTTATTTTCATAGAAATCTGCGCAATTCTTGAGCAGACCTTTTTCAATTGCATAATCATAAAGCGGAGAGCCCGGGTAAGGTGTTACCGGACGAATAGTGCGCATTTGCGCTCCATCATCATACTTCAATAAGAACTCCACCCCTTTATTGAGCGTCTCTTTCGTATCTCCGATATTGCCAAATATTATATTGAATCCGGGACTGATCCCGGCTGCAAGCGTTACTTCTATCCCCCTTATAATCTGTCCGGTTGTTAATCCTTTCCTCATATTCTTCAATACTTCATCATCCATAGCCTCTATTCCGTAGTTGATAAATACACAGCCGGCCCTTTTCATCAAATCCAGGACCTCGGGAGTCGCATAATTCAATCTGCCGTTGCAGTTCCATTTTAAATTTAGCTCAGCCTTAAGAAAGCTTTCACATAAGCTTACGGTCCGTTCTACAGATGACATCAAAAGCTCATCATAGAATGCTATGTAGTTAATGCCGTATCTCTCTCTTAAGAGCCGAATCTCCTCAATAATACTCTCATTACTTCTCGGTCTGAAGTCCTTGTCCATGCGGTAGCAAAAATTACACTTAAATGTACATCCCCTTCCGGACAGCATGGTCATCACAAAATCAGTGCCGGCAGCATGGGGTTCCCTTAGCAACCTGTAGTAATCTACGGGGAACAGATCGTAAGCAGGGAACGGTATGGTATCAATATCCTTTATTAAAGGCCGACGATCATTTATTATTACCTGCTCTCCCTCACGAAAAGCTATGCCTTTTATATCTTTGAACGATCTTTGAACGGATAGGGCATTCATGAGTTCAACAATCGTCACTTCGCCCTCGCCCATCACAATAACATCGGCCTGTGTCTTTTCAAGAAAGAACCCGGGATCCGGTGTAGGGCCATGCCCTCCGATGATATAGCAGGGCTTGTTTTCTGATCTGTTTATTGCATCAGAGATTTTCAGCAATTTCCGATATTGGTAATATCCTGCTATTACACTTACACCGACAACATCAAATTGATTATTATCCAGATATCTTGTAAGGTGCTCGTCAGGGTAATGGAATTTATCTTGGTTATAAACTTCTACATAATGCCCCTCTTTCACAAGGACTGCTGCAATATACGACAGCCCTATGGGGAAACCATGGATATAAGACTCATTGTCATATACTACCAACAAGATTTTCATTTTTCCTCTCCTTAGAAAAATCTCCCTCTTCAAGTTGCTTCCATAATTATCAGCCCGCTTTATTGTGAAAAGGGGAATAATTGCATCATCGCTGTAAGCGGCAGGGATATCGGATTATTTTATGATAATATCCCGCAAATTCAGGTCTTCGTCGACAATTGGTATTAAAAATATATCATGGCTCTTGAGAATCTCCTCAGCACGATCTCTTTCGTCCTCCTTGACACTGACAAAATTTATGTTCATTATGTCCCTGACAGGTGTCGAAAGAAGTCTTTTGGATAACATCGCCTTTCGCAGATCGCCGTCACTCAATGTACCTACTATTTTATTGCCTTTCACAACTATAACGCTTCTATGCCTATTCGACTCAATTTTAGTCCAGGCATCCTCAATTGTACTGTCTGCATCGACAATATATTTCTCCAGATCACCGTTCATTTCGTCAACCTCCGTTAGTAGGTTATTTGTTTAAAGAGGAGCTTCTCATCAATGCATATGGTTTCGAGTATTTGCAGTATTCTCTTACTCGAATTGCCGTCTCCATAGGGATTCTCCATATCTTTGAGAGAATCCCTGAACTCTTTTGACAGGGCTCTTCTAACAGCAGCTTCGATGGCGGCGGGTTCGTGCTCAGTAACATTGATAACATTCTTCCCTTGGAAACGCCCCTCCTGACGTCTTCCAATGTTAACGGCCGGCAACTTAAATGAAGGAGCCTCTATAATCCCGCTTGAGGAGTTCCCAACGATAACGCTGGCAATGCACATCAGCCCGGCATATATCTCGCGTGCTACGTTCCGTTCCACTCGTATATTTATATTTCGATGCTTTTTTATACATTCCTGTACAGCAGTGCTGCCAGCATCACTGTTGGGATACACTACAACGGTCTGGAACCCAAGCTCGATGACAGCGCTCATTGTCGCCATCATTTGCTCACCGGACATAAGCGCCTGTTCGGTTACAGGATGCTGCACCACCAGGATTACCGGTTTGGCAAGATCAAGCGAGAATCTCTCTGCAATGACAACCGCAGGGGCAACTCTGCTCTGGATAAACTCATCCAGTTGTGGTGCTCCGACTTTAAAAATACGAAAAGGCTCCTCCCCCATCCTGAGGAGACGGTTTTCCGCATCTTCGTTTGAGGCAAAATGAATATGCGCGAAACGGGCAATCGCATGCCTGGTGAGGCCATCAACATTACCCGACAATTCTCCTGCCTGTATGTGCGCAACAGGGATGTTCATGTGAGCGCCGGCCAATGCAGCAATAAGCTGCTCCCCCCTGTCCCCTGCCAGGAGTATGATATCCGGAGCATTGTTGTGCAAAATATCAGCTATGGACAGCAGGCAAACACCTAATGACTTCACCATGGAAGTATTGGTGTAGCCTGCCAGTGTCATATAGGTCCTGTAATTTATTTCGATGTTGTCTTCGTCGAAGTTTCTCATGCTGTTCCCAAATTCTGGAAGCAGATGCATATTCGTAGCCAAAACCTCCGGCTCTACGGAATCAGACTGCTGCATGAGGTGAATAATAGGCCTTATATACCCGTACTCTCCCCTTGACCCCGTCACGATAAGAACTTTACGTTTATGCCGTTTCAATATCATCCCTCTGCATCATGGCATTCGCGGCAAGAAAACGTTTTGTCCTTTTGCCGATTAGGTCCGGAAGTTCCCGGGAGGGAATCCCGGTTCCGGGCCTCTTGGTCCAGAGCATGTCTTCAGTAAGGATAGTCCCTTCCGGGATGTCCCGCACTGTAACCACACTGCGAAATGCCCATTCCCTGATCTGTTTTTCCTTGTCATGAATCTTTTTCTCCGCTCCCAGGGCAGCTTCAATCTTCCTTACACCATCAACGAGTTCCGCAAGGTCTTTCATGTCTATGGAAACCGACTGGTCGGGTCCAGGCATTCTTTTATCAAGGATGATATGCTTCTCAATAATTCTGGCTCCGAGAGCAACTGCTGCAAAAGAGGTAAAAAGGTCCGGAGCATGGTCAGAATGGCCGATTACTATATCCGGAAATTCGCGCCTCATCGTTTTGATAAAGCCGATGTTCATATCTTCATATACAGGAGGGTACTCCGACACGCAGTTAGTAAAGCAAAAAGCAGCACCCCAGCTTTTCATTGCATCATAGGTGCCTCTGATCTCTTCGAGCGTACACATGCCGGTGGAAAGAATCATAGGGTTGCCGAGTGCGGCAATAGCCTTTAGGGAGGTCAGGTCGGTCATCTCTCCGGAGCCAATTTTAAATGCCTCCACACCGATTGATTTGACTTCTTTGGCGGCTTGATAACTAAATGGGGTGCACAGGTAGAGAATACCTGTCTCCTCGCAGTATCGTTTCAGTTCCCTGTGCTGTTCAAGGGTCAATGCATTTTTTTTGAGGAATTCATAAAGGGGCTCTTCAAAATTATCCGACATGGGTATATCGGGAAGCATTTCCTCATCAGCTAAGTGGTGCTGGAACTTGATACAATCAGCGCCGGCCAGCCTGGATTTACGAATCATTTCTTTTGCGAGATCCATATTCCCAAAATGATTGTCACATGCCTCAGCAATAATAAAAACCGGATGTTGCTCCCCGATACATCTTTTACCGATTCGAATATTCATCATTACTCCTTCTGCTTTCTTGTCTTTTCATAAAACCAGTTCGCAAAATCAAGTTGTTCAGGCATATCTATGTCCAGAGATTCATTTTGCTTCATAACATAAAGCAACGCTTTCTTATCAAAGAGAGTTCCCTGCCGGAGGAAGAATGAGCTCGCCACCATGTAGATAGCACCGTTAATAAAATAGACTTTCGGAAAGTTTTGCCGGCCCGGGAGTTCGGGAGGGTCCATCACATAGGAAAATCCTCTTCCCTCCTGCACGACATATTCACAGGGATGTTCGTTCACAGGGTTTACGCTTATGAGCGCATGACTATTTTCCTCTATTATCATCTGGTAAGCTTCCCTTACGTTCTGGGCGGTTCGGAAAGGACACGTTGGCTGCAAAAGGATAAGGAAGCGAGGGGTGAAGTTCTCATTATGTTTATACCATTGCAGCGCATGCTGGATGACCGGAATCATCCCGCTGCCGTCCTGCGACAGTTCGGCAGGTCTCAAAAAAGGTGCCTCGACCGGGAAAGTGAGGCCGAACTCCCGTATCCTCTCATCGTCGGTCGTCAGACATATTCTCGCAGGCAAACCGGCGTCAAGGGCCGCCCTGATCGTATGTTCGATGAGGGGCTTCCCTCCAAGCAGCGCCAGATTTTTTCCAGGTATCCCCTTCGACCCCCCGCGCGCAGGAATCAGGATCAGGCTCTCCATGTCAGTTGATGGCAGTATGCTCACTTAGACCACATGTTCAAGCAGCGCCTTTACCTCTTCCCTTCCAAAGGGGACCGGGTTAAGTTCGAGGTTTGCTTTCCTCTGTTCCATGGTCAATTCTGTAAGCAAGGAGACATCAATCGAACTCCACCCCCATTCGCTCAGCCTTTCCGGCGCGCCGATATTCTTATACAGTTTTCTGAATTTATCCGCAAAGTCTGACGATCTCTTTTTCAGTTCCAGGGAATAATCAGCGTCTGGAAGACAATTGTAAACGTTGAGGTATCCCGGATACCCTTTTGAAATATTATAGTCGAATACATGTTGAAGGAAAATTCCTCCGGCAATCCCGTGAGGCACCTTGAAGTGTACGCCTAAAGGATATGAAATTCCGCTTGCAGGCCCGCCGCCTGCATTCATCATGGCGACGCCAGCAAGGTAACTACCCAGAAGCATTCCCTCCCATGCTTCGTAATTACCAGGAGCTTCGAGAGCTCCTTTAAAATGCGTATAGAGCAAAGAGAATGCTTTAGCGCCGAGCATTACGGTAGCGGCGTTTGCAGTCTTTGCAGAAACAGCCTCAATCGCATGGAGCATTGCATCCAGCCCTGATGATACCGCCACTTTCCGGGGACAGGAAAATAGAAGCTCCGGGATAAGCGCCCCGCATAGGGGAGAAACATGCCTTCCATTGATGCCCAATTTCGTTTTGGCTTGCGTATCGATGAAACTCGCAGTATGCGTCACTTCCGAGCCGGTACCCGCCGTAGTAGGAATACAGATTACAGGAATTCCAGGGTTCTGAACTTTATCCATTCCCCGATAATCGATCCCTCTGCCCGAATTTTTCAGCAGGATACCAACGCCTTTTGCCATATCAAGAACGCTGCCGCCGCCGATGGCGATAATGGCCTGGGTATCCACTCCCCTGAGATTCCCGGTGAATTCATCGAGGGAATCATATGAGGGTTCGCCGGAGGTCTCCATAAACACGCCTTTTTGTATTGCAAACCCGTTTCTCTCAAAATTGCTGCAAAGCCGCAAAAAAGCTTCTGAGTTTTCTATGTTCTTGTCCGCAATAAAAGCAAGCCTTTCAAGGCCAAGCCCTTTCATATAGCCTGCCAGTTCATTAAAAGCTGTCCGCCCAAAAAATACCCTCGTTGAGATTGCAAAATGCGCCATATTATCGCCCCCTCAAGCTGTTCAGGGTGTCCCGCGTACATCCAATCATATAGTCTACTTCTTCCTCCATCAACCAATGGTGGAACGGGAATGATACCATATTATCGAAAAAGCGATCGGAGTTAGGGCAGTTCGCCTGCCCGAAACCCGCCTTTATAAACATGGGGTACCGATAGAGAGGATGATACTGAACAATTACTTTAACCCCGTGCTTGAATGCCATCATTTCTATAAAATCATGACTTGTCCGGCCATATGCGGCTCCGTCGTACATTGCAGACAGCAGATGGTAGCCGTGATAATACCCGTCAGGCACCTTCTGGAACACTAATTCGGGATAATCCACGAGAGCGCTTATCACTTTCCTGGCCCTCTTGTTGCGATCTTCGTTCATCGCATCGAGGCGATCCAGCAGCTTAATACCTACGGCACACTGTATCTCTCCGATGCAGAAGTTATACGGCCAGAAATTATCAATATCGAAATCGACATTGGACATCGCAGGTACCCAATACCGCTCTCTGGGGTAATCGAAAACTCTCAACCCGTTATGCCGGAGACCCGGTACCAGCTTGGCCAAGGCATCGTCTTTAACCACAAGCATCCCGCCTTCTCCAAGGGTCGACATGTTCTTATGGGTGTGGAAGCTAAAGCATGCGAAATCGCCGAAATTGCCTGCTTTGACTCCGTTTATGTTCGAACCAGGGGCTTGTGCGCAATCCTCCACAACCATGAGAGAATGCCTCCCAGCAAGCTCCATAATTTCAGGCATCGGCGCCATTAATCCGTACAAGTGCACCACGACTATAGCTTTTGTCCGGTTGGTTATAAGAGGACTTATCGTCTTAGCAGTGATTACACGGGTATCCAGGTCTATATCGGCCCATACCAGTTTTGCCCCCGTTCTTGCAAAAGGAATCGCGGTAGCGCAAAACGTGTGTGCCGGCAGAATGACTTCATCTCCAGGTTTCAGTCTGCACAGAATTGCCGAGAGTTCCAGCGCGGCCGTGCAATTGGATACGGCAAAACAATTCTTGCTTTCATTGTATTGAGCGAACCTTCGTTCGAAGTCGCTCTGGTATTTACCTTGGGTAAGAGGGTCGGCAATTTTCATCGCCTCGACTACCGCCGCTATCTCCTCCTCGGTATAGTCATGCCCCCTGCCGCTTAGATTTATTTTTAGATTGCACTGTTGCGACATTTAAAATCCTCCATTTTAAATTCGTGTATTTTAAAAATTACGTTTCATTGCTCTTCGCCGCGTATTCACTCAACAGAGCCGCTGTTATTGCAAGTACACCACTGCATATTGCTGAAAGGATTATATTCCTCATTACCGCAGGTTTTGCAGGCTTTTTTTGGATATACGTTTGATCTATACTGATTATGTCATAGTTCTGAAGAGCATTTTGAAGGTTCTCTTTCTGATTTTCAAGATCGTATTCCTTCTGCGTAAGGTCGGCCGGATTCAGGGTAACCATAGAAAATCTGCCTTCTCGGATCGACTTTATATAATTCCTAGTAAATTCGTTATGCATATCGACAATGACGGACAATGAATCAAGCTGCTTTTTTAAATTCTCTTTTTCCGCTTTTACCTGCTCTTTTACGGAGGGGAGGGTTTCTATATATTCGACAAATTCCGGAAAACAGTCTTGTATCCTCTCGGCATTCCTTGCGTCAATAATTGTTTTGAATTTGTCATTTGAGCCGTTGACCTCTACTATTTTCAACTTTTCGACCAGACCGGGGTTTTTTGTAAAAATCATTTCTTTTTTATTTCCTACAATATCTATTATTTCCTTTGGATTTATAATATTGGTATGTTTTATAGCCATTATAGCTTCACCCCTGTATACCTTCGGCATAAGGAAATTGATAACTGCTGTTAAGACTACAGAAACAAAGACTATTCCGGATACAAGCTTCCTCCTTTTCACGATTACTTTCCAATAGTCGTAAAAGATAATTTTTTCTTTATAAATTTGATAATCGTTATTTTGTCTATTCATATTTTACTCCTTTTTTCGCTCCGATATAATTTGCCACACAACTCTTTATAGCAATGAGCCTCATAAACAAAAAATCCTCTTTATCAATAATATCTCTGAAGGACAAAGCAAGGATTCATAGCGCGGCTTTTCTATGGGGGTTAACAATAGCACTGAAGTACTCAACTGTTTTTCTCAATCCAGCTTCCAAAACCACTTTCGGATCCCAGTCTAACACCGTCCTGGCCCGGAATATATTCGGCTTCCTCTGTATAGGGTCATCCTGGGGCAAAGGGTTAAATATTACTTTTGATTTAGAACCTATCAGCTTAATCACGGTTTCAGCCAACTCAAGGATGGTAAATTCGCAGGGATTCCCCAAGTTCACCGGCCCTGTAATATCATCCAGGCTGTTCATGAGCCTTATCAGCCCATCTATAAGGTCATCCACATAGCAAAAGCTCCGCGTTTGTTTTCCATCGCCGTAAACAGTAATATCCTCACCCTTCAACGCCTGGACAATAAAGTTGCTCACCACACGTCCATCGTTGGGATGCATGCGCGGTCCATAGGTGTTGAAAATTCTTGCAACCTTAATTTTTAATTTATGCTGGCGGTGATAGTCGAAGAAGAGCGTTTCAACGTAGCG
>JAJZPZ010000094.1 GCA_021847795.1 Nitrospirota bacterium
CAAATTGGTTATTCTCCACCATCCGGACCTGTCCTTATTCCGGCTGCCCATGGAGGGAATCGGCTCGGTGGATTATTTTTCTTTCAACATCAAACGGTTTGACCGGAAAACCGGGGACATGAATCTAATGGGGGGCAAAACAGGCACCTTTTTTGCAATGAACAGCTTAAGACAAAGGGTAAATAATTTGCCGGAGGGAGTAAATTTATGTGCAAACTACGTAAAGGGCTTATGATTTTTATTGTTGCATTGGGTTTTGCCGCGTCCAGCACCGCAGCCTTCGGAGCGCCGGTAGACGTCACTTACAGCGCGAACGGTACGACGGGGAACTGGGCGCTTGATTTCAGCGTCACCAACAACCTCGGAGTCGATACTATGTATATATATTCATTCGGGGCGCAGCTTGCAGGACCGTCCATTACCGGAACACCGACAACTGACTGGTTAATATCTTATCCGGATCCTCCTTTCAACCCCTCTCTTTTGGGTTATGCAAATGGCTCTGACACCGACTACAACAACATATGGGAAGATTCCTGGATGAATTCACCGATACCCAATGGCGGGACGTTGAGCGGGTTCCAGGCTATGGTTTCTTCGACATCCGCTCCGGTCTCGGTGAAGTGGTATGCCCTTGCCTATGACGGGAATGAAAGCTACACAGGAGACAACTTTTTTTATTCACCCGATTTTCCCGGCTACTACGGCTTCGAAGGCACTGCTTCCAGGAGTGCTGCTGCAGTCCCTGAGCCTGCAACCGCACTTCTTTTTGGCGCAGGGCTTGCGGGATTGGGCCTTTTGAGAAGGAAGGCCAAGAGCTGAAAAGGCAAATTCCTCCCCCCGCAAAGCAGAGTATGGGGAACAAAATCCTCGGAATTGCCGGCCTGATCGTATTTATCGCAGTCGGATTCGGTTTGCTTGCGATGGGCTGGCGCGATATTGATATAACGTGCAGCCGTCCTGCGCCTGGAGGAAACCCTTCCTGCCACGCAGTCGAAAAATCTGTCCTGGGCCTGGTGTTCAATAATGCAAAAGCAGAGGACGTCCTTTCGGTCGGCTACCGGACATCGTATTCAACGCGGATACCGTCCGGCATGACAAAGATGCTCAGCCTGGCCTTTGAAACAAAGTCCGGTCCAGTGCCTCTGACCGCCATCAACTCCACCGAAAGAACAAGCGAAAAACAAAAAATTATCGGGCAAGTGCATGGCTTTTTGTCTTCTCCGGAAGAGACATCGTTTAACCTGCATATCGAAATCCGGGGGACTTCAGGATATATAGGCGCAGGCTTGATCGTGTTTTTTCTGGCCAACTTCATTCTGGTTGCGGTGAGGAAGATATCGGCAGCCGCTGCCCGCTAAAGTCCCTTCAAAGCGGCGGTGGTAGTGCCCGGCCGCAGCAATTCCAGTGTTTCAACGGCAGCAACCCTCTCCAGCATTGCTCTCCCGGTTACTAAATTGAGCTTTGCATTGATGAGCTGCTCCTCGGCATCTGCCAGGAGCCCCTCGGCCTGGACAAGGCTCAGCATGTCGGACTTTCCGGCTTTGTATTCCTTGAATGCCTGAGAATAGTTATGCTCCGCGTACCTGAGCTGCTGCCCGGCCAGATCCAGCTTGCCATAGGCGGTTATGAAGTCCTCATACGCCTTGTTCGTGTCAAGCACTACCTTCCTTTTTACATCATCCAGCTTCTCACGGGAAACGACCTTTTCAAATCCGGCTGAACTTTGTCTGAAGAATTTGCCCAATTCAAAGAGATTCCATGTGGCAATCACGCCGGCGGTTTTCTCTTCCGGGGAAAAGATTACCTGCCCCCCGCCCGTTGTTTTTGTATAGGTCGAGCTCAGCGACAGGACCGGATAGAATGCGCTCAGGGCGATGGACTTGTTGTTCTCGGCGATCTTAAAGGAATTTTCGGCCTGCTTTATTTCGGGCCTCTTAAGGGCGGCCTCGACCAGCCGGCCTACATCGGGCAGGTCCCCCTTCGTGTCAAGCAAACCCGTGATGTCGTATTGTACATTCAGGGGCCTTCCAACAAGGGAATTGAATTCCGAAAAGGCCTTTTTGAAATCACCTTTGGCCTCTATCACATTGATTCGCGCCTGCTCAAGCCTGACCGATGCCTGAAGCACATCGGACAGCCTTGCAATGCCGTATTTGTGCCTCCCCTGGGCGATCGAATGGTCCTTTTCAGCGTATTGCAGCTGCTTCTCCCTCTGATCCAATATCCCCAGCTTCGCAATGGCGGTGTAATAAGCGACCTTGACACTGTATTCCAATTCAATAAGGCTCTTCCTCAGCTCCTGCTTGTCCGTATCAAGGGTAAGCCACGCAATATTCCTGTTTGCCCTCCGCTTCCCTCCATCGTACAACGTGTAGGACAGTGTCAGCTCATACCCTCCTGCGCCGAACTCCCCGATCGTGGTGTACAGCTTTTTTTGATAGGACGATACGTCAACAGAGGGGAAGTAGGGGCCCAGCGTCGCCTTATACAGCGCCGCAGTCGACTTCACCTTTACCATGGATGCCCTGTAGGAAGGGAGCTTGTCCTTTGCAAGGGATATTGCCTCATCTAGGGTCAAGGCCTCCGCCGCTGCACAAGCAAAAGCAACAAGAAACATTATGCTGCTGTAGAGAGCTATACATCTTTTCACGGAAATTACAATAACATATGTTTTTAATTAACACAACTGTGCGCCAGGTTTCAGGGATATCCCTTATTCGGGACAGGGCATGAGCAGAATACCCGGAACTGAAATAAGCGCCTGCCGGATGGTGATTAAACTCTGAAATGGGAAAAAAGACAGCAAGCCCTGCCATGAGGCGGCATGGATTGCGGCAACCCAGCGCTGCGGTCAGATACTGTGAACAAGGTAAACCATAAGAAAAACACCGATGGCAAGAACGGACAGGGCAAGCAGCGCATCCAGTATCTTTGAAGGCTGATAAGTGTCTTCATCAATTTGCCTCTCGACTTTCTTGTACCTGACAAATGCCAGCACAGCCATCAATGCTCCCAGTCCGACAAGGAGTATACCAAGGAGCGCTGAGTGTCCGTGCGCGGGCGGCGCGAGTTCCCTGCCCAGGATATAGGATATCTGTTTCACAAAAAGGGCAAACCTTTCGACGACAAAGCCAAAGGCCATGATCCCGATGCTGGTACGTATCCACGCAAGGAATGTGCGCTCATTCGCCATATGCACACGGCGGTCGTGGTATTTTTTAGGTACAATGTTATCCGGCTTTCCTATCATTACTGCGTCCCGGTTATGAGCAAGAGAACAGCTTGAGGAGAGGAGTAAAAGGGGTGGAGTAACGAGCGGGTGCAGGTCTCCCGGATATTTCTGTTGTCATTGATGTTATTTTTCTCCTTTTGTTTCTGCCTTGTCGAGCTTCGGAGTTTCAGAAGTGTTGTCCTCAAGCCCTGCTTTAAACCCCCTGATCGCCTCACCGAGACTCTTCCCGAGCGTAGGCAGCTTGCTCGGCCCGAAGACCACAAGAGCAACAACCAAAATAACGATCATTTCAGGAAATCCCAATCCAAACATATGTACCTCCCTCTCTCCGCAGGTCAGAATGTAACTGCACGTAGTATAAAACATTTGCCGCTCTTTATGAACTTTTTTTCGCTGCTCCGGTCCCGGGGATGCGGCCGTTTTTCACTTTAATCCCTTAAGCGCGCTGACGATCTTTCCGAGTTCCGCGCTGTCCACAGGCAGGACAGGCGACTTGAGGACATCACTCTTCGCGCATCACGACCTTCGCTGATGCTTATGAAGTCCGGAGCGTCACGTAGAATGTCTGGTCCCCTCTCTTCAACAGGAGCAATACCTGGCCTGCCTTTTCGCTCTTTGCCATAGCGTCCCGGTAGTCTTTCAGTCCCTTGAGAGGTCTGTTGTTGACTTCTTTTATAATGTCCCCGGGCTGAATCCCTGCTTCTGCAGCAGGCCCGTCAGGAGCTATGCCGGTAACTACGACCCCGGTCCTGTCCTTCAGCCTGAACTTGTTCACCCAGCCGGGGGTAATATTATCGACCATTATTCCCAAACCCTTAGCTCCCTCATTTTTGTTCCGGGAGGCAACCTTCTCTTCCGCCAGTTCCGTTACCGTCAGGTTCGTATCTATTTCTTTTCCGTTTCTCATCACTTTGACGGCAACACTTTTACCGACAGGCGTTCCGGCAACCAGCCTTGAGAGTTCGGACATGTTTTTCACATCCCTGCCGTCAAAGGCCACAATGATGTCTCCTCTCTTTATCCCCGCTGCTGCAGCAGGCCCGCCGGGAACAACATTCCCCACCAGCGCTCCCCTGGGTTCTTTCAGGCCGAAGGCCTGGGCTATTTCCGGAGTCACGTTCTGTATGGATACTCCTATGTATCCCCGGGTTACCTTTCCTTTTTGCTTCAACTGGGGAATTATGGCCTTTGCCATATTGCTCGGGATCGCAAACCCGATCCCCTGTCCGGTCGCAACTATTGCCGCATTGATGCCTATGACTTCGCCTGCGAGATTTACCAGGGGCCCCCCGCTGTTTCCCGGATTGATAGGGGCATCGGTCTGGAGAAAATTATCATAGGGCCCTGCTCCTATCACGCGGCCCGTGGCGCTGAGGATCCCCTGTGTCACCGTATGTTCCAAACCAAAAGGATTGCCGATGGCCAGCACCCAGTCCCCTACCCTCATCTTGTCCGAATCTCCGACAGGGAGGACCGGAAGGTTCTTGAACACCGACGATATCTTAAGCAGGGCGAGATCGGTTTTCGCATCCCTCCCCACTACTTTTGCCTTGAATTCCCTGCTGTCGGCAAGGGTCACTTTTATCTCGTCAGCCCCTTCCACCACGTGATTGTTCGTGATGATAAACCCGTCTTTATCTATGATAAAGCCAGACCCCAGGCTGCTCTGTTTCATCTTCCTGTCCGGGATATCGCCGAAATGCCGTTTGAAGAAATCACCGAACGGCCCCTCGTCATCAGGACCGAAAAAGTGCCTGAAAGGACTGCCCGGGATCGTAACTGTCGTGGTGGTGCTGACGTTCACTACCGCCGGCCGGACCTTTTCTGCGAGATCGGCAAAGGACCGGGGGAAGCCGACGACTACTTCAGGGCTGCTTTTCTTACGCTCGCAGCCTGATTGGGCGCCTGTACAGATGCCGATAATAAGTGTGACAATAACGACCGCAACGAGCTTTACAGGTGTCTCCTTTCTCATGTTTTTCTCCTGAATATCATGTTAGGTTTCTGTCTTTCTCCTTATTACCTCTTCTCCGGGCCAATGGATTTTTCACCTGTATCATTCAGACTTATCACTTTTTTTTCCGCGTATATTCTAATTATATACCTTTGTCGCTCCAGTGCAATAAAAGGTAGTGTCTCAGTTCAGCCCAAAGGCTTTGCGGCGATCTTCATACCAGGCTTATGGCCTGATTTGAAACCACACAGGGGAATTCCGGCCGCAAAACTACCAGGGAGGTGTAAAGAATGGAAATTGTAAAAGAGTTGAGAGCGCCTTTATCGAGAAGGGGTCTTTCAAGGGCGCAGCAATGCCTGCAATTGGGGCAGCGGTCATCAGCAGCGTGTTCAGCCGGCTGCGGGAGAAGGTGGGAACCCGCCCCCTCCTTTCCATATTCATTCAGGCGCTGAAGATATCATGTCCGAAGGTCCGGGGGTGCGCCCTGTCCGTTTATTACGGCATGGAGAGACTTGCTGAAATTTTCGATATTATAGGGTTTCGTCATTACTCCCTTGAAGCCATAGCGCTCATAATCCGCCATTACCGGATCATTCGAATAGCCGCTTGATACAATCGCCTTAACAGCCGGGTCCACGGCCCTCAGCTTCTGGATTGTATCTTTCCCTCCCAATCCGCCCGGTATCGTGAGATCAAGGATAACCACATCAAAAGGCCTTTTATCCATGAAGGCCTTCCGGTACATCTCAACAGCCTCATCCCCGTCCCGGGCAAACTCAGCCTCGTATCCCAGTGAGCGCAGCATCTTTCCGGAAACCCCGCGGATAAGCTCTTCATCATCCATGACAAGAACTCTTCCGCTCCCCGCACTCATGATCCTGCCTTCAGAAGCCTGGGAAGCGGACCTGCTTTGCGAGGCCGGCAGGTAAATGTGAAAGGTCGTCCCTTTGCCCGGGACCGACTCAACGGCAATGTGCCCGTCATGCCTTTTGATGATCGAGTAAGCGGATGCAAGGCCGAGGCCGCTTCCTTTCTGTTTTGTCGTGAAATAAGGGTCAAAGATCTTTACGCGGTGCTCATCCGGTATCCCTGTCCCTGTATCCTGAATGGAGATTTTTACATACGCCCCCTCATGGAGGGGTGGAACATCGCCTTCCGCAATGACTACGTTGCCTGCGGCAAACACCAGCTTTCCGCCACCCGGCATGGCCTGAACTGCATTGATGATAAGATTGTTGAAGACCTGGCTCATCTGTCCGGCATCGATATCAGTATTCCAGGTGTCCCCTGAAACCGAAAACTCAGGGGCAATTGCCGTCCCGGAAAGGGTAAAGGCAGCTGACTCCCTGAGGATATCCACAATTGAAGTCGATTTTTTGACCGGCAGGCCTCCTTTGGAAAAAGTGAGAAGCTGGTAGGTCAGGCTTGTTGCCCTCTGTGACGCCGCCTCAGCAGCCTCCAGTCTGTCGTGCGCCTCGCTCCCGGGTTGAACGTACATTTTTGCAAGGCTGACATTGCCCACGATTGAGGTAAGCAGATTGTTGAAATCATGGGCAAGCCCACCTGCAAGGAGTCCGATGGATTCCAGCTTCTCAATCTTGAGCAGTTCCTCCTCCATTTTCTTCGCTTCCGTCACGTCACGGAATACGAGAACTACTCCGATGGTTACGCTGTTTTTGTCCCGTATGGGAGCAGCGCTGTCCTCTATTATTATTTCGGAACCGTCTCTCCTGATAAGCGCCGTATTATTGGCAAGGCCTACAATGATGCCCTGTTTTATGACTTTCTCCACCGGGTTCTCGCACCGTTTCCGGGTCTTTTCATTGACGATGTGAAAAACCTCCGACAGCTGCCTGCCCAGCGCCTCCTGCAAGGTCCATCCTGTGTGCTTTTCCGCCACCCTGTTGATCAGGGTGACGGCGCCTTCGATATCTGTAACGATCACCGCATCGCCTATGCTGCGGAGGGTGACCGCAAGGCGCTCCTTTTCTTCGGCAAGCCGCTCTTCCCGTTCCCTGAGTGCGCGGCTCATCTGGTTGAATTCGAAGGAAAGCTCCCCGATCTCATCCCTCGAATCAACCGGGACCGTTTCAGGAAGCTCACCTTCCCGGTGTTTTGAAACGGACAGGTGAAGGTTCAGGATCGGCCTGAGCACGTATTTCCCGATAATTGCGTTGAGGGCAAAGATGGCAAGAAGCGCCAGCAGCACGGCAGCCGATATATTGAAGGCCACCGCTTCCCTGATGGACTGCCTGACCTGCTCGGTTGAAATCTTCAGCCGGACATATCCGATAAGCATTTTAGGGACCCTGGGGTCAGGGGGGTCCAGGAATACAGGATTATAGATATCAATCCAGGGGCCTTTATTTTTGTAAAAATGATTATGATCATGCTTCGGCGTTTTGTAATATTCAACAGCCCCGGGGTCAGGGGGGTCGTTCAACTGGCCGGCAGGGACCGAGGCGACGCCGAGCCACAGCGTCGAAAACACCTGGGTATCGATAACGTCTTTTGTATGGACAATATCTTCAACGTACTTTATTAAATTCAGATTTTCAGCGGCGAGCCCTTCGTCCACTGCCCTCGAAAGGGCTTCGGAAAGGGCGATCCCCCTTGCAATGACTTCTCTTTCGATATTCCTTTTCTGGACAGATATGAAAAGAAAGGTGCTTGCCAGGCTGATAGTGATTACGACAACGGCAACAACGGCCGTTACCCTTGTTTTCAGGGAAGTGTTCATTTCAGATCAGCAAGCGAAGGCATTCCGTAAGAGGATATGAGCTTCTGCCCTTTCCGGCTTAGGACAAAGTCAATGAATTTTCTGACCCCTGGTCCGGCGTTCTTTTTTATAACGATGTAGAGCGGTCTCCTGAACGGATATTTGCCGGATATGATATTTTCCTTTGTCGGCGGCACACCGTTTACCTTGAGCATTTTGACATTGCGTTTCCGTGCACTGCCGAAGCCGGTGCCGGCAAAACCCTCGCGCATCTCCTCAACCAGCTGTTCCCATATTGCCACGGAAGAGGCCTGCATGGTGGAATTTTTTTGTTTCGCCGGCCTTTTCCCGTTTAAGATCATCTTGCTGAGCGATTCCCCGATCCCGCCCATACCTTTGGGAGTCGAGATAACCGAGATTAGATTCAGGTCCGGACCGCCAAGCTGCTTCCAGTTCGTTATTTTTCCCTCGTAGATATCCCTCACCTGCTGTGGAGTGATCGTGCTTACCGGGTTAGCCTTATTTACAATAAACACCAGCGCATCCCAACTGGCGATTATGTATTCCAGGTCTTCCGGATCGCCGGGGGTCTTTGACTGGCAGGACGCAGCGAAGTCGACTCTCCTCTCCTGCAGGTCGGAAAGGCCGCGGATACTGCCGCCGCCCAGAACAAACACCCTGACCCCGGATTCTTTTTCATAAGCCTCGGCAAGATCAGAGAGGTATCCCGGTACGCTTACAGAGCAGCCGCTGCCGATGAGAGATTCAGCGGAATGGGCGCAAACGGAAGAGAAGAAGAGAGATCCGGTGAGGAAAAGGAAAACCATGTATTTCCCTGCCATACGTCCTCCGTTTTGCGTATTATAGGCAAAGCGCCGGGAGAATGCAAACAAAATGGTAAAAGATGATGCGTAATGCGTGATGAGTCTAAAGCGTGTAGTCTTCCTGCAGAAAGTTCCTTGCGTATTGTTCCACACGGTTGTCGTCATGGAGCAGCGCATCGAGCTGCCGGGTGTAGCCTATCAGCCGTCCTATCCGGTCGAGCGTGGCCTCCATATCATCCTGCCTGATATTGGAAAGCCTGCCGATAATAAGATCGCCTTTTACCCGTATATTGAACCCGTACTCTTTCAGGATTATGGCAATGAGCTGTATTCTCCGCGAGCGCTTGGTCATGTCGGTTGCGCCGCCGGTAAACCGGAAGTAGATGTGGTTGTCTCTGGTGTTTTCGCTGCAGTAGCAGTCGAGCATGTTGAAGTGGTACCCGAACCTGAGGCTCAGGTGCATATATTCCCGTGAAACAATCGCAACATTATGCTCCACAAAGTCGTCGTTTGCGGAAGCAATGTCAGGCATGCGCATCATGCTCGAAAGAAAGTCCTGCGCCCTCAGGGAAACCGCCTCGGAATGCCAGACCCCGGGGTGCATCATGCCCTTCAATACAGCCTTCAGGGGAATGGATAGGATATGCTCAAAAGCAAGCGTGCCGTCCTTGCCTTTTCGCCCTGCGGCTGCATCCAGGCCCCCCCCGATGTCCACCGCCATAATTCCTGCGGGGATGGGCAGGTCCAGCTTTACGGCAGCGTGGCCTTTGAGCCCGTACCGGGCGCTCTCCACAAGCTCCACTACGGACTTTTCATGGATAAACCTAAGGATATCATGCATGGTCTTGCAGCCCTCGGGGGAAAAATTATCCAGCAGGGGATCAATAAGGTTGAGGGGAGAAATGAACCTCAGCACATACCTCTTCTTCCTGAATTCGTAAATGTCCTCCATGCTCACTGATGTCTTCCGCCCCGCATGCTCAAGGATGCCCCGTGCAATTCCTTCGTACACGGTCACGGAGTTCTCATCATCGATGTTCACGGTAATCTCCTGCCCGTGTTTCAGGATCCCGCTTGCGTTGCCTGCGTTTACGATTGCCGGGACCCTGAATTCCCTGCACAGGGACGCCATGTGGCTTGTGGGTGTCCCGATGTCGGTGATAATGGCGGCTGCATAGGGCATGACCCTGATAAAATCCGAAGAGTCGTTCCTTGCGATAAGGACCGCGCCTTTCGGAAAACCGTCGAGATCATTGCGGTTCTTCAGGACAAAGGCCCTGCCCGCGCCGGAGCCTTTCTGTACGGCAAAGCCCCGGGCGCGCATGAGTATCTTTGAATCAGGCGCCCCCGGCGCCGGACCGGCAGCCGGCCCCTGTTCATCCCGCGCTCTCAAGGGCCTTGATTGCAGGATAAACAGCTTCCCCGCGCCGTCCACAGCCCATTCAATGTCCTGGGGCTGCCTGAAGTATTTTTCGATCTGCAGAGCGCGTTCGGACAGTTCCAGGATTTGTGTCTTTGTCAACGCCTCTTTCGCTTTCCTGTCGGCAGAAGTGGGGACCGTGCTTGTTCCCCCGCTTTTCCTTCCGGTGATAAGGGAGGCCTTTTGCCCGATCCTGGTTTCCGCTATTTCAGCGCCGCTGCCTTTTTTGACCGAATAGAAGTCCGCATCCGTCTGCCCTTCGACAACAGACCTTCCCAGGCCCCAGGTCGCATTTATCATGAGGGTGTCCCCGCTTCCGCCCGGGTCTGTCGAATAGACAACCCCGCTCGCCTCGGCGTCAACCATGAGCACACAAGCCGCCGCCATTTTCATATTCCCGATGTGATAACCTGACTGCAGCAGGTATGCGCAGGCCTTGTCCGAAAACAGGCCGGCAATGACTTTTTTATACGCAGCCCCGACCTTGCCGAGGTCCAGTGGGACATTCAGCACCGTCTCAAACTGCCCTGCAAAGGAATGCCTCCCGTCTTCGTCCTCTGCGCTGCTCCTGACAGCGATAAAACAGTCCCTTCCGCATCCTGTCCCGATCTTTGCAAGGGCTGAGGAGAGGGCGTTCTCAAGGGCAGGAGGCAGTGCGCCGGCATCAATCGCATCACGGATTTCCCGCAGTTCCTTTTCCCCTATTCCCTTGTCCGGGGCCAGCGCCGCGATTTTTGCATCAATGCCGTTCTGTTTCATGAACGCATCGAAGGCGTGTGTTGTAACGGCAAAGGCATCAGGCACATTTACATGGAGATTGTTTTTCAGGTCAGCGAGGTTCGCATTCTTCCCGCCTACTTCACGCGCCATGCTCCAGGTGATGTCCCCGTAAAACACGACCAGGTCTCCCGATGCAGCGCCTTCATCATATACAAGCCGCCTGATTTCCCCGTCAATACGGTCGAAGACTTCCCCTATCCGCGCATACCTGTGCCGTGTAAGTACATCGAAATCAGACAGGGAAACAGAAAGCCTGCGGTGCAGTTCCGCGTAGGCGCTTTTGATATAATTGATGTCGAATATATATTCGCCGCCGAGCTTGTCCCCCATATCCGCAATGATCTCGGCAGCCCTGTTATGGTTGTCAAGCACCTGCCTGAAACGGGCGAACATGGCCGTGAAAGACAGCCTTCCCTCCGCGCCGCGCCCGGTAATGCTTTTAAGAAAATTAAGCACTTTCTCCATAGGTTTCATCATTGGCGCCGCATCTCACACAACAAATCCTGTCGGGCATTTGCCCTTTCGGTTCCGGGAGTTAATTTTTTTCCTTTTCAAGCGCCCGCTCTATCGACGCCTTTAACTCCTTTATCTTTACCGGCTTGGGGAAGAAGTCATGCACGTCACCTCTCAGCGCTTCTATTGCGGCATCCAGGTTGGCAAAGGCCGTGATCATTATCACCCTGGTCGCGGGATACAGCTTTTTCACCGTCCGCAATACCTCCATGCCGTCTATGCCCTTCATCTTCAGGTCGGTAACAACCACATCGAATTTCTGTTCGCTCAGCCGTGCAAGAGCTGTTTCCCCGTTCAGGAAAGTCTCTACCGCATAGCCGTCCTGCTCAAGTGACATCTTCGCCATATCACCGACGATCTTTTCATCATCGATTACCATAATCCTGTTTTTACCCATCTATTTCCTCCTCCGGTACCGCACGCCGCGGCACTCTCTTGTTTCCGAGTGTTTTTAATTCCCCCCCTTAACAAAGGGGGAATTTATCGCTGTTACCCCTCACCCTCCACTCATCACGGCCTTTTTATAAGCAGGCAACTCAATGGTAAAAGTAGTCCCAATTCCCATCTTGCTTTCTACTTGTATATTCCCTTTGTGATTCTTTATTATCCCATAGCTCACGGACAGTCCAAGTCCGGTGCCCCCCTCCCCCTTGGTGCTGAAAAAGGGATCAAAAATGTGGGGAACATACTCGGGGGGTATGCCTTTGCCCGTATCCATGACCGTTATCAACACTGAGCCCCTGGCTTTCACCGATTTCGATGAAATAAAAATTGTTTCACCCGCCCGCATCGCCTGGACAGCATTGGTGATAAGATTTACCAGGACCTGCTGTATCTGGTGCTCATCGATAAAGACGTGCAAAGGATTTTGTTCGAGGTTCAATTTTATTTCTATATTGGAGATGTCGAGCATATTCTGCACCAGTTTGAGCGTCTTGAGGATAACCGCATTGACCTCGGTCTCTTTCAGGTTGGCTTCCTTGGGCTTTGAAAAATCCAGGAGGTTCTTTATGATGTCCCGTATCCTCTCCGTCTCGCTCTCCACCTTGTTCATGAATTCGATCCTCTGCTCCCCGTTCAGCTTATCATAAAGCTCCGTGTAGGTTTGCGCGATCATGGAGATATTATTCAGGGGGTTGGTCAATTCATGGGCCACACCTGCGGTAAGGATGCCGATTGATGCCAGTTTTTTGGATTGTATGATCTGCTCCTCCCTGTTGCTGAGTTCTTCCGACATGGAGTTGATGGCATGGATAACAGACCCGATCTCGTCCTGGGAGTTTACCTTTCCTGTCGTATGAAAGTTTCCCTCTGATATGGATTTAGCCAACCCCTCTATTATCCTCAAGGACTTCAATATTTTTTGTGAAAGAAAGTGACTCGCCAGTATCGCGAAAAAAAACACGGCCCAAAAGGAATAGAACAGGACGTTCTTGGAGTTCAGGATTAT
>JAJZPZ010000095.1 GCA_021847795.1 Nitrospirota bacterium
TCACACCACTGGGGGATGTCCTCCAGCGCTCCATCGTAATCCGTCAGGATTTCAAGGACCTGCCCCTTTTCAAGCCCTTTCATCATTTCGTCAAGCTTCAGAAGATGCATAGGGCACATCATATATACAATATCGGCAGTTACATCAGCTTTTACGTTATGGACAAATTTCATGCTACTCAAGATTAAAATAGTTGATCATTATTGTCAACTTATTTCCTTTATCTTATATAAATCCCCGGATATCAAGGTCTTGAGGGTTATCGTGCTCAGAAAAGCCTCAACCTTTTCTCCCAGGGCTTTCCACAAAAGATGGGTAACGCAACTATCGACTCTCACGCATCCCTCTTCGGGATTAAGGCATGAGGTTATGGCCACAGGGCCTTCCAGTTCGTTCAGGATTGCTGCAATGCTTACCTGATCCGGGCTTTTATTAAGGAGGTAGCCACCACCAGGGCCTTTAATGCTTTTAATGAGGTTCGCCTTTCTGAGCTTGTTTAATATTTGCTCAAGATAGGCTACGGAAACCTCCTGTTTTTCGGAGATCTCTTTTATGGTTACCGGGGTTTCCGGATAGCCCTTTGCGATCTCATACATGGCCCTGACACCATACTGCCCTTTGGTGGACAATCGTAGCATCATCTATGCTATAAAACCCTACCAAATTTGTCAAGTATTAGGTAGTGTCTCAGTTTGCCCCAAAGGCTTTACGGCGCTCCCTTTAAAAGTATTTCATACCAGGCTTATGGCCTGATTTGAAACCACCTGGGGAATTTCGGTACTACAAAACCTGGCCTGATATGAATATGTCCTTCATCGCATCACAAAGGCTTTGGGGCAAACTGAGACACTACCAAGTATTATGCAAGAGATAAAAGAAAGGTGTCATTGCGAAAGGAATGAAGGTCGATGCGCCACGCGCCCGATGAGGCCGGGCCCGCAATGACAGGGTTTGCACTTTATTCAGGTGGCGCCTGTTGACCCCCTCCGTTTTGCCCCGTGGCGGGTATTCTCAGTTCTACCGAATGTTCCCGATGATCATCAATAAGGGGAATTGCCTTATCGAGTTGCTCAAGGCCGTCGACGATCACACTTTCACCGGTTCCCGCGCGCGTTTGCAGCACGGTAATGTGGTAGACGGTTTCCCGGTACCGGTAGTGAACTTTGAAGGCCTCCCAATTCCCGGGCAGACAGGGTGCGAAACGCAGCTTGTCCCTCTCACGTTTCAGCCCGAGGAGTGATTCAAGGATAAGCCTGTACATCCAGCCGGCCGACCCGGTGTACCATGTCCATCCACCGCGGCCCGTATGCGGAGCGACCGCATATACGTCGGCAGCTACGACATAGGGTTCCACCTTGTAGTCCGCGGTTCCTTCGGGGGATTTCGCATGATTGAGCGGATTGATCATCCCCAGCAGTTCCCACGCGCGGCCGCTGTCTTTCAATGCAGCGAAGGCCATTGCGGTCCAGATCGCCGCATGGGTGTATTGACCTCCATTCTCCCTCACGCCCGGGACATATCCCTTTATATAGCCGGGATTCAGATCCGATTTGTCGAACGGCGGAGCCAGGAGTTGGACCAGGCTATGGTCCCGTTGCACAAGGAGCTTGTCCACCGCTGCCATTGCCCTGTGCGAACGTTCGGCATCCCCGGCGCCGGAGAGAACAGACCAGCTTTGCGCTATGGAATCAAGCCGGCACTCGGGATTGCTTGCAGAACCCAGCGGCGCCCCATCGTCAAAGTAAGCGCGCAGATACCATTCGCCATCCCATCCGTTCTCCTCGATATTGCTGCGCAGTTGAGCAGCTTCATCCCTGCAGTGTTCAACGAAGGACAGATCACCATGCAGGCGTGCAACCTCGCTGAACTCCATGAGCGCTTTATAGAGGAAAAATCCCAGCCAGACGCTTTCGCCCCTGCCGTGTTCTCCAACCCTGTTCATCCCGTCATTCCAATCCCCCGAGCCGATGAGCGGCAAACCGTGCCTGCCGCGGCTGCTGCCCCTGAGAATGGCCCGTACGCAGTGATCGTACAGGCTCGCCGTTTCTGCAGACACGTGGGGGAGGTCGTAATACGAGTCCTCGTCTTTGTCTACCGGACGGCCCTCGATGAAGTGGACAGTCTCATCCAACACGCCTGTGTCTCCGGTAATCAGAACGTAGCGGCATGCAGCCAGGGGCAACCAGAGGAAGTCGTCCGAACAGTGTGTACGCACACCCCGCCCTGCTGGAGGGTGCCACCAATGCTGGACATCGCCCTCCCTGAACTGATGGGCTGCGCAGAGGAGGAGTTGCTCGCGCACGAGCCGCGGCTCGGAGTGAATGAGGGACATCACGTCTTGCAACTGGTCGCGGAAGCCGAAGGCGCCCCCGGACTGGTAGTATCCGCTCCGCGCCCACAGACGGCATGCCAAAGTTTGATATAAGAGCCAGCCGTTGGCCAGTATGTTGACGGGCTGGTCCGGAGTTTCCACCTGGACCGCGCCGAGGGTGTGGTTCCAGTGCTGCCAGACCTTTTCGAGCGCTCCTCGCGAGGCGGCGGGCCCCCGGAAACGGAGCGCCAGTTGGCCGGCATCATATGCGTCTCGTCCTACGCCGAGCCTGAAGGTAATCTCACGCTCTTGCCCGTCGGCCAGATCGAAGGGGACCTGGATCGCGGCGCAGGGGTCCAGGGCAGCCCCTATCCTGCCGGAAAGCCGCGCGCGGGCCATTGCATCCGGGTCCCGAAGTGTGCCGTTGCGGCCGAGGAATTCAGTCCGGTCGCCGCTCACAGTGCGGGTCGTTTCGTCTACGTCGAAAAAAGCGGTCCGGTCGGCAAACTCCGTGTTGTACGGGTTCCGCCCGAAAAGCGCGCCGGTTTGGGGATCTATTTCGGTGCTTACATGCATTGCCGTTTTCGGCCTCAGGTCTCCCAGCACCCATTCCACGTACCCGGTTGCCGAGAGCCGGCGGGACCGGCCGGATTCGTTCTTCACCTTCAATACCGTCAACTTGACCGATGCATCCATTGCTACGTAAACCCACATCTCTGATCTGATGCCGTCCTCTGTGTGTTCAAAAATACTGTAACCGAATCCGTGGCGGCTGACGTAATGCTTTGCCCCCCGGCGCGGCAGCGGTGAAGGGGACCAGAAAAGGCCGCTCTCTTCGTCGCGAAGGTAAAAAGCTTCTCCGCTGGAATCGCTTACCGGGTCGTTGTGCCAGGGAGTGATGCGGAACTCGTGGGCATTCTCGCTCCAGGTGTAAGCAGATCCGCTCTCTGAAATAACCGTCCCGAAGTTCGGGTTTGCAATCACATTCACCCAGGGGGCCGGGGTCACCTGTCCATGCGTGGTCGTAATGATGTACTCACGGCCGTCGGGGGTGAATCCTCCGAGTCCGTTGAAGAACAGCAGGTCGCTGCGGGTAATTGCCCCGGCAGCCGGGGCCTCGGCGCGAAGACCACGGGTCGGCGCAAGGCGCGGTACTATAAGCGGCGCAAGACTGCGACGATTGATCTGTTCCGCGAGCGGGCCAAGACTATCCGTGATGATGACGCGACTGACTGTTTGGAGCAGGATCCGGTCCTCGCCTGATATCTGGTCCACGGGTCTTACGAAAATCCCGCCCGGCCGTTCCGTCACATTCGCTTCGATGCCCGCGGCAATAAGTCCCATTATCTGCTCTTGCAGGAGTTGCCGGTAGCCGGCATGGTCTTCGTTCCAGATCACAAGGTCCACTGCCAGTCCCTTGAGGCGCCAGTATGCGTGGGCCTGTACTAGTTGGCGCACCAGATCGATGTTGGCCGGGTCTGCAATCTGTAAAAGCACAATCGGGAGATCGCCGGAAATGGAGTAGCCCCACAGACCGGATTGCCCCCGGCGGTTCCTGGTGATGACGCCCTGGTCGGCGCGCAGCGAGGGATTTGCATAGATCACGGAGCTGGCAAGGCCGGCATAGAGCTGCGCATCGGCCTCTGTGGCGTTGATCTGCCGCAGCAGTACCTGGCTGTGGGTCCATGCGAGATCAAAGACGCGGTCTGAGAGGTGGCGGTCCTGGTATTTCTCCACGAGACCCAAACAGAGGTCCCGGGTTTCACCGATGCCGGTGACAATGTTTATTGTTGCCGGGCTTTCCGGATCAAGGGTTATGCGATAACGGATAGCGACGATAGGATCGAGCACTGCGCCCTCGCTGCCGGACAGCGCAGCAGGCCCGGTTAACGCGGCGACGCTGCTCAGGGCCTGTGGGTTGGCAACGGTATTTCCGCGGCCGATGAATTGCAGGCGGTCGGTCTCATAGGAAACTTCGCCGGTTTCCGACCCGTGGACAGCCATAAGATGGAACATCCACGGCGAGTGCTCGTCGAGGGAGCGGGGACGGCGGGTGCAGAGGATCGCCTGCCTGTGCTCGATGATCTCCGTCTGAACAAAAAGATTGCTGAATGCCGGGTGCAGCGCGTCCGCAGCAGGCGGCGCCAGGACAACCTCTGCATAACTCGTTACCTCGATCTCTCTGCGTGTCTTGCCGCGGTTGGTGATCGTGACCCTGCGCAGCTCGATATCGTCCTCGGGAGAGACAGCGATCTCGGTATGTATGTCAAAGTCGTGGTCCAGGCAGCGAAACTCCGCCCTCCCTTCCGAAAAAACAGCTTCATAATTCTTCGGGCGTTTGAGCGTAGGCTGATATGCAGCCGACCAGAACTCACCGCTCGACACTTCACGAATATAACAAAACGTGCCCCAGTCGTCGCGGGTGCTGTCTTCACGCCAACGCGTGACTGCGATGTCCTTCCACCGGCTATACCCGCCGCCGGCGTTCGTGATCATCACGTGATATCTGCCGTTCGACAGCAACTGCGTCTGGGGGAACGGCGTGTCCGGGCTGCTGAAAGAGCGCACTGAGGCCTCTGCTCCGGAGGAAGCCGTAGGTGATCCGGAGAGGTCGGCGCTCTGCGAATAGAAGGCCGTTGCCCTCGGCACACGCTCCTGGAGCAGAAGCGTGGTTGCCTGGAACAAGGGATCGGACTCGAACCGTTTCTGCATCGGCCGGTCCAGGAGCAGATAGGCAAGGGAGAGAAAGCTCATGCCCATATGATGGGCCATAAATGATCGTACTACGGCGCTCGACTGCCGGCGCGGCAGACGTGAAGGGGTGTAATCAACCGCTTCATAGAGGCCGAATCTGCCCTCATACCCTTCTGCAGCGAGCCGCTGCATATTCAGGCATGCTTCCTCGGGCGCCACCATGAGCGCAAGCGCCGAGGCATAGGGAGCAACTACCAGATCGTCGGCGAGCCCGCGCTTGAGTCCCAGGCCGGGTACGCCGAAGGCGCGGTACTGGTAGTTGAGCTGAGAATCGATCGTGTTATAGGCGGATTCCGAAATGCCCCAGGGGACCCCGCGTTTCCTCCCATACTCGATCTGCCTGGACACTGCCGCCTTGCAGGTCTCATCAAGAAGCGTACGTTCATACGTCGGCATTACCAGGAGCGGCATGAGGTATTCGAACATCGAACCGCTCCAGGAAACCAGGATCGGCCCTCCGCCGAAGTTCGTGAGCAGGCGGCCAAGGGCAAACCAGCTCTCCTGCGGTAATTGTCCCTGGGCGATACCTACGAAACTGCAGAGTCTCGCTTCCGAGGCCAGCAGATCGTAGCAACTCGTGTCCCGCCTGTGGCCGTCGACATTGTACCCGATTGCCAGTAAATTGCTTGATTTGTCGAACAGGAAGTCATACTCCATGAGGCTGAGTTCGCCGCATTGCAATACGAGCTTTTCAATGTCCGCGATCCTCTCAGCAGCGGGACCGTTTCCCCTGTCTGCCAGTTCACGCCAGGTCGGCATCTCCTCAATGCCGCTGACCGTGCCATGAGCTGCGCCATGAACTATGTAAGAATCGAGGAGCTTCAGTTCATCGAGTGAGGCCCGGCATTGCCCGGCAAAAGCGCGTGCCCACCATACTACCGGATTGTCCGGCTGATTGCCCGGCTGCTTGCCCGGTTGATTTCCCGGGCTGTCAGCTGAACTGTCGATTCCTGAAAGCAGCTCCCCTGCGAGCCCTGCAAGCTGCTCAAGGCGAAGCCTCACAGCCGCGCTCACAGTCGGTCTGAGGCTGCACGCTGATTCCAGTTCCCTTTCCAGTTGAGCGAGCAAGGCAAGAACATCCCCTTCAAGGCGCGCTTCGGCTGAGACATCCAGGAGAACCCTTATGGTGTCGCGGAGTCCGCTGAAAACTTGCGGGCCCAGGATAGTGTGATCTGGAAGCGAGAGCAGGCCCTGCCTCAACGTAAGCAGATGGGCTGCCAGGTTGCCGCTGTCCACGGCGGAAACGTATTTGGGCGGCAGCGGCTTCAGAGACTGCGTGTCGTACCAGTTGCAGAAGTGTCCCCGGTAGCGCTCCAGGCCTTCCATTGTGGAGAGGGTATTTGTCGTGCGTTCGATGAGTTGACGCGTGGAAATGTAGCCAAAGTCGTGGGCGGATAAATTAGCCAGCAGCGCCAGTCCCATATTCGTCGGGGATGTGCGGTGTGCAACGGCAGGAGCAGGGTTTTCCTGGTAGTTATCGGGCGGCAGCCAATGGTCTTCAGGGCCTACGAAGGTCTCGAAGAAGGCCCAGGTCTTTCGGGAAAGCTTTTGGAGAAAGACGGTCTGGTCAGGCTTCAGCCGCGCTTCTCTGCGGACAAGGGGGAGGCTGATCCACCACGCGATGACGGGTGAGGCAAACCAGAGCAACAGTATGGGCGCAGCCGCTCCCAGGGCGGCGGGATGGAAAAGCGCCGTATATATCCCCGCTGCTACGGCAAGAAAAGGGGCAAACCACATTGTCCTGCAGATGCCGGCGAGGCCCTTCATTCGGGAGTTATTGCGGGAGATATGGTTATTTTTGTCCGGGTCGCCTGACGGACTCCATTCGAGAAGTCGCTTGTGCGCGACCAGCATTCTCCAAGCCGTGCGCACAATAGCGTCCAGGCTGAAAAACGCCTCGTAGGGTAGGCAAGAAAGCGTGAACACAACCTGAACAGAACGCCTGGCAGTGGAGCGCCCCACAGCAGTGAGATGCTGTACGAAGAGCACATCGTCCGGCTTCTTAAGCAGGTCCAGGACAGAGGATATCAAAGAAGGAAGAAAAATGATCACGATCACCGCCACGCTCCAGAACCACGGCGATGCCGATACCGACCAACCCAGCACGAGGAGCAGTGTCAATGCCGAAGGCACGAGACTGCGCCGGAGATTGTCGAAGAGTTTCCATCGGGACAGCGGCGGGAGGGGGTTTTTCTGCTGTTGTCCATCGGGTCCGGGAACTCCCGGCAGAAGCCAGCGCACAAGCTGCCAATCGCCGCGAATCCATCGGCGCCGGCGGCTTACGTCCGCGCTGTAACGGGATGGGTACTCTTCGTAAACCATTACGTCACTCAACAGCCCTGCGCGCGCATAACACCCTTCGATAAGATCGTGGCTGAGGATCCGGTTCTCGGGAAAACGTCCGCCCAGCGCCTGCTCGAAGGCATCGACGTCGTATATCCCCTTGCCGATAAAAGAGCCTTCAAGAAAGATGTCCTGGTAGACATCCGAAACAGCACGCGTGTACGGATCAATGCCGGAATCGCTCCCGTACATACGCGCATACCGGGAACGGTTTGTGCCCGGGAGGCTCACCCCGACCCGGGGCTGAAGAATGCCGTAACCGGCAACAACGCGCTGTTTGCCTTCGTCGTAGTAAGCACGATTCAGCGGGTGCGCCATGGCCCCTACAAGCTGCCGGGCCGAATCGCGCGGCAGCTGAGTGTCCGTGTCAAGGGTGATCACGTACTTTGTGTTTACCAGCGCCGCAGTATTGCCGACAACGAGAGAAAAGCGGTTTTCCGGGGACTCATGTGTCCCGCCCTTTTTTCTTCCGCGCAATAAGGCATTCAATTCCGACAGCTTCCCCCGCTTGCGCTCGTATCCCATCCAAACCTGCTCACGGGCGTTCCATCGGCGCGGCCGGTGAAAAACAAAGAACCTATCGCTTTTTGCATTCCCGTATTTTACATTCAACCCTTCGATTCTCCGCCGGACGAGCAATAAGAGCGCTTCATCCTCCGGCAGTGTTTCCTCTGCCGCATCCTGAAAGTCGGTCAGCAGGCCGAAGCGCAGATTTTCATCACGGTTTGCCAGGAACCTGACTTCCAGCGCCTCGACCAGGCCCTCGATCCTTTCGGCGCTTGTGAGCATGGTCGGGACAATGGCGAGAGTCCGCGATTCAGGTGGAATGCCGTCGGAAAAGTCCATTCGCGGCAGCGGGTGCGGAGTCACCAGCAAGGTAGCAAGCCAGTTCACCACTGCAACCGCCAGATGACTCGTACACAGCAATGAGAGCATACCGGTTATCGCGAGCAGCCAGGGGTGCAAGACGGCGCTCTGCGCCTTCGCCAGCAGTCCCCCTGTGAAGATCACCGTCATGAGCGTGATCGCGCCCAGATAGAGGAGTAAAGGGGAGCGGGAACTTACTTCCCGAAGGGCCCCGGAGACGGACAATCGCACCTGTGCCGCCTTTTCAAGCTGCGGCAATCCCTTGCCGATCAGGTAATAACCTACGTGAGATGCGCGATCATCTCCGCCTTTCCCGGTGCCTTTATCGGCCGCGCTCTCACGCGCAAGCCGTACTGCTTCGGACGCAACTTCGCCTTCCGACAGGTGACCGCTTTTCGCTGTTTTTTCCACCACGTGACGGTAACGGTCACGGGTGGCGAAATCCATTCTGCCGTATGTCCCCCCGGGGTCCTCGCGGAGGGTTTGTTCGACAACACTCATTGTTTCGACGAACTCGCGCCAGTCCATCGTGCCTAGAAAACGTAAGCTGCCGATGCTGTTGCTCATCGAGACCTGATCAGCCGCTTGTTGCTGGTTTTCAGACTGAACCAAATGGTCGATCGTCAGGCTGCATTCGGAGAGTCGCTGTTCAATCCAGGTGAGCGGCATTGCCAGGGCAGGGCCCTGACCCTGAAGCCGGCGGGCAAATTCCGCAACGAACGCGCTCTTCAGCGGCGGGTTCGACCGCGCCATGTCCGCGATGGCCAGTATCAGGCTCTTCGGGTCTTTTGCTGCGGTCTCGGTGATCCGGTCCGCCCAATGATCAGCCCGGTTTCGGTCGAGCCTGTCGGCAGCGATCCTTGCCCCGACGCGCCGGAGATTTTCGATCAACGCGAGGCGCAGCATTATAGGGATTGCCCATAATTCTCCCAACCTCAGGACGGTGACTGCCTGGTAGGCTGCAACGAACCTGCTGAGGCTTTGCGGATCTATACGTCCATCGCTGTGCGAGATCGTTTCCAGGGCGATGTCATACACGCGCGGCAAGCCCGCCGAAAGTCCGTCCAGCAAGCGGGGAAGCTCACGGCTGTAACCCTTGGGAAGGTGTTTCCTGGCTGTGCGGATCTGTTCTTCGATCAGGTAGAAATTATCGAGCAACCACTCACCTGCAGGCGTAATCCGGCGGTCAGTCGTAATTGCCTCAATCAGCAGGCCGCGGGTTCCGGCCAGGATGCCTTCATTGTCGGCCAGCCGCGCCAGGAGCTGATCAGGAGCATATCCCGGGCTTAATTTATGCAAGGCCGCAAGGTTCTTGCCGTGCTGCTCCATCTGATCGCTGCTGAACAATTCCGAGCGCAAGGGAGGCTCGCAGACAGCGCATTTTTTTGCCAGGTCTGTTCCGTGGAAGCTCGCGCGCAATTGAGGCAGGTTCCCTATGATGGTTTTCTTGTTTATTTTCACGCCTGAGGCTCCTTTTTTCTTAAAGCAAGTGGTCTTCTGCTTTGCTATAACTTAAGCAATGTTGTCCTATGCGTTTTCGCGCTTGCGGAAGCCTTCTGCCGAGCAAAATCCGGCAGGTTCGAACACGAGCCTCAACAAAAGAGGACTTTAGGGCTATATAATGAAAATCCCGTGAGGGGAAGAGAGTGTATCCACGAATGGAAGAATAAGGGAATCATTCATGAGTAGTTAACTATACCACATAACCGCTCTTTGGAGCCAATAGGAGCCAATAGGGTCAGGTCTTTATAATTGAAAAAGACGGTAAGGGTATGGTATAAAAACAGATGGCAAGACCATTGCGGATAGAGTTTGACGGGGCTCTCTATCACGTTACCTCCAGAGGGAACGAGCGAAAGAATATCTACTACGACGATGAAGACCGTGCTCTGTTTCTGGATGTTCTGCAGAGAGTCAATGAGAAGTATAACTGGCTCTGCCACGCCTATTGTCTTATGGACAATCACTATCATCTCGTGATTGAAACCCCTGAGGGCAATCTGTCAAAAGGGATGAGGCAGTTGAACGGCCTCTACACGCAGAGAATCAACAGACGGCACAACCGCGTAGGGCATGTGTTCCAGGGCAGATTCAAAGCCATTGTCATCCAGAAGGAGAGTCATTTGCTTGAAACCTGCCGGTACGTGGTGTTAAATCCAGTCAGGGCGGGCGCTGCAACCAGGCCTGATGAATGGCGATGGAGCAGTTATGGGGCCACCATGGGAGTTATGCCGGCGCATCCATGCTTGACAGTAGAGTGGGTGCTTGGACAGTTCGGGAAGAGAAAAGACAGGGCGCGGATTACGTATGGGGAATTCATTAACGCAGGGACTGGAAAAGGCTCGCTGTGGGAGAACGTAAGAGGCCAAATCTTACTGGGAGAAGAAGAGTTTATAAACAAGCTTAGTGAGCATGCGAAGAAGGGCGCAGGACTGCACGAGATTCCACGGTCTCAAAGGCACCTCAGAAGGCCATCGTTGCGGAAGCTTTTTGGCGGCGTTGCTGAACGTGACAAGGCCGCCCGTAATAAACTGATAGTGGCCGCAGTATATGAGCATGGGTATGGGCAGCGGGAAGTGGCAAATTTTCTCGGACTTCATTATTCGACTATCAGCGTTGTTGTGTTGGCAGAGAAAAACGTTATTCGATAATAAAGACCTGACCCCGCCTTGCTATTCTTTCGTCCCCTCTATTATGATCCGCTCCACATCAGCACGTTCAAGCATCTCCTCTTTGATCAGGGCCTCTGCAAGGGCATCAAGGACATGTCGTTTCCCGGTCAATATTTCAGTCGCCCTTGCTTCTGCATCGATTATCATTTCCCGGATTTCCTGGTCCATGACCCAGGCCATCTCTTCGCTGTAGCGCTTTGGCGAAGACAGCTCCCTGCCCAGGAACGGATGTTCTTCACCGCGCCCGAGATTGATCGGGCCGACCTTGTCGCTCATCCCCCACTGCGCCACCATCTTCTCGGCCAGTGCGGTTGCTTCTTTCAGGTCGTTCTGCGCGCCGCTGCTGCTGTCATTAAAAACAATCTTCTCCGCAACCCTTCCGGCGAGGGCTATGCTCAACCTGTTCATGAGGTAGGTGCGCGGATAATAATGCCGGTCTTCCCCGGGCAGGAGCTGCGTTACGCCCATAGCCATTCCGCGCGGGATAATGCTGACTTTGTATATCGGATCGGCTCCGGGCAGTTCCCATGCGGCAAGGGTATGTCCTGCTTCATGATAAGCCGTAATCCGTTTTTCAAGATCGCTTATGGTCTCTTCCTTGATTGATCCCATAAGGAGAATGTCCTTGGCCTCCTCGAAGTCATGCATATCTATACTGCCTTTATTTTTTCTCAAAGCGACCAGTGCTGCTTCGTTCGTAAGATTCTCAAGGTCCGCGCCGGTCATGCCCGGGGTCCCCTTTGCCAGAGCCTCGAAGTCGACAGTGTCCGCCAGCACCTTGCCCCTGACATGGATTTCAAGAATCGCCTTCCGTTCTTTCCAGCCCGGCCTGTCGATTACAACATGCCTGTCGAACCTTCCCGGCCTCAGGAGTGCGGGATCGAGCACGTCCGGCCTGTTGGTAGCGGCCAGGACGATCACTGCTTCATGGGGATCAAATCCGTCCATTTCACTCAAAAGCTGGTTCAGTGTCTGTTCCCTCTCATCATGTCCGCCTCCGAGCCCTGCGCCGCGCGTACGGCCTACTGCATCGATTTCGTCGATAAAAATAATGCTCGGCTGGGAAGCCTTTGCCTTTTTGAACATGTCCCTTACTCGCGAGGCGCCGACTCCCACAAACATCTCGATGAATTCGGAAGCGCTGATGCTGTAGAAAGGGACGCCCGCTTCACCTGCCGTTGCACGCGCGAGAAGTGTCTTGCCCGTTCCCGGAGGCCCGATCAGCAGCACCCCTTTAGGGATTTTTGCCCCGATTTTCAGGAACCGGGAGGAATCTTTCAGGAACTCTATCGTCTCTCTCAGTTCCATCTTCACATTTTCCATCCCTGCAACGTCTTGAAAGGTCACGCTCGGTTTTTTTGAGTCATACAGTTTTGCCTTGCTTGTCCCGAACGCAAAGAGTCCTCCCGCCCCCCCCTGAAGCTTCTGGTTCCTCATGGAGATGAAAACCCAGACGCCGATGATCAGCGCCCATGGCAGGATCCCGATCAGCATCTGCCGGAATAAGCCCTGTTTCTCAGGCTCGATGGTGATAATCACCTTCTTTTCCCTTAACTGGGACAGGAGCGCCTCTCCTTGAAAAGGCAGGATGGTCTGGAAGTATTTCACCTGTGCGGGTTTCTTTTGCCCCGGATACGGAATGCTCACCTCTTTGATCAATTCTCCGGTTACATGCAGCTTTTTCATCGAAACGGATTTGATATTGCCGGCGTTCAACTGATCCAGGAATTGACTGTAATTCAGCGTATATTTCTCAGGGGCGCCGGTACTGGAAAAGATATTCCATGAATAGATAATTACCGACACAATAAAAAATGCAGCGATCAGCCTCCATGTTGTGCCGGGAATACCGCCTATGCCTGCTTTCTTTTCTTCAGCCATGATGCATACCTGTTCTCATCCTTTTAGCGGGCCGTAGT
>JAJZPZ010000096.1 GCA_021847795.1 Nitrospirota bacterium
CAGTTCGAGGCGGTAATGGATGAGATGTTCGGTGTTGTATGCGGGCTTGATAAGACCAAACAGAGGCTTACCGTAGTCGTAGATAAAGGAATGAACTCCGAGGGCAATTTCGCGTGGATCGATGAGCATTCCCGGGTTCATTTTGTAACGACCTATTCAACCTACTTTGCCGAAGATTTGGCGACAACATCTCTGGATGTCTTTGAGCCTGTAGATACTGAAAAGAACCGGCAGTTGGTAGAGAAGGGGAAACAAGACGACCGGATGCTGGTGAACCGCACCAAGGGCGAATATTGGGGCAAGCAACGGGCGGTAGTAGTAACGTACAATCCTCTCACGGAAAGAAAGCAGTCCTATACGCTTGACAGTAAGCTGGAAGCGCTACGTCAGGAACTGCTTGCCATGAGAGCGAAGGTGCGCAATAAAGAGGCTCACTGGCGCAAACAGGAAGCGATCAGGGAACGATATCTGCGACTCTGTGAACGTTTTCATGTGCCCAGCGATCTCTATGCCCTGGAGTTCTCACAGACGGCGGATGGCCTGGCAATGAGTTTCCGCAAAGATGTGCTCGCTGTGGAGCGAAAGCGCTCGATGTTCGGAAAGAATATTATCATCACCGACAATACAGATTGGACCACAGCGGAAATAGTGGAAGCCAGTCTCGACCGCTGGCAAGTAGAGAACCACTTTCGGCTTAGCAAAGAAGACGATCTGGTTGCCATGCAACCCATCAGACATTGGACTGACAGCAAGATACGGTGTCATCTCTTTAGTTGTGTTGTCGCCATGACGTATCTGCGGCGGATCGAATTGAGACTTAACGCTGCCGGCATTCGGCGTACTGCGGAAGATGTTATGGAAGACATGCGGCACCTGCATTCAGTGTTGGTCATGAAAGATGGCGGAAGAAAAGCCAACCGCCAAACAGAGATGCCAACGAAGACCCAAGCTGAAGTCCTATCAGCGTTCGGTTTCTTAGTAGATGCAAGTGGGGTCTTACGCCCTAAAAATAGCTAAATCCGCTCTACTGCTGGCTTTGCGAGCCATTCGAAGAGGTTTATCCTTAAACTCCTGTCAATGAGAAGGGTGGAATACACAATTTCCTGTGAAAAAGGAGAGATTGCTTCAGAGACAAGACCCTTCGCAATGACGAATTACGGAAACTTTTTTGTCTTTGCGAGCGAAGCAGTCTCAAAGAGTTGCAAATTTACCGGGGATACCGGTGGGAGGGCCGCCGGGGAGTTCCTGCGGCAACAAAAGGCAGCCGTTATGCTGCGCTTACCAGGCCGCTGCTCATCCTCAGTTGCCGCCCGGCCTGCCCGGCAAGCTCGGAGCTATGGGTGACCAGGAGAAATGTAACTTCCCTCTCCCGGTTCATATTTTTGAACAAGGCCATGATTTCGGCCTCCGTCTCCTCGTCCAGGTCTCCTGTGGGTTCGTCTGCAAGGATGATCTCCGGCCTGTTGATGAAGGCCCGCGCAATGGCGATCCTCCTCTGCTGTCCACCCGAGAGCTGTGAGGGAAAGGAGTTCATTTTATCACCCAGCCCGACTGTATCGAGAAGCTCCTTTGCATATCCAGTGATCTCTTCTTTGTAGTCGCCAAAGGCAGCCGGGAGCACAACATTTTCAAAAGCGGTGAGCGTAGGGATAAGGCTCGAAAACTGGAAGATAAAGCTGAGCATCCTGTTCCTGAATCCCGAAAGGCCGGCGTCATCCATTGCCCATATATCTTTCCCGCCTATGATGACCGACCCGGAATCGGGCTTTGTGAGGCCGCCGATCAGGCTGAGGAGCGTGGTCTTGCCGCTGCCTGAATGACCGATGATCGACACGATCTCTCCCTTGGCGAGCTTAAAGCTCACGTGGTCCACAACTTTTGATACCTGCCCGCCTACGGTGTATGTTTTCGTAAGGTCCTTAATCTCTATCATTACACTCTTCCCGCTTCCGCAATAACCTCAGGAGTTGCCCTTGATCTCTTTCATCAAGGCATCGGCAATACCGCTGTCCATGTCCTTGAGCGATTCATATTGCTGCAAAGCAGCTTTCCTGTTTCCTGTCTTCAGATATGTCATTCCCAGATTGAAGCGCGCCGCAGAATACCGCGTGCGCAGCTTGATTGCCTTCTGCAACGCCGCAATCGCTTCCCCGGTTTTGCCGAGCTTCCCGTAGGCCACTCCCATATTATTATATAGAGGCGCGTATCCGGGCATGTATTTGATCGTCTTTTTAAAAGCATTCACAGCCTCGGCATGTCGGTTGAGCCGGTCATAGGCAGTGCCGATCTTGTAGTATGCATAACCCATGTCAGGCTTGAGCTTTACCACTTTCCCGTATGCCTCTATTGCTTCCTTGTATTGCCCGTTGCGGTCGTACAAATCTGCAAGATGATAGAGAGCATCCACATCATTCGGGTTTTCCCGAAGCTTTTTCTTTGTCTCGAGAAACACGGAATCCGATGAATAAGGGTTCGTAGAGACCACTGTGCTCTTTTCAGGGGGAGCCTCATCTTTTCCGCAGGAAACAATTCCCGTCAAGGCAAGCATCAGGACCAGGAGCCCGGAAATTACCTTCCCCGGTTTCCGGTTTTCCTTCATCATCCCTTGCCTGCCCTCCTTTTTAAGGCGAAAGCTGAAAATCATGATGTCCTATTCTCCTTTCCGTATCGCTTCGTAGGGCTCCAGGCTGCTTGCCAGTGTGGCAGGTATCAGAGAGGCTATGAGCCCTGTCATAAGGGAAAACAGGACAGCGCCGGCCACCAGTTCCATAAGCACCGGTACAGGGGGCAAAAGGTAAGGCAGCTTGAAGCTGCTGATGATAAGGCCCTTAAAGCCCAGCAAAAGGGCGGAACCGCCTATCAATCCGGCGATGCCGCCTGATACGGATATAAGGATTGCTTCCAGAACGATAAGCCTGAATATATGCCCCTTTCTCGCCCCCATTGCCCTCAGCAGCCCGAGTTCCCTCTGGCGCTCGTTCACTATCATATAAAACGCAAAGCCCAGCATGAGCAGCGCCAGTACCCACAGGACAACGCTTATTGCCAGGATGCCTTTCATCAGGCCCCCCAGCTGCCGCCGCACCGTATTGATGACCTCTTCCGAAGCTATGGCCTTTATTCCATCGATATCGTGCTCCAGCCGTATGGCAACCCTTTCAGGGGTAAAGCCATCCTGGACCTTGATAAGCACTGCGGATATTTTATTTCTTTCTATGGTGATCGGCTGCATCGCGTTCTCTTTCGAGCTCGCAGCCATCGCATATGCAGCATCCATAGTCATAAACACCGACTGGTCGAAAAATTTCATGCCCGTGGGCTCCATGGTCCCGACAACATTAAAAAGCGTGCCGTAAAAAGGTATGCTGTCGCCCACCAGGACAGGCACTGTCCTGCCTGCTATGATCTCATTTCCGGTAAGTTTTTTCTTCAGGTTCTTTTCAAGCCACGGAGTTATGGTAAAGTCCGTTTCCGGTTCAAAAGCGATCAGGAATACATCCACGTTGTAGCAACAGGTAAAGGAAGCAGGTTTGATGAAAAGCTGCGGAGTCGCCGCCTTGACTCCCTCAACCCGCTTTGCCTTCTCAAGAACGGCCCTGTCCATATAAAAACTCGTAGGCTCACCGGCAAGCAGGGCTGCGCGGGCCTCGGTAGCGTATTTTTCCGGAACAACCAGCACATCCGCGCCAAGCCTGTAGGTTCCTATTTTCAGGGCGTTCTGCATGCTGGAAATAAAGAGGGTCGCGGAGAATAAAGCTGCAGTAACTACGGTGACAGCCAGGAGCAGCAGTACAGTTCTGATAATCTTTCTTCTAAGGTTTTTAACGGCGATCGAGAATATTCTAATCCTTTTTCCCATAAACCTTTTCCCGGATTGTTAAGAAAAGAGGGGGGTTTGTTCAACCCCCTCCTGAGTGGGGTGAAACACTGCTATAATCAGTTAATCAGCTTCTATTATTTGCCGGGGTTCCAATCCACCTCGATACCGCAGAGAAGCGGCGAACCCTTATCAACTTTAACCTGCACCCCCATAGCCTTGTGGCATTCAGCGCATGCCGATACCTTTCTCACAAGAGTATAGTCCTTCATGTCCATAATATTCAAGGTGCTGTCGTCACCATAGGTCCTTGATGAAAGGAACGCATACTTTCCATCTGCAGTAAACGCGAAATCATGCGGCCTTATGTTGTCCGGCAGGATGATGCGCTTCGTGATTTTGTCTGTTTTCGTGTCAATGACGATAACCTGGCTCTTATGCGTGCCGGGTTTCAGCCCGGGATCAAACTCGTTCGGGGCGCTCACCCAGAGCTCCTTTCCGTCAGGGGTCATCCTTGCCTGGTGGATAAAGGTCATTTCCGGACTTGATATCTCCTTTATTTTCTTCTTGGTCTTCCAGTTATATACGTACACAATACCTGTCGGCATATCGGAAATGTAAGCCTTTTGGTGGTTCCTGGTCCACTGGATTCCGCATACTGCCTTTCCGACAGGCATCTTGTCAACTGTTTTTAATTTTTTCGGGCTCCATACGTAGACATTGCCGTTGGCCATATCTTCAAAATAGATATTGCCGTCAGGGCCGACAATTGCGCCGCAGAACTTCTCGCCGACCTTGAAAGGACCTTCCTTTTTGCCGCTTGCAAGGTCGTACTTGTAGACATCTCCGGCAAGCGTGCCCACAACCATGATCTTTTTGCCCTTTTCATTAATAAGGGCCTGACCGTGAGTGCCTCCTGACTTCTTCACTTCCTCAAAGCTCATGCCCGCGATCTTGCCTTCCATCTCGGAGCCTGCTTCTGCGAATACAAGCCTGTCCTTTTCAACATCCACAGGCGCCTTCATCGTCCTGAGGTCAATAATTGCCAGATGTCCGCCATGCCCTGCGATATACGCGATTCCGTTGAATGTCGGCGCTTTTGCCGGAGTTGCTTCCTTTGCCTCAATCACCTTTCCTGCTGCATCGCCTGCAATGGCAACTCCGGAATTATGTGTGCCTCCGGCCATGAGATACCCCAGAGCAGCGATCCCTAATATTAAGACAATTGCAAATCTCTTCCCCATATTCTCTCCTCCCATCTTAGCTCTTTTTATTATGTTTATTACAAAATACTTTACCTCCACACACTTACCCCCAATACGTGTCCCCCTTGCTTAACACCTCCTGTCATAATATCTTTATAATGAAGTACATTATCATGCACATAGGCTAAAGTCAACGTGAAATTAGAAATTTATTCTATTTTTTTGGTTTGCAGTTGATTTTTCCCACAAGGATCACAGCAACGTCCAAATTTGAAACATCAGGGCATGCATACAGCCACGCGCGGGAGAAGCGCTTTGCACACACAACCTTCAGGACGCCGAAACTGTTTTAAGCCTGAAATCAAAATGGAGATGCCTGGCATGATGCTCGTGAACAACAAATTTCAGCATACTATCAGGATACGGAATTTTTCCCCGAAGCGCAATAACGACAGTGAAAAGTGATGAGTGATGAGTTAAGAATAACGCCTTTGAACTCTCCACGCATCACGCATCACTGCCGTTATTGCGCTCTCAGCCCGAGTCATTTTATCCTGCAATCCCGCATTATTGTTTAACAGTTTAGATTTTTCTTGACTATTTTTCATATAATCGTATATAAATACGTTTATGGAAGAAATGCTGGAACTGTTCAAGATATTCTCTGATGAATCAAGGCTCCGGATACTGCTGCTCCTTGGAGAAAAGGAACTCTGCGTCTGCCAGATCATGGGGGTGCTGAATATGTCCCAGCCCCTTATATCAAGAAACCTCTCCCTGCTCTCGAAAGCAGGTTTTCTTAAAGACAGGCGGGAAGGCAAGCTGATGTTCTATCGCATCAGGAAAAATCTTCCCGGAAAGCACCTCCTGTTTCTGTCCCTGTTAAATAAGGTTTTGAATAGTGATAAAATTATTCTGAAGGATCTTACCTCTTTAAGAGATTGCGACGATTTCCAGAAAAAGACCGGGCGCTGTGATATGGAAACACTGAAGGAATTTATGCGCCGGAGGGAAAGTGATCAAAAGGGGCGCCGGAAGGCTCTTAACAAAAAAGCCGGGAGGCCGGGAGGCAGACATGTCTAGACAGCGGAGGGAAGAGATGCAGGACAAGAGGGATATGCTGCGTGTCCTTATTTCCCTGCTCGTATCAGCAGGCTTTTTATTCATTTTACCGGTTGCGGGACCGGGCAAAGCCCATGCTGCTGGCAGGCAGCTCCGCCTTACAGAGGCAGTAAGGCTTGCCCTTCAGAATAACTATGAGATAAAGGCCTTTGAGAACTCCCTTGCAGCAGGGAAAGAGGATATCGGCATTGCACGGAGCCCGCTGCTTCCGAAGATAGCCTTTGAAGAGAGATTCATGAGGACCGACAACCCGACATATGCCTTTATGGCAAAACTGAACCAGGGGCGCTTTGCCTCCTCTGATTTTGCCGTTACTTCGCTGAACAACCCGAAGGCCATAAACGATTTCCAGACGTCCCTCTCCTTTGAGCAGCTCCTCTTTTCGCGGAGCGCTTCCCTCGGGCTGAAAATGGCGAAAAAAGAATACTCTGCCCAGGGCGAGGACTACGCCGGGAAAAAAGAGGAAGTGGCCGTAAAAGTCATACGGACCTACTTCAGCGTGATGACGGCAAAAGAATACAGGGATAGCGCGGAAAAAGCGCTGGCTGACAGCAAAGAGCATTTGCGCATAGCCGAACTGCGCTACAAGTCGGGCCTGGGACTTTATTCGGACACGCTCAGGGCCTCCACCACGGTCACCGGATCGGAACAGAAACTGGTGAGCGCCGGAAAAAACCTGAATGTCGCAAGGAAGGCACTGGGACTGCTGCTCGGCACAGACGAGGCCGTGGATGTTGCCGGGGAGCAGATGGAGATCCCTCTCATGAACATTGATTACTACAACAAGGCGTCCCTGTCGAGAAAGGACATCCGCTCCATGGAAGCGCGGAACGAAAACGCAAAAAACAGCATCAGGTTTGCGGAATCAGCCTATCTGCCGAGCATCGGCATCGGCGGCGCCTATCAAATGAACGACCACAGCGCCCCTGGTTCGGAAGGAGAGAGCTGGCAGGTTGCGGCCTTTCTCAGGTGGAACCTGTTTGACGGCACAAAACGCGAGCATGAGCGGGCAAAGGCAAAATTCAGGGCAGCGGAATCTGAAGAGGGACTGAAGGGCCTGAAACAAGCGATATCCTTCAAGGTTTATGAAGCATACCTCGGGGTTGGTGAAGCGAAGAAAAACGCCGAGCTTGCCGCTGCAGCGCTCAGGACCGCTGAAGAGGGCAGGCGGCTGGTTAAGGTAAGGTATGAAAATTCCCTGTCCCCTATCATCGATCTCCTGGATGCGCAGGTAAGCCTCGACCATGCACGGGCAGGCCTGGTAGCGAGGGAGAACGAATACAGGACAGCCATAGCCGATCTCAGCTATGAGAGCGGGACGATTTTAAAAGACCTGAAAATTGAAGAATAAATCGTGGAGGAACATATGAGAAGCCGGAAGGCAGGGGCCGAAGATCAGAGTACGGGCTTAATAGCGCAACAGGGAATCATCTCAAAGAGAGCCGTGTCCTTTCTATTTTTCTGGCTTCTGATCTCCGGCGTCTTGTTCCTGGCATCCGGGTGCAAAAGCAAGGTCCAGCCGGGCACTGCGGAGGTAAAAAGACCCGCTGTTTCAGGCGTGGTCATTACAGAAGTGCGGCCGTCCCGGCTCGATGATTATTACGAGACCTCGGGAACGGTAACAGCAAAGACCACAAGCATGATCGCGAGCAGGACAATGGGCACGGTGACCTCGCTCAAGGTAAGAGAAGGAGACAGGGTCCGTGCCGGGCAGGTCCTCATGACCCTGGATGACAGGGACGTCGTCCAGAGGGTAAAGGCCGCGGAAAAGGCCGTTGAAGCGGCGAACCAGAATAAATCCCTCACGGAAATCACCTACGGGAGATACAAGGGCCTCTACGATGAAAGAGTGATATCCCGGCAGGAAATAGACCAGATCGAGACACAGAAAAAGGTTGCCGATATCGACTACGAAAGGGCAAAGGCCCTGCTGGCCGAAACCCGAATAACCCATGGTTTCACGCGAATAACCGCACCCACGTCGGGGGTGGTGACGGCAAAGAAAATCGAACTCGGCAGCATGGCGGTTCCGGGAGCGCCGGTCATCACGGTTGAGGACAATTCATCTTTTAGTATTGAGGCAAATCCGGATGAAAAACTTTCCGGCAAGCTCAGGGTCGGCATGCCTGTGGATGTCTCAATTGATTCCATCGGGCAGCAGGTGAACGGCAGGATATCGGAAATCGTCCCCTCCATAGACCCCATGTCGAGGACCTTTCTCGTGAAGATAGCGATAAAAAACCCTTTGCTCAGAACAGGCCTCTACGCAAGGGTAATGATACCCGTCGGTCAGAAAGAGGCGATTGTAGTGCCTGCAAACGCCGTTGTCCGGAAAGGCCAGCTTACAGGTGTGTATGCCGTTGACGGGAAGGGGATAGTAACCTACCGGCTCATCAGGACAGGAAGGCTTTACGGAGACCGGATCGAGGTACTGTCAGGCCTGGACCCTAATGACAGGATAATCACAGGCGGCATCCCGAAGGCCGTGGATGGCGGAATAGTACGCGAGGCTGCGACAAAATGAACGTGCTCGGTCCGGCCGGCAGAATAGCAAAGGCCTTCATCAACTCAAAACTGACGCCCCTTATTGTTATTGCAGCGCTTGTTCTCGGCGTATTTGCAATCATCGTCACGCCGAGGGAAGAAGAGCCGCAGATCGTGGTCCCCATGATCGATGTCTTTGTCTCCTACCCCGGGGCCTCGGCAAAAGAGGTGGAGGAAATCGTCACCAAACCGATGGAAAAGCTCCTATGGGAGATCAAGGGCGTCGAATACGTCTATTCGATTTCAAAGCCGGGGATGAGCACCGCTATAGTGCGCTTCTATGTCGGGCAGGACATGGAAAGCAGTCTTGTCAAGCTCTACAACAAACTCATGTCCCATTACGACACCATCCCTCCAGGTGTATCCCGGCCCATTGTCAAGCCGAGGTCCATTGATGATGTGCCCATTCTCACTTTCACGCTCTGGAGCGAGCGGTACAACGGATACGAATTGAGAAGAGTCGCCGTCGAAGTCGCTGATGAGCTGAAAAAAGACAGCGAGGTATCGGAATTCAACATAATCGGCGGACAGAAGAGACAGGTGAAGATAAGTCTCGACCCCTCCCGCCTCAGGGCGTACAGCATGTCTCCTGCCCGGATAGCAGGCGCGCTGCAAAAGGCCAATTTCGCACTGCCCTCGGGTGCGTTCCCGTCACAAAACAAGGAATTTCTTGTTGAAACCGGCTCGTTTCTCAAGGATGCCCGGGAAGTCGGGAATGTCGTCGTCGGCGTGTTCAATGAAAAGCCTGTTTACCTGAGAGATGTCTCAAATGTAAAGGATGGTCCTGAAGAGCCCTTAAATTATGTATTTATGGGCTTTGGACCAGCCTCCGGCCGTGGAGGCACCCCCCCCACTCTTTCCGGCGCCGGTCGGGAAACCGGCAGCGCGCCCGCTTCCGGTCAATATGAAGCGGTGACTATCACCATTGCGAAGAAAAAAGGCACGAACGCGACCCATATCGCGGAAAGGGCGCTGAAGAAAATTGAAGCGCTCAAGGGGAATGTCATACCCTCGGGAGTGGAAATAACAACAACAAGGAACTACGGGGACACGGCAAAGGAAAAATCCGATGAACTCCTCGAACACATGCTCATCGCTGCCATTTCCGTGACCATACTTATAGCCCTCGCCCTCGGCTGGAGGGAATCCATTGTGGTGGGCGTAGCCGTGCCGGTGACCCTCGCACTTACTATTCTTGTCAATTATATGTACGGCTATACCCTGAACAGGGTCACTCTTTTTGCCCTTATCTTCTCCATCGGAATACTGGTAGATGATGCCATCGTGGTGGTCGAAAACATACATCGCCACTTCAGGATGAGCAAAGTAGACCCTGAAACGGCGGTGCTCGCAGTTGATGAGGTCGGCAACCCGACAATACTCGCCACGTTTACCGTGATAGCGGCGCTCCTGCCCATGGCATTCGTGTCAGGGCTGATGGGGCCCTACATGCGCCCTATCCCTGTCGGAGCATCGGCGGCCATGCTGCTGTCCCTGCTCATCGCTTTCATCATCAGCCCCTGGCTGAGCTACATCGTACTGAAGGGGACAAAAAAAGACAGCGGAGAGCATCTCCAGGAGAAAGAGAGCAGGATACTGGGGACATTGAACCGCCTGTACGAAAAGAATCTCAGGGGGCTGCTCGAAAGCAAAAAGAAAAGGTTTCTCGGGCTCCTCCTGGTGCTCCTGCTGATGGGGGGGGCAATCGCCCTGGTGCCGCTGAAACTGGTAACCGTAAAAATGCTCCCCTTCGACAATAAAAGCGAATTGCAGATCATTGTCGATATGCCTGAAGATACGCCCCTTGATCAGACCGCGGCGCTCTCGCGGGAGATCGGCGAATATCTGAAGACCGTGCCGGAGGTCACCAATTACCAGTCCTATGTCGGCACTGCAGCGCCCTTCAACTTTAACGGGCTGGTAAGGCATTACTTTCTCAGATCATCAGGCAGCGGGGTGGACATACAGGTCAATTTCGTTCCCAAAGACGAGAGAAAGGCCCAGAGCCACGATATAGCAAAGAGAATCAGGCCGGCCATCGACAGTATCGGCGAAAAATATCGCGCCCGGATTAAAATTGTCGAGATCCCCCCCGGCCCCCCGGTGCTGAGCACCCTTGTCGCAGAGGTCTACGGCCCTGACTTCAACAGGCAGATCGGGATTGCACGGGACATCAAGAATATATTCAAAAAGACCTCAGGAGTGGTGGACGTGGACTGGTATGTTGAAGACGACCAGGAAAAAATCACTTTCGACGTCGACAAAGAGAAAGCTGCGTACAACGGGATCAGCACCGAAGCTGTTTCTCAAACCCTGAAGATGGCCCTGGGAGGCACGGTCGCCGGGCTTGCCCACATCGAAAACGACAAGGAGCCCGTTGAATTATACCTGAGGACCCCTCTGGCCGAACGGGCAGGGATAGAACGTCTGCAGGAGATAACAATCCCCTCGAATACAGGCGTGCCCGTGCCTATCTCCGAACTCGTCAAAGTAAAGGAAGGCCTGGAGAACAAGACCATCTACAGGAAAAACCTCAAACGTGTGGTATACGTTACCGGAGATGTGGCCGGCACAGAGGAGAGCCCGGTTTACGCCATACTGAAGATGAGGGATATGGTCAAAAAGCTCAGGCTTCCCGAAGGTTACGAGCTGAAGCAGTACTCCTCGGTCCAACCCTGGCTTGAAAACACCTACTCCCTAAAATGGGACGGGGAATGGCATATCACCTACGAAGTCTTCAGGGACCTCGGCATAGCCTTCGCAGCGGTATTGATCCTCATCTATATCATGGTGGTCGGATGGTTCAAGTCCTTCATTGTTCCCATTGTCATCATGGCGCCCATTCCCCTATCCCTGGTGGGAATACTTCCGGGGCATGCCCTTATGGGCGCATTCTTCACCGCGACCTCCATGATCGGATTTATCGCAGGCGCCGGAATCGTCGTCAGGAACTCTATTATCCTCGTGGACTTTATCGAACTCAAACTTGCCGAAGGGGTCCCGCTCAAGGAAGCGGTTATCCAGGCAGGCATTATAAGGTTCAGGCCGATGCTCCTCACCGCAGCAGCAGTTGTTGTCGGCTCATCGGTCATACTCTTTGATCCCATATTCCAGGGCATGGCCATTTCCCTTATGGCCGGCGAAGTGGCCTCCACCCTGCTTTCCAGGACAATGGTGCCGGTGCTCTATTACATCTATAAGGATCGGGCCATGAAAAAGTCAAACACGGAGCAAAAGGAGAAATTATAAATCCCAAGCACGAAATTCCAAACAATATCTAAATTCAAAATTCAAATACTCCGAACACGTTTTGGATTTGGGTCATTGGGGTTTTGGATTTGTTTAGGATTTAGATATTCGGATTTGGAATTTGTCGCTTACTAAGGAGGAAGTATGTATATCGCTAAAACCGACACATGGTATCTTGAGAGGATCATATGGCTCGTTGCAGGGGTGTTTTCCCTTTCCAGCGCCATACTGGCCTGGGTGCACAGCCCTTACTGGCTGATACTCACCGCGCTTGTGGGAATAAACCTGATCATCTTTTCACTCACGGGCTTTTGCCCCATGGCAAACATACTGTACAAACTGGGGGCAAAACCGAGACTTCAAAAATAAAGGAGACAGACTATGGCAGAGAAAAAGTTTGTATTCATCATTACCGGTTCTTACGATAATCCCGACAAGGCGGCAGGGGCAATGCAGCTTGCTGCAAATATGAAGGCCCTTGATATCGAACTCGATTTCTTCCTTATGGACAAGGGTGCCCTGCTTGCAAAGAAGGGATTTGCGGAAAGCCTGACGTGGCAGAAAAAGGACGAATTTTCGCCGATAGCAGATCTTATGAATACCCTTATCCAGGATTTTGGTGTAAAATTCTATATCTGCGCATCCTGCATCAAACACTACGGACTCGACAAGGCGGAGCTTGTCCCGAATTCCGAAGCAAAACCCGGATCATTCCTGGGGGAGATGCTGCTTGAAAGGGAAGGCCTGACGTTTTAAAACATATGACAAATCCTAAACCAGATCGGA
>JAJZPZ010000097.1 GCA_021847795.1 Nitrospirota bacterium
ATGTCCCCGCTGCTTGAGGACATCCAACCCTTTCCTATAAAAATAGGTATAAATATCCGCCGTGCCGCAGTAGAAATCACCAAACTGCTTTTTCAGCTCAGGCTTCATCTCTTTGATTGACTCATGCCGCACATAGGGCGGGTTTGCAATCACTACGTCAAAGCCGTCCTTTTTGTTGAACACCTAGCTAAAATAAACTTTGTAATCGAAATGCTTGTCGTTATGTGTTATCTCCGCAATCAGGCCGTCAATGTCCTTCTTAAAGCGTATCTTCTCCGTAGGATTGGTTACTTCAAAGTATCTGTTTTTCAACTCTTCAAGCTTCTTGATCGATTGATGATGGAAAAGGGTATTTACGCTAAAAAGAGAATTCCCGCAGACAATCTTGTAGTCCAGGTTAGGCAGGGGTTTGATATGCCGGATGTCGTCTTCATCCACCACAAGCGAGAGCCATAAACGGAGCTTGGCTATCTCTACAGCTCCGGGGTCAATATCCACGCCGTACAGAGACTTTTCTATACACTCACGTTTGAAATTGTAGATGGTCCTATTGGGGTCTTTAATAAAGACCGAGAGGACGTTTCTTGTCTTTACGATCTCGCTCATCATGCCGACCGGGAAAGCGCCTGATCCTATGGCAGGATCGCAGACTTTGATCTCCGCCAGCTTGTCATCGATGAGCTTGGCGTTTCGACGGGTATTCTCGGATAGCTTATACGAGTAGGCGCCGGTTTCTCTGCCTTTGGCCTCAACTCTTGCTTCGTTTTCTCCAACCTGCTCGCCGTACTTGATAAGTGTTTCAATCTCTTCTTTTGAAATAACAGGGCCGGCCCTGTGCTCTATCGTCAAGTCCGTCTGCGGTTCATTGCCCATATCCTTGAACATGACGGTTTGATCTTTTCCGACTTTTTCGTAGAAAACACTGACATTTAATGCTTCATGGAGGTAATTGACAAGGCTCTGCCGGCACATGTAATGGACAATCTCGCGCGGCGTATAATACGTGCCCTTTGATTTACGGTCTTTGACTTCGAGAAGATTTTCGAAAACCTTGCCCAGCATCTCAGGATCGACGGCAACCTCTTTGTCCACCGGCTCGTCCTCTTTGACCGTGAAATTGTAACGGTCGAAGATGTCCAGAATGCCGGTCCCCGTATCTCCCTCTTTCGTCTTGAACGCATTGGAAAAGAGTTCGTTCGGGAGGATGATGTCTGTATGCACCCAGTCGTAATTGTTGATCGGATCGAAGAGCCCACCGTTTAAGAAGGGAATTTTACAGTTGAATCGACTGTAATAGCCGTCATCATGGGCTCTATCTATACGGAGCGCTCCGTAAAAAAGCGGCTCTAAAATATCATTGAAGAAGTTTGTATATGCGCCATGCCTGCCTTCGAACAGTTCCCGCAGAAATTGTTTGGAGCCTGTTCCCCAATCCGTGTCCCGTGCAACGCCGAACCATCCCTTTTTCTGGAGGAAATAGAGAAAGACGATTTGTCCCAGGAGCTTCTTGGCAAAGTCGGCAGTGTTGACGCCTTTAGCTTCGAAATCGGCTTTGATATGCGCATCGCCGGCAACGATATCATCAAGCATTTCTTTTGTCCGCAGAAAGAGGTCGCGGTATTTTTCGAAAAATTCCTTTGTGACCCTTTCGATGTTAAAGGCTTCTTCAAGTTCCGCAAGTGTGGGACCATGTACGTCATCGGCCATGATAGGGACAAGCCGTGTCTGGGCTGTATGGCTCTTTTCATTTTTACCGACAAGAAAAGACCATCTGCGGGCAGGCGTGAATTCTTCTTTGATCTTGACCTTGCCGTTTCTCCCCTCTTCAAAGCGATAGTCCATCTTGACGAGAGAAAAACGCCAGTCTTCTTCATCAGGCGAAACAAAGGCAACCAAAGCGGCATCTTTCATTTCGCCGCCGCGACTGCCGTTTAAGTACCATGCAATAAAGTTCCTCTGCATGGTGCGGGCGCGTTCGATGGAAGTTTTTTTCTTGAGCTTTACAATAAGAATATCAATCTTCTGGTCACCGGCGGCATATTTTCCGATTCGTTCAAGGGTGCTAATGTAGTGCTCATATGCGTCGGGTATGAGATTGCCTTTGTAAGAAAACGAGGCGGCTTCGACGGAATTCAGGAGATTTTTAATAAAGCCTATAAACCGTCCCTTATCAAAGGCAGCTTCAAAGGTATTCCTGACAATATCCTGTGCCTGTTGTCTGTCCATATCTTCAGGTCAAATATAACGACAAGATAACCTCACGTTTGCCGGAAACAGCGGTGTTCTGCTCTGAGTAGTGGCCTGACAGAAGCCGCTCAGGTATATGCATTTGCAGGCCGGCCAAAACCTTAAAGGGATTCACCAAGCCCTGCTTCAAATCTTCAAGCGCACTGAGCGCCTCCCTGGCAGTCTGCTTCGGCAGGCCGCCTTCCTCCAATTGCGTGAAAACCTTTCTGAGATACTGCTCCTGGTCGTCTGTGAACTGACTCGTATTCTTCAGCGTCACTTTGAGGATTTTAAGGATAGCGGCAGCGCTGTCCCTGCCGCGCCGCACACGAGGCTCGGCCATTTCCACCGTGGTTGCAAAGATAAAAGCTTCCTTATTCTTGTCCAGGAGGTCATAAAATCCTTCGGGCAGCTTTTCCTTCTCTGCGTCACTTTCACATTCGAGAAGCTTTGCTGCGGAGACAAAATCAAGTTCATGCGCAGCACCGGCAGTGCGGGCTAAAAAGAACTTTTGCAGTTTTCCACGCCTGAAATAGGTGACAAGAGAGTTCTTATTATCACTATCTTTTTTGGATGTGCGCGCTTTTTTTGGCAGGCGCTTGATCTTCTCAAAAAAAACCGGTTCCTTGTCACGAATACTTTTAATCAGGTGGAGATATTTCAGTTCAGTTTCCTCAATCTCATCCTCGCCAGTAAGAACTTGCCTTGAAATGAGACGGTTGAACAGTTCGTGTGAACCGATTGGTTCTCCTTCGGTCAAAAGCGCAGAATCTCCGCCGAGCAGCGATAAGAAGGCGCTGATCTTCGCCTCTGCCGCCTCTTTGAGTTTTATCTGATCATTGGACTGCCTGGTGGGGAAAAAGTTAAAGGTATGAATTTTATCGTACTTTGTATCTACGCGGTTGATACGCCCCACCCTCTGCATCATGCGAGTAGGGTTCCAGGGGATGTCGTAGTTGATCACCACATTAGACCGATGCAGGTTGACTCCTTCGGACAATACTTCGGTTGAAACCAACATCCGGTAATCATCCCTGGGATGCCGGGCTTTTGCGTCAAAGTTTTCTATCACCTTATCACGTACCGCCTCACCGGAACCACCGGTAAAGCACAGTGTCTTGCCGGGGAAGGCGCCATCAATGTTTTTTGCAAGGTATTCAGCGGTCTCCTTGGACTCTGTAAAGATTATGAGTTTGTTTTCTTTGAGGATTTGAGTATCGGAAAGTGCATCTATAAATTTGAGGAGCTTGGGGTCACGGTCAATTTTCCGCCATAACGCCTTGACCTGTTTCAGGATTGCATAATCACTTTGCAGGACTTTGATGAACTCATCCGTAAAGTCGGCGCTCACGAACCTGTCAGCCTTTTTATCATCAAGCAATCGCTGTATAGCCTGGTCGTCGTCATTTTCCAACAGCTCAAAAATCTTATTCGTATGTTTTTTACTTACATATACATTGCCCTTTTCAAATTCCTTTATAAACATTTCATACGAATGAATAAACCTGTCCAGCGAATTCTTGAACGCAAAGAAGCTGCTCTCAAGCCTTTTGACCAGGAGGATTTTCATGAACTTACCCATGTTCTTCTGTGATTGTTTCTCCAGTTGATCTATATCGCCTTTATAATAGAGCAACGGCATATAACGCGCGTACTGGAACTTCCTGGCTATCAATTCGATAGTCTTATTGAAGATTTCGTCTTCAACATCATTGAGTTCATAAAAAAACGGCACCGGGCTTTCAACGTCGGGGAATTTGAGGCCCTGCTTTTTAAGGTCATCGGCGAAATATTTTGAGATCTCGCTCCTGGTACGGCGTACCATTAAATATTTGAGCACTTTATCCCTGATTTCTTTTGCGTTGTCTTTCACGGTTTTGATGTATTCGGCGTAGTCCGCCTGGCGATCAAGTCCCTTTAGCTTCTTCTCCAGACCGTTAAAGAAGGCTTCGAGCTCGGGCAAGTTGGGAATGATGCTTTTTCTTGATTTTTGGAAGAGCTTGATCTGGCTTAAAATATCCTTGGGCGAATTATTATAGGGGGTAGCTGTTACCAGCATCACCCTTTTGCCCCGGCAAATCTCGGCCAATTTCTCATACGTAACATTGGTTTCCGTGCGAAAGCGGTGGGCTTCATCAATAATTACATTGGTGTATTTCTCTGTTCCCTGAGCAATTATATCATCAATTTTTCCAATAGAGGCAAAGTCGGCATGGACCCTGAAGTCCGAGAATACATTCGGCCAGGAGCCGGGATTGGTCCTGTCGAGAAGCACGGGGGGGGCGATCACCAATGTCCTTCCGTCAAGCTGTCCGGCGAGCATGGCGGAGATATACGTCTTCCCCAACCCGACCACATCCGAGATAAAAACGCCTCCATATTCTTCGACTATTTTTTTTGCATTGAGAACCGCTTGCTCCTGATACTCAAGTTTCTTGAATTCTTCAGGCAGATACTTTACGAACAATTCATCGATCTGACTCAATTCATCCTTAAAATATTCGTATAGGAACTTCAGGTAAAGTTGGTAAGGGGTAATGTTCTGGTTGAGCCAGGTCTTTTCCTCAATCGTCTGGATATATTTTTCACTGACATCAACTGCATCTTTCCATAGCGCCTCGAATTTCCGTTGAGCAAATTCATAGTCGGAGCGGTTTTTCAACTCTACGTTGAATTCAAGATTGTCGACCAGACCGCTGTGCGTAAAGTTGCTGGACCCGGTAATCACCCTTCCCGTGTCCCTGTCTTCTTCAGCAAAGGTCATAATGTAGAGCTTGGCGTGGATGTTTTGCGACGGATAAGCCCTGATTTCCAGCTTTTTGCTGCGCAACCATTCAATAAATTTAACAATTCCCTCTTCAACTTTGTAATTATCTTCGGAATCTTCCATCTCTTTTTCAAACAAGCCGCCGATTTCCTGCTTTGTCTCTGCATGGGAGAATTGAAACGATTGCTGACTGTCTCGTACAGCGGTTTTTAATAAATCATAGGTCTGCCTGCTTGTGCTTATGCCGATAAGAATTCTGATTTTTTCTGTATTCTCCAATGATTTGTAAATAGCATGGAAACCACTCGTATAAAAATATCCGACAAGACAGTCAAAAAGCTTTGTGTCCTTAATCAGGACCTCAAACCTCTTTCTGAGGTTTTGATTGCCTTCGTTGGTGATAAAGGTTAAATCAATGTTCTTCATCTGCACACTGATAAAGCATTCTTTCCTTCTGGCCCGCCATGAGCAAGCGCCGCTTGTTTTATTCCATGAATAAGCCTGCTTCTACTTCGTCAGTATCTCCAGGATCTCCTTGTACCGTGCCAAAGTCTTCCGCACAATGTCGTCGGGTAGCACGGGGCCGGGATAGGTCTGGCCCCAGTCAAGGGTGAGGAGATAGTCCCTTACGATCTGCTTGTCGAAACTGTCCTGCCCTTTCCCCGGCTGATAATTCTCACGGGACCAGAACCTCGAAGAATCAGGGGTAAGCAGTTCGTCGATCAGGATCAGCTTGTTTTCGAACAACCCGAATTCCATTTTGGTATCGGCGATTATTATGCCCTTCTGCTCCGCCAGCTCCCGCGCCCTCTTATACACGCCGAGGCTCGCATCCCTGAGCTTTACGGCCAATTCATCTCCGACCAGCTCCTTCACTTCATCAAAACTTATGTTTATGTCATGGCCCTCTTCGGCCTTGGTGCTCGGAGTAAAGATAGGCTCATCCAGCCGCGATGATTCAACCAGTCCGCCGGGCAGTTTTATTCCGCAGACAGTGCCCTTTTCTTTATATTCCTTCCAGCCCGAACCTGACAGGTAGCCCCTTACAATGCATTCGACAGGCATGGGTTTCGCCTTTTTCACCAGCATGCTCCGGCCTTCCAGGACAGCGCCGTACTTATGGAGCACGGCAGGATAGTCCTTCACCTCAGTTGCCACTATATGGTTTTCGATAATATCCTTCATCCGGCTGAACCAGTAGAGGGATATCTGCGTCAATATCTTTCCCTTTCCCTCAATCCCGTTGGGCAGCACGACATCAAAAGCAGAGACCCTGTCCGAAGCAACGATCAAAAGGTGGTCGTCAACCTCGTACACATCCCTGACCTTCCCTCTCCTGAGAAATTTCACATCCTTAAAGTCCGTCTGCATTACAACTTCAGCCATATATGCCTCCTGAATGATACGTTTGCGGATACAACTGCAGGATAAAGAGGGTATATTTTATCATAAATGCATGAACTTTAACGCATTGAAAGCAAGACGCGGATCAGCTATGGAGCAGGCCGCGCCGCCGCGCCCACTTTTCAAGCTCCACGGCAAAGAACACTACAGACGATAGTGCAAGGGTAAGGAGCAGCTCGCTGAACGTTAAGGGCGCCGTTTGAAATACGGGGTTCAGGGACGGCACATATACGGTCGCCATCTGCAGGGAGAAGGCGGCCACGACCGCACCGGAAAGGTACTTGTTGGAGAGCAATCCTGCTTTGAACAGCGATTCTTTTTCCGACCTTATGGCAAGGACATGGCCGAGCTGCGTAAGGCAGAGCACGGTGAACACCATTGTCTGCCAATGGGCATGCCCGGTCCTGAACGACCACGCCTGCATAGAGAGCGCCACCCCGGCCATCAGCAGGCCGACCCATACGGCATGGTATCCGAGCCCGTGGGCGAATACGCTCTCTTGCGGGGGCCTCGGCGGCCTGCTCATCACATCTCCTTCAGCAGGCTCGGCTGAAAGGGCCAGGGCCGGGAGACTGTCGGTCACCAGATTTATCCAGAGTATATGAATTGGCTGAAGAGGTATCGGCAAACCGGCCAGAGGCGCAAGAAAAAGCGTCCATATTTCGCCCGAATTCGTCGTAAGGAGGTATTTGATGAATTTTCTGATGTTGTCATATATCTTCCGCCCTTCCTTCACGGCCTTAACGATTGTGGCGAAATTATCGTCGAGGAGGATCATGTGGGCCGCCTCTTTCGAGACCTCGGTCCCGGTAATCCCCATGGCAATCCCGATATCGGCCCTTTTCAGGGCAGGCGCATCGTTTACCCCATCACCCGTCATGGCTACAAACTGGCCCCGGCGCTGAAGCGCTTTCACGATTTTTAATTTCTGCTCAGGGGCAACGCGTGCGTAGACACTGAAATGCCCAACCCTTTCTTCCAACTCCCCGGTAGTCAGCTTCTCCAGTTCCCGCCCGGTGATTACACCCCTTGCCTCTTCGGTCAGGATGCCGAGCCTCTTTGCAATTGCCCGGGCAGTAAGGGGATGGTCGCCGGTGATCATGACAGGCTTTATCCCTGCGGTCTTGCATAGTGATACAGCTTCCCGGGCCTCTTCCCGTGGCGGATCCATCATTCCTGCGAGGCCGAGCATGACAAGCCCTGTCTCTGCATTTCCGGCAGACATATCATCGGGGAGCATCTCCCACGCTCTCATGCCGATGCCCAGCACTCTCATCCCCCCGGCAGCCATTCTTTCATTCGCCTCCAGCATGTCACCCGCTGAAGGCTGTGAAGCATCGGTTTTGCCGGCAAGCACATCTGCCGCACCTTTTGTGAACGAGACAAACTTGCCGTCAGGTCTTTTATGAAAGGTGGTCATGCATTTTCTCTCGGAATCGAAGGGTATTTCTCCAACCCTCGGGTATTCCTTTTTCAAAGTCTCTTTATCAAAACCATGATCCCTTGCAAAGGCATACAGGGCGACTTCCGTGGGATCTCCGACAACAGTGCCACGGGCATCCACAGATACATCGTTACTCAGGGCGAGAGCCGTAAAAAAAGCGGTGAGTGGCGAGTCCGAAGATGGTGACAAGTGACGAGTGACGAGTGACGAGTCTTCGTCGTTAGTCTTTAACTCGTTACTTGTTACTCGTAACTTGTTACTGCCTTCAGAGTTACTGTCTTTAAGGTTGTCCGTTACTATTTTTCCGTCCAGGTATATCTCTTCGACCGTCATTTTGTTGAGCGTAAGCGTGCCTGTCTTGTCCGAGCAAATATAGGTGACCGCCCCGAGGGTCTCGACTGCCGGGAGTTTTCTCATGAGGGCATTCTGTTTCACCAGCTTTTTTGCGCCGAGGGCGAGGGAGATGGTCACAACAGCAGGAAGGGCCTCCGGGATTGCAGCCACGGCAAGGGAAACGGCGGTAAGGAGCATGAGCAGCGGCTGCTCCCCCCTCAGCACCCCGATGCCGAAAACAACTCCGCATATGACCAGCACGGCGCCAGCAAGCTTCCGGCCGAATGCAGCAAGCCTTTTTTGAAGAGGCGTCTTCACCTCTTCCTCTTCCTGGAGCATTGCCGCAATCTTCCCGAACTCCGTATCCTTGCCGGTGGCGACAACGATTCCGCTTCCTCTTCCGTAGGACACGCCGGTGCCCGTGTAAACCATGTTTCTTCTGTCCCCGAGGGGAAGCGTTTCGTCATGCAGATCACCGGTATGTTTCTCCACAGGGAGTGATTCACCGGTAAGCGCGGCTTCCTCTGTCTTTAACTGCACGGATTCGACAAGTCTCATGTCCGCCGGGACGATTTTACCGGCCTCGAGCACCACAAAATCGCCGGGGACAAGTTCGGAAGCAGGGACAGTGGACAACTCTCCCTCCCTTATGACTGCGGCGGCAGGGGCAGACATTTTCCTGAGAGCGGCCATGGCCTTTTCAGCCCGGTATTCCTGGACAAAGCCGATCACGGCATTGAGGACGACGATTACTACAATGGCGATGGTGTCGGAGAACTCTCCGATAATTCCCGAGATCAGGGCCGCTGCGATGAGGATGAGGATCATTAGGTCCCTGAACTGGCCGAGGAAAATCAAAAAAGGGGACTTCCTTTTCTTCTCCGGCAACTCATTGGGGCCGTATTCTTCAAGCCGGTTCCGTGCATCTTCAAACGAAAGGCCCTGAAGGGAGGACTTCAGTTCACTCAGTATCTCGCCTGTCTGCTTCTGATGCCAGTTCATAGCGGCCTCGGATTTTCCGGGATATCAGGAATGCCGGTTTTAAGCGACAGAGACTTGTTGCTTCGGGCAACAGGGCAAGCTCGTGCCCCGCATACGGAAATTATAATGGACCGGGATGGAAATGAACAGCGCTCAGTCGATGTGCCCGGCCGGCTTTTCGATGATGAAAAGGAGCTGCCCCTCCTGCACGGTTTCATTCAACCTGACACAGACTTCAGCAACCTGGCCGTCAAAGGGCGCGACGATCGCGTTTTCCATCTTCATTGCTTCAAGGTTGGCGATCTCCTCTCCCTTGTGGACAATATCCCCGGCCTTGATGGCTCCCCTGTCAGGGTTGCCGACCCTCCAGAGATTGCCGTTGATCGGGGCGCCGATCTCGTTCAGCCCCCTGGCCATCCGTATTTCGGTCTTCTTCACTCTCGGCGTCTCGACCGTATACACCCGTGTCTTGTTATTGACCCGCATCACCACATGGATGAGGCCCTCGTGCTCTGCGCCGACTGAAACAAGCTCGATGCAGTAAGGCTTGCCCTGGACTTCGAATTCGACTTTGTCTCCGGGCCTCTTCAGTCCCGCCCTCCAGACATCAGTGGGAAGGAGGAGCGGGGCCTCGCCATATTTCTCCCTGAAGCTGATCATCTCCAGAGCGTCTTTCGGGTGCATAAGATACAGGATGAATTCCTCTTCCTCAGGCGGCCTGCCGATGTGCCCGGAGAGGTCCTGCCTGAGCCTGGAAAGATCGTCATCAGCCAGTGATTCCAGCGGGGAGAGTTCCTTGCGTTCCTTTATCTTCGCATCGCACTCGTCGCCGAAGGCGCTCCGGTAGACCCACTTTGCAGGCCAGCCCATAGGCAGCCTGCCGTACCCGCCCAGGAGAAGGTTCTTGAAATCACCCGGAGCGGTCCTGAAAAGTGCGAGGAGTTCTTCCTGCTCGCTTTTTTCCATGGATGTAAAGTCCTGCGCTTTTTCCTCAACAAATTTCCGGAGGAGCCTGGTCACGTGCCGCACGCCGGCCTCTCCTTTTTCCTTGTCGTATCTGTTCACAATGCCGCTGCAGGTGACCCAGGTGATCTGGGAGCCCGGGGTGACGTCAAAATATCTGATAATCCTGTTGTAAAGGGACATGACCTCCAGGATGGCGGGCATGAGGTGAAGGAACCCGCCGTTGGCTGCCTGTTCAAAGGAACTGGGGAATGCCCCACCCGGCATTCTGTGGTGCGTCACGGTGTGGTCATAGCCTTTAAAGGGCGACTCGGCCCATTCATAGTGGCCGATCCATTCGCGCACCTTCTGGACGGCCTTCTCTGCGCAACCCCTGTCGATATTAACCGCAACTCCTGATTCCTCGAGATATGCCTGGAGCCCCAGGACAGGCGCCTGACCGTAAAAGCGCGTTAAAGAGTCTTCCTGGACGTCGAGGATTTTGGCCCCTGCCTGCGCAGCAGCCAGGAGAGCAGGCATGGCAAGCCCGTCAGTAGTATGCCGGTGATACTGGATCAGCAGTTCAGGGAATTCCTGTTTTACAGCATCCACAAGGCTGCTTATCCGCTGCGGGCTTCCGACTCCTGCCATGTCCTTGATGCAAAGGACGATCTCATCCACCCCGCCGCAAAGCCTGACCATGTCCCGCACAACGCCGAGGTAATAGGCATTCGTTGCCCAATCCGCCTGGGTAAAGGAGACTGCCGGCTGGAAGAGCCTGCCCCTTTTCATCACCACCTCGGCAACAGTGCGCATGTTCCTCACATCGTTGAGGAAGGAGAAGCACCTCCATACATCTATGTCCACCCTGGACACAACATATTCGATCACGTTTTTCGGATAGGGCCTGTACCCGAAGAGATTTGTTTCACGGATCAGGGTCTGCAGGAGCACATTGGGCATGAGTTCCCGCAAAAGGCCGATCTCCTCAAAAGGGTCCTCTCTCCGGTTCATTACGCCCACATGCCACCGCGCGCCCCCGTGGCATTCAGCGCTGAACAGTCCCATCCTGTCATAGTAAGGAGCAAGGGTGGCAAGGTCATAGATCCTATGCCGGTTTTTGTAATCGGATTGCCCTGCGTCGCGCATTCCCGTAGAAGTCAGCATGATCCCCTCTGCGGAGCGCACGGTCTGCACGATCTCGCGGGAAGACATCCCGGGCCTGACGGCGACAAGCGGCGGGGGACAGGGTCCGGCAGCAGGGTTGCTCCCTGCTTCCCCTTTCCCGTTATCAGACTTCCGTCTTCCGACCACGGTCTTCTGATCTTCCGCTTCCCGGTGCGGGTCTGCTCCGGCTGTCTTCTTTCTCTTCCTTACATCCATTTCTGCGGTCCCAAGGCCGATATCTCTGCAACGTATTTTGCGATCTTCAGCGCTTCATCCTCACTGTTGTGCTCCCTGAACATGGAGATGAGTTCAGCCATATGCTCTTCGATGAAACGGGTGGAGAATTCCCCTGCGATAAAGGCCGGGTGTCTGATGATGCTCAGCAGCAAAGGGGCAAGGGTCTTTACCCCCTCGATCCTGAGATTCCTGCTCAGGGCCCTGTCCATGGTCCTTACCGCATCCTCCCTGTCAGCGCCCGCTGTCATCAGGAGCATGAAGAGCGAATCATAGTAGGGCGGGATATCGGCGCCTTCATATACACCCGAGGCTATGCGCACGCCAGGTCCCTGGGGAGCCTGCAGGCGGGTAATGGCGCCGAAGGACGGGCTGAAGCTCTTGGGGTCTTCCGCATTGAGCCTGACCTCCAGCGCCCACCGGTTCGGCCGGATGTCGTCCTGCCTGAAGGGAAGCTCTCTGCCCATCGCCACATCCAGCATGATGCCCACGATATCAAGCCCGGTTATGAGTTCCGTTGTGCCGTGTTCGACCTGCAGGCGTGTATTGACCTCGAGGAAATAGAACTTCTTTGCAGGGGCGTCGAAAATGAACTCCACGGTCCCGGCCGTGGTGTAGCCGATCTCGCGCATCAGGCGCACTGCGGTAAAACAGATTTCCCGGCGCAGGTTGTCGTCGAGCGAAGGGGACGGCGCTTCTTCAATAGAT
>JAJZPZ010000001.1 GCA_021847795.1 Nitrospirota bacterium
CTTTTTTCTCCAGCCGCTGACAAGATCATACTCCCTTGTTGCATCCAGAAGTCTCGGAATATCCATCGGATCATTCTGGAGATCACCATCCATAGTTACAATGACATCTCCCCTGGCAAAGTCAAAACCTGCAGCAAACGCAGCGGTCTGTCCGAAGTTTCTTCTCAGGCTGAGGACTAAAACATTCCCGTTTTCTTTCTGCAGGTCCTCAAGGAGCTGTAAGGTCCTGTCATTGCTGCCGTCATCCACATAGATTATCTCATACTCTATCTTGCGGCTATCCAGGGCATCTGTTATCTTCTCATGGAGCGCCCTAACATTTTCTTCTTCATTGTATAGTGGTATAACAATAGATAAAGTCATAGTCTCTCCTGGGCTGCTAAAAAGTTTCCGGCCTTTCCATTACCATTCCCTTGAAGCCGTACAAGGAAAAGATTGAGTATTCCCTCACTACGCGGCCTTTCTCATACGCCTTAAATGTTTCCCTGTCGAATTTGCCGAAAGACCTTGCGACTTCCGGTGGGATGTCCGCCTCACCTATTTTAACAAAGATGCCGTCAATTGTGTCTGTCCGAAGTTTTCCCTGCCCCTGTTTCATTTCCCTTGCACCGCTGTTTATGTCGGGCCAGAGATCATACTGGTTCATTCTTCTGCCGAGGTTTATCGCGTATGTTTTCGGATGCCCTTTCACGTAAAAGGCCAGCTCACTCGCCACCTGATAACTGTCGGAGAAGATCAGGACATCTCCCTTCCCCGTGGCAGTTCCCGGCATAGACTCATATATCCTGCCGACCTCTTCTCCCAGGGCCTTCCAGCCCCTTAGTCTGGCTGAGGGGTCCAGGCGCAGCGGTAAGTTTACAAGGGAGGGATAGTGGCTTACCGCAGTAACAAACAATGCCAGACCGATTCCCAGAAAATACAGCAGCCTGGAAGTCCGGGGGGCCGGGAGCTTCACGCCGTTCCCGCACATCAGCGCGTCAGCGCCGTCTCCCGGCGCCCGTGAACTCCCCGAGAAGCACCTTACAAGGGCTATAATGCCTGTTATATAGCCGGTCATCGCCCAATTGGCCTGCACCTTGCCTTGCAAACTCTTGAGTAAAAAGAACGCGACGACCGGAACAGAGAAATAAAACAAAAAGGCGGAGCGCACGCCGCGACACCCCTTCTGCAGCTTAAACAGGGCATAGAACATCATCCCGAAAAGAACAGGGGTGATTACGCCTACCTGTGAACCGAAAAATTCGAGAAAACTTTTCAGGGATATCTTCAGGCCTTCGGCAACATGGGCCTGACCAGCCGTATGTCTCACAGTTATCCAGTCATGCTGCATATTCCAGATGACGACAGGACTGAATGCCAGGCACCCGACGGCCAGCGCCACATAGGGCTTCCAGGTTTTCAACAGATATCTTTTTTCTGATCGCAAGAGGAAAAGAAAGCCGCAGAGGTAAAAAAACGCCATCGTGTATTTTGTCAAAAGCCCCAGGCCGATCGACAGGCCTGCAAGAACCCATATCCATATACCGGAGCGCGTACTCTCACCAGGCCCCTCGCTTTGCACCGCCTTCCAGAAAAGATATAGGGAAAGTATCCAGAAAAACAGGAAAGGTGCATCTATGGTGAAGAGAATTCCGAATGGCGCAAAGAGGGGGATAATCTGATACAGCAATGCAGAGGACAGGCCGATAGGGTTTCCCCTGATGCCCTCCTGAAGCTCTCCTCCGGAGGTTGCAGGCGCATCATCCTTATACATAAGACCGGCAAGCTTGAACAGGTATACGCTGCTCAGGACTGAAAAGATGACAGCCGGTATCCGTATGCCGAAAACAGTATCCCCGAATATCGCGGCGCCGATATAAATGAGATACGCGATCATAGGCCCTTTTGAATAGTAACTCAGGTCCGGTCTTCGCGACCACTCCCAATAATGGGCCTCATCCGGGCTCAAATCCAGCAGCCCGTGTGAGATGTAATAAATGCGGAACAAACTTATAGCAGCCAGTCCGGCAAAGAGGAGCGTCGTATATGGCTGTATCTTATATCTCAGGACAGCGCGCTTGTAGAGAAGAATGAGCAGAAGGGCAATGCCGGCGCCGAAGAGAGCGCCGGCCAGGATATCTGCGGGGTAATGCACCCCAACATATGCTCTCGAATAGGAAATAAGAAAAGCGAGGAGGAAAAGATATCCCGCGCCTGCTCTTGAAACGGATTTTCGGGTGAGGTAAAAGAGCGAGACAGCGGCTGCAAAGACATTTGCAGCGTGATTCGACGGCATCGAAAACGACTGTGTACACCCAACCAGCAGCCTGACTCCGTCAAGTGCGTTGCAGGGCCGTATCCTTCCGATTACCTGCTTTATCTCCTGCACAAACCAGTCCGTCAGTACAAAAGAGCAGAATGAGATAAGGACTGCCCACAAGGCTGCTTTCAGATCAGGTTTTTCTTCAGATCCCCCCCCCTTCGTGCAGGCCCTCAGGAGAATAAACAAAATATAGGGGAAAAACAGCAAAAACCCCCGGACAGTCAAAAAAGGCATCAGCAGGTCAAAAAAAGCATTTGCTGTGCCATGGTTTATAAGAAAGAAGAGTTTCTTATCGCTGCCCTGTAAAAACATAAGCATGTCGTTCATATTCATCTGGTTTTTCTATGTTACCATAGAGTAGAATTTTTAACTCTTTCGGCTGCAACACATGAGCTGCAGAAAATTGCAATCCCGGCTTCCGGAATGGCTTGGTGAGGTGTCCTGTTTTCAGTGTTATTATCTTATAAAATCAGTAAGTTATCTCGCGTGAAACCAAGTCTGTTGTCCTTTGTGCATCTTTTGGCAGGGTTCAGCGTGAATTTTGTTTTTTAATGCGCCGGGCAGCTCGGTTGTGGGGGACCTCCCCGCCACACTTGAGAGGCTCTCCAGAGCAGAGGGGGCCATGTACGCGATTATGACTTACATCTCCAGCACTTCCCTCACTTTTGCAACAAGCTCATCGGGCTCTTTACATCGTTTTCAGTGGAAAGAGGATGCCATATTTCAAATCTCATTTTTCTTCTGAACTCCAGAGAACTCAACATTTCACCTTTCTCCTCCTCTTTATTTATGCTATAACTTAAGAAAGTAGTTCTTTAGACATGGTTTGTCCTTACTGATCAGTCTTTATACGGTCTTCCAAGGAGGTAAACCAAAGGGCTATGACGCATTTCTCCCCTTTCCACAGTTCAAACAAAACCTCTTCAAGCGCCTGCATGTCAGGACACGATGCAGGCTCAGTTGCCTCAGGATTTGTTGCAAGAAAGAAACTGGCTATCCTTTTGATTCTATTGCTATTTACTGTTTTTACTATTACATCTGCACACTCCTCACCCCGGACAAACAAAATACCTTTTCCAAAGGTCTGCAAGGCATGCCACACCACTAATCCCCTGGCATCAAAACACAGGAAGAACGTATCTTCTCTTTCTCTTAAGAATACTGTTATCAAAAAATTTGAAAATGCCCTTGCATTCGTAAGCCTTGGCTCAAGGGGGCGGGGAGTGGGCAGTGTCAGTGAAGTATACGAGGTGGAAAAAGACGGTCTTTCCGGCGCAGTCAGTGCAGAGAGGCTTCTTTTCAGGGATAGGCAAGGCATACGATTGATCAGTGAGATGGGGAGGTATCCCGCAAAGGGTTCTGAGATAGTCTTCGGCACAAAGGCATACCGGATGTGGAAAAACGGCAGGCAATGGGACATGCGCAATGTGGTCAGCATCAACGGCATCGCTGTTGCGGGAGATGTCTTTATTTCGGAAGCCTTTGTTAAAAAAACCGGGACTCCGGGCAACTCCAGGCCGCAAAACAGAACCGTGGCAAGAGAGAATTCAAATGGAAACAAACCTGAAGTTGCCTTTTACGATGAAAAGGACGGGGAGGAGTTTCTTATTAGTCCATCAAAAAAAGAACCTATAATCATTGATGAAGGGAACTCCTGCAAAGTTACTTCATATTTTGGAGAACTCACGGTAAACCACATATTTAAGGGCAGATCAAGAATAACCGTCCACGAGGTCTCCTTTGCAGCGTATCCCGGAATATCATTCCAGGAAGCTTTCAATGTACCGTTTTCTGAAGTGAAGGGAAATATTATGAAATACCTCGGAGGATATGATGGGAACGTCGAAAAGACTATGCTCACCCTTGTCCGGGAAGAACTCGCCCCAATGTTTCAAAACAACAGTGCGCGCCAGTTCCCGCCGCCGGACAACCGTGTTATAACCGGTTTGAAATTACATGATACTGCCGGAGCAAAACAGATGTATGCCTGCTTTCAAAAAAAACGATGGATTCCTGTAGACGATGAACTCCTCACAAAAATCCTGAAATCCGGGCCAGTTACAACGTATGCAGGGATAAGAGAATAATAAAGAAAGGCGCTGATCTTCTGCACATCGAGTATTGAGTCGGCTTGCCGGAAAGCCTTCCCAAAGGCAGTGAAGAGTAATGGATGAAAAGTGATGAGTTTAAGGAAAAAGAAGAGCTTTTATCTTTTCACCCTTAACGCGTCACTATTAACTTTTCACTGTCTTTGAGGCAAAATAGATTGCCTTTATTTACACGATCTCTACGACTGTAGTATCGAATATAAGGGTTTTCCCTGCAAGCGGATGATTGCAGTCCATGGTAAAGGCGGTTTCGGATATGCCGGCCACTGTCGCCATGAGCGGCAACCCATCTGCACGGTACATCTGGATGCGCTGCCCTACTTCAGGATTGAAATTTTCCGGCGCCTTTTTCTTGTCGAACTCAAAAACCTTTTCTTTTATATGCGGCCCATAGGCCTGCTCCGCAGGGATCGTTATTGTCTTCGACTCTCCTGTTGCCATGCCCACAACTCCGGCCTCCAGACCTGCTATCAAGTCACCCCCGCCTACCGTAAATTCAAGGGGGTTCGTTTCTTGTGATGAATCAAAAACAGTCCCATCTTCCAGCTTCCCGGTATAATGGATCCTGATTGTATCGCCTTCTTTTACTGTTGCCATTCCCTTCTCCTTTAGTTTTGCCCTTATTATAACCCTTCAGCTCTGTTTTTTCCTCTTAAAAAAGAACGGCCGAACATTGTCATCTGCCATGTTCCACGTGGAACATGGTCTATCCCGCCTTCGGTAAAATGCATACCCGACCCGGGTTGCCCCAAAAAGAGAGAGAAGCCCCCGATGTGCCGCTTCCCCCCCTCTTCCCGGCTGCCTCAAAACCAGAACAAAGCTTAGACAAGCGCTTCCTCCGGCACGAGCTCTACCTTCATCCACCCCGGCTGCCGCTCATCAAAAGCCTTGTACGCATTAATAACTGAAGTCAGCGGTTCAATATTCGAGAGTATCGTTTCCGGGGCAACAGCGCCGCTTCTTACCAACTCAATAAGAGTAGGAATATATTTCCTGTGGTTGCAATTGCCGGCGTTCATGGTAAGGTTCTTGGACATCGCCTTCCCGAACGGAAAGAACTCAACAGTTTCAGGATACACGCCGATAACAGACAGGGTGCCGGCCTTGGCAATTGCATCTACCGCCCAAAGCAACACCTGTGAAGGCGCGTCCCCGGGGCGCCATGTATCTCCACGGGGATTCGATTTGGGCGCAACCTGCTGCACTTCCCTCTGAAATTCCTCCATTTTCTGATTAGCTTGCCGTGCCGCCGGCCCTTTATCCGGGTGCACCGCATCAACGCCGACAGCATCGATGACGCGGTCCGCACCGATACCTCCGGTCAGGTTGAGAATAGCCTCTATCGGGTCTTCCTGTTCGAAGTTGATTATCTCCGCACCCTGCGCCCTGGCCATCTCAAGCCGGGATATCACCTTATCAACTGCAATGACCCGCCCTGCCCCAAAAAGAAAGGAGCTCAGGATTGCAAATTGCCCGACAGGTCCGCAGCCGAAAACAACTACGGTATTGCCCGGCTTAACTTCTGCAATATCGGCTCCAAAATACCCGGTGGGAAAGATATCGGACATAAGGATGGCCTGGTCATCAGTTATCTCGTCGGGGACTTTCACAAGTCCGACATTCGCAAAGGGAACACAGGCCTTGTCGGCTTGCAACCCCTGGAAGGGACCAGTCATCTGTGGCCCTCCGAAGAAAGCTGTCCCTGCCCGGGCCCCGTGCGGATTGGCGTTGTCGCACTGCGAGAAATAGCCGCTGCGGCAGTAAGAGCAATAGCCGCACGCGATCGTTGAGGGAATAATCACGCGGTCACCCTCTTCAAGGTTTCTCACTCCCGGCCCTATCTCCTCAACAATGCCGACACCTTCGTGGCCGAGAATAGTGCCCGGCGCCATGCCGCCCATCGTTCCCCTCACCATATGCAGGTCAGTCCCGCAGATAGCGCTCGCCGTAAGGCGCACAATGGCATCATTGGGGTTCTTGATCTTTGGCTCGGGCACATCTTCCAGCCGGATATCGCCTACGTCATGAAATACAACAGCTTTCATGGCACACCCTCCTTTTGCGGAGCGTTCGAACGCTCCTTCCACTGTTTCGGATTGATATCAGGCCCCATAGACCTTATTCCCTAACGCCCTCCTCTGAAATGAATTGCGGCAATGGACAGCATTGAAACTTCATGCCGGAGCACAGCCTCTTAACAAAATAAACAGCGCTGCATCCTGAATAGCCCGGGGAGATGTGGATTGAGAATTGCGTGGTTTCCGCCTTAGCTGGGTGAAATTTCCATGAAACTGACGCCTGCATATGTGGTGATCTTATCTATAAGCAGGTAATTCACCTTTAAATTTATCTAAAGTATATCGCTAAAGGTATTTTGTGGCAAGATTCAGCTCCTACGGATTTCCGGGGATGAGAAAAGACTGGAGCAAAGATAAAAAACTCCCGTATCACTCTCTTATATTCGCTGTCGCGGGAAGGTTCTGAGGGAAAAGGTTTTCAGAGAAAATAGAATATCTTATCAGTAAGTTACATTTTCAAAAGAAAAATTCCCGCAAAAAGATCGTCATCCCCTGGTGTCTTTATATTCCCTCCTAGTAAAGGGGGCGCAGGGGGTTGTTTCTTTGGAGCCCAAGGGGATTGTACGTTCCGGTTGCGTTTATAACAATCCACTTAATCCCCCTTTTCTATAGGAGGGAGAATTGCCGCAATACAACTATTCTCCCGCCCCTTCCATTCCCACTTGCGATGTGGGTAATGATAAATTTAAAAAGAGGGGGAGGTCAGATTCCTCCCTTTTGGAAAGGGAGGTTAGGAGGGATTTCTTAATATCAGAATATCCGATGGCTTTAGACGTATATCAAAGGAGGACAGGGGGATAGGGTAGGTGAGCGGTTTGGATGGCCTAAGCGGAGCCCCATTCCATATGGTAGAAAGGCTCCTGTTACATGCGCACAGTAGAGCGGGGGTTTTAAGCCTGTGCCGTGTTCTTTAAAGGGGAGGGATCTTATGCTGGTGTTCCACGTGGAACAAAGAAGAGTAAAGGCAGGAGAACTCGGCGACAAGGGAAGGGACGGCAGATTGTTAAATCACTGTCCACTGTTGTGGGAGAAAGAGCCGTTCATACGTAAGGAGGGCAAAGCTGTCTGTCATGCCTGCAATGAAATCACAGACTATACGGTGCTTGTCGTTTTTTCTCTCCGGGGCGACGTCCTGGGAAACTTCATCGGTATGCTCCAGATAATATTCGTAAAGGGCCTTCAGTATGCCTTCCGCCTTGCTGAATTCGGACCTGATGACACTGCTCTCATAGACCCTCTCGAAAAGGAAGTCCCTGATCCTGTAAACAGCACCCGATACTTCCGGGCCCATGTCTACGTGCTCATAATCCGCAGCAATGGTCGTTTTAATAGTGTCACGGACCATGGTATCTATGCGCCTGGCATAAGCCTCGCCGATTATTTTCGTTATTTCTTTAGGCACATCGGAGCGTTTTATCACTCCGGCCCTGATGGCATCGTCAAGATCGTGATTTGTATACGCTATTACGTCCGATATGCGCACAACAAGGCCTTCCAGGGTTACCGGCTTTTCGCGGGCATCATAGGAGACTATCATTCCCTTGCCCTTTGAATGCTTAACAATTCCGTCGCGCACTTCAAGGGTGAGATTAAGTCCCTGGCCGTTCCTTTCAAGGAGATCAACAACGCGCAGGCTCTGTTTAAAATGATCGAACCCGCCGGGGTGCAGCGCCCGGAGAATCGCCTCTCCGGCATGCCCGAAGGGTGTATGACCCAGGTCATGTCCAAGCGCTATGGCTTCAACGAGATCTTCGTTCAAACGCAGCGCACGCGCAATAGTCCTCGCTATCTGTGAGACCTCAAGCACATGGGTAAGCCTTGTGCGGTAATGGTCCCCCCTCGGGGCAAGGAACACCTGGGTTTTATGCTTCAGTCTCCTGAACGCTTTTGAATGAATGATCCTGTCTCTGTCCCTCTGGAAACAGGTCCTGATGTCATCTGCCTTCTCCTGTTTCGCCCGGCCCCTGCTCTGCGCGCTCAGGCATGCCCCGGGATGGAGTATCTTCTTTTCTATATCTTCCGTCTGTTCTCGAATAGTCATAAAAGTTGCGTTCATAGCGTTATTGGGTTATAGCATCATAGAGTTTTCCGATCTTTTACGCTATAACGCATTTACAATGCCCTTCACCAAGGCATCTATTTCAGTATCTCTTATTGTCCTTGTATCTATCAGGAGGGCATTATCTTTAATCCGTGCCACTATGGGCGGGGTACCTCGCCGTAATCTCTCTTCCAGCGCGTTGACGGAAATACGCGCAGGCCTGATTGCAACCACATAGGTTGTAAATTCTATTTCAGGGAGCGCCCCCCCGCCTGACTGGGACGAATCTTCGAGAATGTCTATTCTTGCACTTCCGGTAAATGCCGGGCCAAGCTTCTTCCTGAGCCGCGATACGATCCTCCCGGCCCTTTCCTTTATTTTTCCCGGATCCTGCAGGAGCATGTTTAGAGTAGGAATTTTCTCTTTTGCCTTATCTTCATCAAGATAACACCTAAGGACCGCTTCAAAGGCAGCAAGTGTCATTTTATCTACCCTGACTGCACGCATAAGAGGATTTTTAGCTATTTTTTCAATAAGTTCCGCCTTGCCAATAATCACTCCGCCCTGGGGGCCTCCCAGGAGTTTGTCCCCGCTAAAGGTCACAATATCTGCGCCCGCCCTTACGGTTTCCTGCACTGTGGGTTCAATATGGATTCCATAGGGCTTGAGATCTATAAGGCTGCCGCTCCCGAGATCGAACATTACCGGGATGCCCCTTTTCCTGCCAAGGGCAACCAACTCATTAACGGAGACCGCACTGGTAAATCCAACCATCCGGTAATTCGACTGATGCACTTTCAATAAAAGGGCAGTGTTCTCATTGATCGCCGCTTCGTAATCACGAACATGGGTCTTGTTCGTAGCCCCTACTTCCCGGAGGAGAGCGCCGCTGCTGCTCATGACATCGGGTATCCTGAAAGAGCCGCCGATCTCCACAAGCTCTCCACGGGAAACAACAACCTCCCTGCTTTTTGCAAGCGCGGTCAGGCAGACAAAGACCGCTGCTGCATTGTTATTCACAATGAGGCTGTCTTCAGCGCCTGTTATTTCAGTGAGAAGCTTCCGGACATGGGAGTACCTTTTCCCCCTCCTGCCCTCCTCAACCTCGTATTCAAGATTGGAATAGCTGCAGGCGGTTTTCCTGACGTTTTCCATGATTTCTTCTGATAAGACCGATCGCCCCAGGTTTGTGTGGATCACAATCCCCGTGGCATTGATAACAGGCTTCAGGTTGAATTCCAGGGCTTTTTCCATATGCCTCTGAATATCTGAAATGATTTCCTCAAGGGAGAGTTCACCGAGGTCGCCTTTCAGGATCGCCTGCCTTCCCTGATCAATCACTTCCCTTATTGCTTTGAGGAGAGAGCGCCGGGGATATACCGTCTGCCACTGAAGGCCTTTATCGGATTTCAGAATTTCATCAACTGACGGCAGTGAGGCCAAAAGCTGCTGTTTATCCATTTCCCCTTGCTCCAATGTACCCGGACAGCGTATTTACCGGCCCTGTGTTTACTTATACAGAAATGTATAAGCCATGCTTGCCGGATATTCACCGGTTTTTTTATTTTACTCTTTCAGGCAAAGGCTTTTCAAAGGCAACAGGTTTGTATTATTATACATGCTCTGTCAATTTCAGATTTAAGATTTCTGATTGCAGATTGAATCACCAATCATAAAACTACTTGGAGGTCGTATGTTAAAGCGCTATCTTCTAGCCCCTGGTCCGACACCGGTGCCGCCGGAGGTGCTCCTTTCAATGGCAATGCCGATGATCCACCACAGGGCCCCTGATTTCGTGCCTATTCTTGATTCAGCCAAAAAAGGTCTGCAGTGGCTGTTCCAGACAAAAAACGATGTCCTTATTCTTTGTTCCACAGGCACAGGCGGCATGGTAGGCGCTGTAAACAACTTCTTCAACCCCGGAGAAAAGGCGCTGGTGGTAAACGGCGGGAAGTTCGGAGAAAGATGGACAAAGATATGCCGGGCCTATGGCCTTGCCGTTGAGGAAGTCCCTGTTGAGTGGGGCTACTCCATAAAAGCCGGGGCAGTTGAATCAGCCCTGAAAAAAGACCCCGCTATCAAGGCCGTATTTGTCCAGGCAACGGAAACATCCACCGGAGTCTACCACGACATCGAGGGACTCGGAAAAGTCATCAGGAACTATAAAGATACCCTGTTCATTGTAGATGCGATCAGCGCCCTTGTTGCACAGGACCTCAGAACTGATGAATGGGGAATAGATCTCATGATCGGAGGCTCACAGAAGGGACTGATGCTCCCGCCGGGACTTGCTTTTGTCAGTGTCAGCGAAAAGGCGTGGAAGAAAAGCGAGTCATCAAAGATGCCGAAATTTTATTTTAATTTTAAAAAGGAAAGAGAAACCCTCGCAAAGAACCAGACCAATTTCACCTCGGCAGTCACCCTGATAATCGGACTGAACGAGGCAATCAAAATGCTGCAGAGCGAAGGCCTTGAAAACGTCTTTAAGAGACATGCACGGCTTGCCAATGCTACACGGGCAGCAGTTAAGGCAATGGGACTGGGCATCTACTCAAAGGAATCGCCCAGTAATTCGGTTACTGCAATTGAGGCGCCGGCAGGAATCGACGGACAATTGATATATAAAAATCTCCGGGAAAAATACGGGGTCACCGGCGCAGGCGGCCAGGACAAAGCAAAGGGGAAGATATTCAGGCTCGCTCACCTCGGCTATGCCGATACCTTTGATGTAATAACCGGTATTGCAGCGCTGGAGATGGTGTTGAAAGAGCTCGGATACAATATGAAGCTGGGGACCGGGGTTGCTGCAGCACAGGAAATATTGATGCAATAAAGACAAGTAAGAAGGAAGAAACAAAAAGATCAATGTATTATTTTTGTTTCCCGCTTTTTACTTCTCGCTTCCTGCTTCTCACTTGCTGTACCGCTCACTCTGTTATGAGGAGCTAATTATAAGGAGGTATTTGTAATGAAGGTTCTTGTAAGCGACAACATTTCATCAAAGGGTGTGGATATCCTGAAAAAGGCCGGGCTTGAAGTGGACGTAAAGACAGGCCTGAAGCCTGATGAGTTGAAAGCCATTATCGGAAAATACCATGCGCTTGTCGTCAGAAGCGCTACGAAGGCCACAGCGGATATTATTGAAGCCGCAAAAAACCTTAAGGTAATCGGCCGGGCAGGATCAGGGCTGGACAATGTAGATAAGACCGCTGCTTCAAAAAGAGGAATTGTTGTGATGAATACGCCCGGCGGAAATACCATCACAACGGCTGAACATACCATTGCCATGATATTTGCAGTAGCACGGAAGATCCCTCAGGCAAATGCCTCGTTGGCTGCAAATAAATGGGAGAAGAAGAAATTCATGGGGACCGAACTCTTCAATAAGACCCTCGGCGTCATCGGCCTTGGGAATATAGGCGGAGAGGTGGCCAAGAGGGCACAGGGCCTCGGCATGAATATTATCGCCTATGATCCCTTTCTGGGCGAGGACAAGGCAAAGAGCATGGGCATAGGGAAAGTCGAAATTCCCGAACTCATCAAACGTGCGGATTTCATAACAATACATACGCCCCTTACCAGTGAAACAAAAGGACTCATCAATACAAAATCAATAAAGACCATGAAGGACGGCGTGTATATCATAAACTGCGCGCGCGGCGGCATCATCAACGAGAAAGACCTGTACAGCGCCCTTGAAAGCGGCAAAGTCGCAGGAGCTGCACTTGATGTCTTCGAAAAAGAGCCCCCCGAGAACAATCCTCTTGTGGGACACGAAAAGGTCGTATGCACGCCGCACCTCGGCGCCTCAACACAGGAGGCACAGGAGAATGTCGCAATAGCGGTTGCAGAACAGATTGCCGATTATCTTGTCCACGGGACTATCAGAAATGCCGTGAACTTCCCGTCGATACCTGCTGACCAGGTCGCCGTTCTGCAGCCCTATATAAACCTCGCAGAAAAGGTGGGAAGCTTTGCATCGCAGATGTTCGACGGAGAAATCACCGAGGTCACCCTGGAATACAGGGGGGAAGCTTCGGGGTTGAATACTCATCCTTTGACTATAGCGGCGCTGAAAGGCTTCCTGTCTCCGGTCCTTGAGGAGACGGTCAATTTTGTGAATGCGCCGTTCATCGCCAAAGAGCGCGGCATAGAAGTGAAAGAGACGAAGAGCAGTGATGCAGGGGATTACCAGAGCCTCATAACCGTGGTGCTCAAATCCCGCAAGAAAAAGCTTGCCGTAGCAGGGACGCTTTTCAGCAAAAAAGATCCCAGGATTGTAAAGATCGATGACTTTACCGTGGAAATAATGCCTGAAGGGACTATGCTTTTCATGTATAACAACGACAAACCCGGGGTTATCGGCAACATCGGCACAATGCTTGGGAAGAATTCCATCAACATCGCCAGAATGCATTTCGGCAGGGAAAAGGCCGGCGGGACGGCCATCTCCGTGGTCAATATTGATGCCCCTATGTCCGAGAAGCTGCTGGCGGATATAAAAAAGCTTCCGAATATCCTTGACGTGAAGGTCTTAAATCTTTAAGCCGACGCCGGTGGCCGGCGCCGGCCACGGCATTAAAGAATGTACACTAAAAATGTGAGGTAATTTTATGTCCACAGTTGTGATAGTCGGGACCCAATGGGGAGATGAAGGGAAAGGCAAAATCGTAGATGTCCTTACAGAAAAGGCTGATGTGGTTGCACGGTATCAGGGAGGCAATAATGCGGGACACACCGTAGTCATCAACAATGAAAAATATATACTTCACCTCATTCCTTCAGGAATTCTGCACAAAGGGAAGAAATGCATAATCGGCAATGGCGTGGTGATTGACCCCGCGGCCCTGCTTGCCGAGATGGACGGCCTGAAAGAAAAAGGAATCAATATTGATCATAACCTTCTGGTATCAAAAAATGCACATGTGATCATGCCCTATCATATGGCCATTGAGAAAGAGAATGAGAACAAAAAAGGAAACAAGAAGATAGGCACGACAGGAAGGGGAATCGGCCCCTCCTATGCGGATAAAATTGCGCGCAACGGCATCAGGATGATGGACCTGCTCTCCCCTGAGGTGTTCAGGGAGAAGTTATCCTCCAACCTTTCGATGGTGAATTTCCTTCTGGAGAATCTGTATAAGGCGGCCCCCCTGAATGCCGATGAAATTTACAATCAGTACATGCACTATGCAGATCGCCTTGCAAATTATATTGCCGACACGGATGCGATCATCAATAACGAATTGGACATGAAGAAAAACATCCTCTGTGAAGGCGCCCAGGGGACCCTGCTCGACATAGACCATGGGACATACCCGTTTGTCACCTCCTCAAACACCATTGCCGGAGGAGCCTGCACAGGCCTTGGGATCGGACCAACAAAGATCAACAAGGTCCTGGGAATTGTAAAGGCCTACACCACACGGGTGGGAGAGGGCCCGTTTCCCACAGAATTAAAGGACGAACTGGGAGAAACCATTCGCCGGAAAGGCGGTGAGTTCGGCGCGACAACCGGGAGACCACGGAGATGCGGGTGGCTCGATGTCCTGATCCTGAAACATGCCATACGGATAAACGGCCTTACAGGACTCGCGCTCACAAAGCTGGACATCCTTGACGGTTTCGATACCCTCAAAATATGTGTAGGGTACAAATACAAGGGCACGCTCTATGAGGACTTCCCCAAAGAGATGGAGGTCCTTGCAAATTGTGAACCCGTCTATGTGAAAGTCAAGGGTTGGAAAGAGAGCACTGTGGGGATCAAGGAGTTTGATAAGCTCCCCGACAATGCGAAAAAATACATAAAGAAGATCGAGAAAATGCTCAAGACAAAGGTGCAGATTATCTCTACCGGGCAGAAGAGGGATGAGATAATCATTCTCAAAGAGCAGTTTTAGAGTTCGCCGGGCTGCGGGGTGTCTGCCACCCCGCTCCATAAATCCCTATAAACACAGGCTTTTTAACGGGGCGCTCATGAATACAGTCCTGGACAGCCTTCTCAATATATTCTTTCCCTCCCGGTGTCCGCTCTGCGGCAGCAATTCGGACCGCGCCCGATACAACCCCATATGCACCTCCTGCTGGGACTCTATGGGGAAATATTCCGGGCCTGTATGCGGGATATGCGGAATCCCGACAGTGTCATCTTTTACAACAGTCTGCGGGTCCTGTATAAAATCAAGGCCCCCTTTTTCAGGAATGCTCTTCTACGGCGCTTATGAAGGGGCACTGAAAAAATCCATTCACCTTCTCAAATTCAGCGGGGTAAGGCGACTGTCAAAACCCCTGGGCCTCCTCCTCTCTGAATTACCTGTCCCGGAAGCAGATGGAATAATTCCCGTTCCCCTTCACCCCGAAAGACTCAGGCAGCGGGAATTCAATCAGACCGCGCTTATTGCCCGGAACCTTTCTCAAAAGCTGAAGATCCCTTTGGCGCTGAATGCCCTCATGAAGATCAAAGAGACATCTCCTCAGACCGGGATACCCAGAACGGAAAGACTGAGGAACGTAAAGAACGCATACAGCGCCTCTCCCGAAAAGGTCAGCGGACGGGATTTGTTGCTCATCGATGATGTGATAACCACAGGGGCAACAGTCAGTGAATGCTCACGGATTTTAATGAAGGCCGGGGCAAAGAAGGTGACTATTATAGCTTTGGCCCGTTCAATGCCGAAACAGCTTTCCTGAGGATAAAGCCCCCTTCCCGCACGTTGCAAAAACAGGTTGTGCGCATCTGCCTGACTTAACCTCTAAACCCGGTTTCCGGAAGATAAAACGCATGCTGCAGGCAGAGCTGTAGTTTTTCATAAAAATTTCAAAAGAGAATACTTGAAAACATTGCCGGTTAACTGGTATATTTAATGTCATGCCGAAGTGGTGGAACTGGTAGACACGCACGTTTGAGGGGCGTGTGGAGCAATCCATGCGGGTTCGAGTCCCGCCTTCGGCACCATTCTTCCCACCCCTCATCTCCTGCCTTCTCCGCAAGAGCTTCCTGAATGAAAACTTATACATTGCCGCACCCAAAGCAACAGAGAGAACATGGCAGGGGGACAGTTTGCTGTAAAGGCTTTCCAAAGCGATAAAAGAGTATCAACACATAGCGACGATTGTCTTACAAAAGAAGAGATGTGTTTTTCAGTGGGGCTGCCTTGTATTCATACAAGGGAAGAGCTACTAAGGCAGGCTTGCCCTGGAGAGTACTAATACTTCTCTCCGACCCACATATCCATTGCAAATCTCAGGACCTTATTCCTTCCCCTTTCCTTTGCTTTGTAGAGGGCCACATCGGCATATTTGACCGCTTCCCAGAAGTTCTGGGTATCTATGGGGAATTCACTGATACCGATGCTGATGGTTTTCTGGACAAATCCGCCGGTGATTTTGACCTTGGACTTTTCAATGCTGTCGCGGATTTTTTCAGCTACTGCGATAGAATCTTCAGGCTTTGTGTCGATCAGCAGAACCAGGAACTCCTCGCCTCCGTACCGGATCACGAGATCGGAACTCCTCACGCTCTTCCTGATAACATTTGAGGTCTCCTTTAAAACCATATCGCCGACGTCATGGCCGTACTGGTCATTTGTCTGTTTGAAAAAGTCGAGATCGCACATCATAAGCCCGAGTGTAGTTCCTCTCCGCAGGACCCCGGCGATCAGGTTTTCAAAGCTCTCTTCAAGGAATCTCCTGTTGTAAAGCCCGGTCATTGCATCTCTGAAGGCAGAATCCTTAAGCGTCCTCATAAGTCTTTTTGCCTCAAGCACCGGCTGCGCTTCAATTATATACTGCCGCGCCCTGCCGATCTTGTTTTCAAGGTCCGTTACCTGGCATGACTCCGGCCTTTCGCAAACAAACTGGACAACACCGCCTACATTACCGCCGATGATGACCGGCACACATACATGCGTTTCTTCCGCGGCTTCAGAGTAATACTTACAGATATCGGGATAGTCTATCGACGAGACCGGGTGGCCGGTCCTCTTTGCCCTGCACAGGTCGCAATCAAGCTGGATGTCTCTCTTGCAATACAACTCGGTCCCTTCCGCTTCGGACGGATAGGCGACGCGCATCGTGTTTTTGCTGTTGGATACCTCATAAATTACGCTGTTGTCCAGCTTAAGATCATCCTTGAATATTTTGCCGAGTCGCAGGTAAATGTCCTCAATGCTCTCATCTTCCTCAATGACTTTCTTGAAGGAGGTCACATGCCCGATCGTATCCATCAGTTTGTTGAACTCGTTGGAGAGGACCCCAAGCTCATCCTTTGACGCAACGGCAAGCTTTTTGGACAAATCAACCTCTCCTGTCGACAAGGACTTGATCTGCCCGATTATCGCCCTGATCGGCTTTTCGAGGGAGCGCGATATCAGGATGCCGAAAACAATCGAAAGCAACGCTGCAAGCACAAAGGTCAGGCCGATCGCCATAATTGCGATATTGAACCACAGCTTCATGGTAACGGAGAACTTCTGCCATTCCTTCCCTACGGCTATGGCATAGTCATTGAGAAGCGTAACGGCATCGCGCGTGAGCAGATCGTACTCGGTGACCTTGTCCCCCAGCGTTCCTGTGCCCGGAATTGCACTCCCGGCAGTTCCGTTTTTGATGCTGTTGAGGCGGGCGCCGGTTATCTCTTCCATGAGTTTCGCAATGTCCTTGATTTTAAGAATAGCCTCTTCGATAGACTTGCGTTTGTCCTCATCTTCAACCCGGCTCATAGAGTAAGGGGCGGAAAGCTGTCCGGTGGCACGGTTATAATCAATCACCTGCCCCCCCTTCAGCATGGTATTCAAATAGGCGATCGAATCGTCCAGGGTTCCCTTTGCCCGTCTGTAGTTTGCGGTTACTCCTTTTTCATTATTAAATATGATAATATTGTGCATCGAAATGTTCGCACCCCTCAGCTTCCGGATCGCAATATTCGCTGTCTTTTCCTGGGGCCAGATCTTAACAACCATCTGCCTTGATTTGGCACTCATATCGAACATGGTAAGGAGTCCGATAGCAGATATGATTACAAGCCAGAAGAGGGCGCCGAAGGAAAACAGGACAAATTTCTTTCTGATAGGCAGGTCGACAAAGGTGATAACGTTTATTATCTTTTTAAGCAAGCTGTTGGCTTTGGGATTCTGCTTCATTGAGTGTTAATTATACTCACAGGGGAAAAAGTAATCAAGATTTTTTTTAAATAAGGTATACTAAAAATTATGCCGTTATTTGGTGAATTATTCCTCAGTGAAGTGATAAAAAAACCTGTCTTTGACCCTAAGGGAGAAGTCTTGGGGAAGATGAAGGATGCCATTGTAATTAAAGGGGATCCCCTTCCGAAGATAGCTGCAATCATCATAGATCGGAAAAAACAGCTTTACCGTATCAAATGGGAAGATATCAACATCTTCAATAAAAGGATTATATCCTCCTACCTTAATGCGGATTCCGTCCGGTCCCATGAGTTCAACGAGGACGACCTCCTGGCAGTACGGGACATCCTCGACAAACAGATTGTTGATGCCAACGGTGCAAAAGTGGTAAGAGTAAACGATATAAAGCTGGAAGGATACGAGGGAGAGGCCGTCTTCGTTGCGGTCGATGTAGGTATGAGAGGAATTCTCAGGAGGCTCGGACTGGAGCGGGGGAGCGAAGAGTTCCTCAGATTGTTCAATTCCTCTCTGCACTTCAACCTGATAAGCTGGAACTACATACAGCACCTGAAACCGAAATTGAAAACAATCGCACTTACCGTGCCCCGGCAAATGCTTTCGGAGCTCCATCCTGCCGATATTGCAGATATAATCAGCCAGATCTCGCGGGATGAAGGCGCTCATCTGTTCAAAGATCTCGACATCGAGACCGCCGCAGAAGCGCTTTCCGAAATGGAGCCTGATATGCAGGCGGATATTATTAATTCCCTCGAACCTGAGAAAGCTGCCGACATCATTGAGGAAATGCCCCCGGATGAAGCCGCCGACGTCCTGAGCGATCTCCCCACGGAAAAGGCAAAGGAAATCCTGGAACATATAGAAAAGGAAGAGGCTGAAGACATCCAGGAACTCCTCGGGCATGAAGAAGATACTGCCGGCGGACTGATGACTAATGAGTTCCTGGCATACCGGTATGATATCAGCGTGAAGGAAGCTATCGAGAAATTCAGGAAGGACGCCGAAGAGAGCGAAAACGTCTACTATATTTATGTCATTGATGATCAGGAAAAACTGCTGGGCGTCACCTCACTCAGGGAACTTCTTATCGCAGAGCCGGACAAGAAGCTTTCTGAAATAATGGAATTAAAGATGAAGACCGTAACTCCTGATGCTGATGAAATGGTGGCTGCCGAGATCATATCAAAATACAACCTCCTGGCTCTTCCCGTCATTGACGGCGAAGGCTATCTCCTTGGAATAGTGGCAATTGACGATATCCTCGACAGGGTCCTCCCTCCTGCAGCAAAAAGACACAGGAGGAAAGTATGACGCGCTGGAAGAGGTTCTTAATTCTCCTGTCGGTTATAGGGCCGGGGATCATAACAGCAAATGTGGACAACGATGCAGGGGGCATTGCGACTTACTCGATAGCAGGCGCGCATTTCGGTTACTCGCTTTTGTGGTCCCTTATTCCCATTACCGTTGCCCTTATCGTTGTACAGGAAATGTCGGCCAGAATGGGTGCGGTTACCGGCAAGGGACTTGCCGAGCTTATCCGGGAAAACTACGGGGTGAAAATAACCTTCTGGCTCATGATATTTCTATTTGTAACGGACCTCGGGAATACCGCGGCAGAATTCGCCGGATGGGCAGCAAGCAACGAACTCTTCGGTATCAATAAATATATATCCGTGCCGATCGGCGCACTGCTGGTTTGGCTGCTTGTTGTAAAAGGGACATACCGTGTTGTTGAAAAGGTCTTCCTGGTCATATGCCTTGTTTACTTCGTCTATGTGCCCGCAGCCTTTATGGCCAGACCTGACTGGTCACAGGTTGCAAAGGGAACCCTCATCCCCTCATTTCATTTTAATTCCGTATATATAGTTACTCTTATCGGCGTAGTCGGCACCACAATAGCGCCATGGATGCAGTTCTACCTGCAATCATCCGTGGTTGAGAAAGGCGTGGACAAAGAGCAGTATTGGGCCTCGAGAATTGATGTTATCGTCGGGTGTTTTCTGACCGATATCGTTGCCCTGTTCATAATTGTCGCCTGCGGGGCAACTCTTTTCAAAGCCGGGGTTCAGATAGAAAGCGCCAAGGATGCCGCTATATCCCTCGCGCCCATTGCCGGCAAGTACGCTTCCGTGCTCTTTGCAATAGGCCTTGCCAATGCGTCTCTCTTCTCCGCCTCTATCCTGCCTCTGGCCACGGCCTACTACATCTGTGAAGGCATGGGTTGGGAGGCCGGAGTAAACAAGACCTTTAAAGATGCCCCTCAGTTCATGTGGCTTTATACGATACTGATTGCCATAGGCTCCCTGATCGTACTGATACCAAATGCCCCGCTCATCGCCATCATGTGGATTTCACAGGTCATTAACGGCGTGATGCTGCCTTTCGTCCTGATTTTCATGCTGCTCCTGATAAACAAGACTGAACTGATGGAGGAATACGTAAATTCAAAAACATTTAACAGGGTCGCCTGGGCAACAACAGTGGTTATGATCGCCCTTACAGGAATGTTCGTGGGCGCCATGTTTATTTAAAAAAATACCAATAGGAGAAATCGGATGATCAGCACAATAGAATGGAAAAACGGCAAGGTCATGATGCTGGATCAGAGCATACTGCCCCTTGAGGTCAAATACGTGGAATGCACCGATTACCGCAAAGTCGCTGAAGGAATAAAAAAGCTCTGGATACGCGGCGCGCCGGCCATCGGCATTGCTGCGGCAATGGGCATCGCACTCGGCGCACAGGACATAAAGGCCGCCACTATGGATGATTTCCTCAGGAAACTCGAGCCGGTAATGGATGAAATCCTTGCGACAAGGCCCACGGCAGTCAACATACGGTGGGCGGTGGAAAGAATAAAAAAGTTTCTTGCAGCACACAGGGCGGAGTCCATTGAAAAAATAAAACAGCTGCTTATCGGCGAATCACAGAGTATCCTTGAGGAAGACATCGAGATCAATAAATCCATCGGCAGGTGGGGCGCCCAGTTCGTGAAGGATGGGGACACCATTCTCACCCACTGCAATGCGGGCAGCCTGGCAACCGGGGGATACGGCACGGCAACAGCTCCCATGCTCATGGCAGCTAAGGAACAGGGAAAGAAGATCCAGGTCATAGCCGACGAAACAAGGCCCGTACTGCAGGGGGCACGGCTCACTTCATGGGAACTGATGCAGGCAGGGATCCCGGTAACCCTGATAACCGACAACACAGCAGGCGCCCTGATGAAAAAAGGCATGATCGATCTCGCTATAGTCGGCACTGACAGGACCACCAGGAACGGGGATGTTGCGAATAAAATAGGGACCTACACCGTTGCCGTCATGTGCAGGGAGCACGGCATTCCTTTTTATGTTGCGGCCCCGCTGAGCAGCATAGACTTTACCATGGCTTCCGGGGACCTCATTCCCATTGAAGAGCGCCATGCCGATGAGGTAACGTCCATCTGGGGGCACAGAGTTGCGCCGGAAGGGGTAAATGTAATAAACTTAGCTTTCGATGTTACGCCAGCAAAGTATGTAACCTCCCTTTTCACGGAAAAAGGAGCTTTCAAACCACAGGACATCAAAAAACTTTTAAGAGAGGATGTGGATCTCGAATCCATAAGGTTAAGACCGTTGTAGCGTTACTGCGGCGAGCGGCATAGCGCAAAAGGAACTGATTTTATTTTCCCGTACCGCTATAAACGCAACATCGCTATAACGCAACAAACGCAAATTATGAAGACCACAGATATTTTTGCAGAGTACGCGGAAGAACTGAAAACCGTTGACCAGCAACTCATGGGTATTTTCAGCAGCAATGTTTTTCTGATACCCATGATCGGGAAACATATCCTGGGCAGCGGCGGGAAAAGGATGCGGCCCCTGTTCCTCCTGCTCAGTGCAGACCTCTGCGGGTACCGGGAGACAAACCGTACGCTCCTGGCAGCGATCATCGAGGCTATCCATACGGCATCCCTGCTGCATGATGATGTTATCGACGGCGCTGAAACACGTAGAGGCAACGCCACGGCCCATGCCGTCTGGGGAAATCAGGTAGTAATACTTGTCGGTGATTTCCTGTATTCGAAGGCGCTGAAAATCGCTGTCGACCAGAGGAAGCAAAAAATCATGGAGGCCCTGTCGGAAGCCACAACCCGCATGACGGAAGGGGAAATCCTGCAACTGCACAAGATCGGAGATCCCGAAATAACCAGGGAAGAATACTTCGAGATTATCGCCGCAAAGACAGGGGTGCTTATATCTGCCGCATGCAGGATAGGCGCAATCCTTGCAAATCAGCCCGAGGACCGGGAGATGGCCCTCTCCAGGTTCGGGATGAAAACAGGCATTGCATTCCAGCTGGCGGATGATGTTCTGGATTATGTGGCAAGTCAGAAAGACCTCGGCAAAAAACTGGGGAAAGACCTTGAAGAAGGGAAAATCACCATGCCCCTCATCTACCTTCTTAAATCCGCATCAGATTCCGAGCAGGACGAAATCAGGCAGATCATCAACGAAAGGACAAAAAGCAGCAAAGGACTCGGCAGGATAATGGAGCTGTTTTCAAAATACCATGCCATTGAAGAATCCCTGAAAATAGCACAGGTCCTTATAGAGGAAGCGAAATCGGAGCTGGGCATCTTTCCTCCTTCGGACAAGAAAGAGACCCTCCTTGCCATGGCCGAATATGCGATGCAGCGGAAGGAATAGGCATGCACCCCTATGTTGAGCTTGCCAGAAGAGCAATCGAAGAATATATAAGGAATAAAAAGACCCTCGGCCTGCCAAAGGAAGTGCCTGATAATATGAAGCAAAAGGCAGGCGTCTTTGTCTGCCTGAAGAAGCAGGGTATACTCTGCGGCTGCATCGGGACCTTCCTCCCGACAACCGGAAATATTTATGAGGAAATAGTGAGGAATGCCGTTGCCGCTGCCACCCAGGACCCGAGGTTCTGTGCTGTACAGGAGACGGACCTGAAAAACCTGCAATGCTCCGTTGATGTGCTCTCCTTGCCGGAAAAGGTGAATGACCTCTCCGGGCTCGATGCAAAAAAGTACGGCATTATCGTTTCCAAGGACTACAAGAAAGGGCTGCTCCTGCCCGACCTCGAGGGGGTGGATACCGTTGATGAGCAATTAAGGCATACCAAGCTGAAAGCAGGCATCGACCCGCAGGATACCGATGTTGAAATTTACCGGTTCACGGTAGAAAGATACAAATAAGACAGTAACGAGTTACGAGTAACTCTAACGATAGTAACAAGTTAAAACATAATAGTCTTGGAAGACTAGTCACTTGTCACTGTCTTTAGAGTTACTGCCTTTTATATTTCCCGCTTTTCCCTCCGCGTTTTTCGAGGAGCATGATGTCTGAGATGACCATTCCCTTGTCCACTGCCTTGCACATATCATATATCGTCAGTGCCGCAACCGTTGTTGCCGTCAGGGCCTCCATTTCAACGCCTGTCTGTCCGCCTACCTTCACCGTTGCCTTAATCCCGATCCTGTTCTGCGTCTCGTCGATCTCGAAATCTATATTCACCGAGGTAATGTTCAGGGTATGGCACAGGGGGACCAGTTCAGGGGTCTTCTTTGCAGCCATAATCCCGGCGACCCGCGCAATCCCGAGCACGTCGCCTTTCGCCATCTTCCCGTTCTTCACCAGGCGGAGCGTTTCAGGTTTCATGGTAATCGAGCCCCCGGCAACCGCCTCCCGCAGGGTCGGGGCTTTCCCGGACACATCTACCATTCTTGCCTTCCCCTGTTTATCAAAATGTGTGAGTTTCATAAAACGCACCCTCCGGTGATCAGATTACTTCCCATAATTCTAAACATTTTCCCTCTGTGAAGACAATGAGAGAGTATCGGGCGGGGTAGACAACCTGCGGATTCAATATTACAATTGAAGTATCTAAGGCAGCCGACAGGAAGCCCTCTATGGAAAAAAGAAAATTGCCGCGTCTTGCCTATAACTGGACCAGCGCTGCCGGCGCGTTGATTGCGCTCGTCGCCGGGTCCGTGATTATCTTTCTTCTCGGCGTTAATCTGATAATCGGGATAACAAACCCCTACCTGGGGATCGTGCTCTACCTGCTCCTGCCGGTGTTCCTTGTTATCGGCCTGATCCTGATCCCACTCGGCATGTATATCAAGTGGCGCGCCTGGCAGAGGACCGGGGAAATACCGGCCTTCAAATGGCCCTCAATAGATCTCAACATCAGGCGCCACCGGAACGCAGCCCTGATATTCATACTCGGCTCACTGCTGTTTGTGCTCGTAAGTTCCGTGGGAATATACCAGGCATATCATTTCACCGATTCGGTTGCTTTCTGCGGCACCGTGTGCCACAAAGTAATGAAGCCGGAATACACTGCATACCGGAAGTCCCCCCATGCGCGGGTGGCGTGTGTTTCCTGTCACATCGGGCCAGGCGCGGGGTGGTATGCAAAATCGAAAATAACGGGCCTCTACCAGGTCTATGCAGTTGCCGCTGATGTATATCCGCGCCCCATACCAACACCTATCAAGGATCTGCGGCCTGCGCGGGAAACCTGCGAAGAGTGCCACTGGCCCAGTTATTTTTTCGGCGCCCGGCAGAGGCAGTTCAGCCATTACCGGTACGATGAGGCAAACACGCGGTGGACAATAAACATGCTCGTCAAGGTCGGAGGCAGTATTCCGGGGGCTGCGCGTGCATCCGGCATCCACTGGCACACAGACAAAGACATACGGATAGAATATATGCCCAGGGACAAGAAAAGACAGGACATCCCCTGGGTGCGGGTAACGGAAAGACTGACGGGAAAAAGCACCGTGTATCAGGACATCACCAATCCACTGCCCGGAACGGCTCCGGGCGGAGCTGCCATAAGAACCATGGATTGTATGGACTGCCACAACCGCCCGAGCCATGACTTTCACTCTCCGGATTATGCGGTAGACAACGCGATCTCGACAGGACAAATAGACCGGTCCATCCCGGAGATCAAGCTGACAGCAGTAGATGCAATGGCAAAGGAATACAAATCAGAACAGGAAGCGGAAAGCGGAATAACAAACTCAATCACCGGCTTTTACCGGAACAAATACCCGGAACAGTATCTGAAAAACGTACAGGAGATCAATAATGCCGTACTCGCAACCCGTTCAGCGTATAATACAAACGTGTTTCCCTTTATGAAGGCGAGGTGGGCCGAGTATCCGAACAACATCGGGCATTTTATTTTCCGCGGCTGCATGCGGTGCCATGACGGCAACCACAAGAGCAGCGCCGGCGAAGCCATCCCGAATGATTGCCGCACCTGCCATATCATCCTTGCCCAGGGTAATGGTAAACAGCCGGAGCAACTGGATCTCAGAACAGGTCTCGACTTCAGGCACCCTGTAGACATCGGAGACGCATGGAAAGGAGGGGTTTGTTATGAATGCCACACAGGAGTCCGTCCTTAAGAAGGGAATGAAGAGGTTTTTCCTCATGCAGTTGTTCCTGGTAGTGTTCCCGTTCCTGCTGCTCCGGACCGGACCGGCACAGGCAGAAGCAGAGAACGGCAATGGGAAGGTGGTCAGGGCAACACTGGAAAACGGCCTCCGCGTGGTCATCGTGCGCAACACGCTTGCACCGGTTGTGACTACGGAGATCAATTACCTTGCCGGATCCAATGAGGCCCCGGAAGGCTTCCCCGGTATGGCCCATGCCCTGGAGCATATGATGTTCCGAGGCAGCGCAGGATTGTCGGCAGCCCAGCTTTCAGCGATCATTGCTGCCATGGGCGGCAATTTCGATGCAGATACCCAGCAGACGGTAACCCAATATTTTTTTACCGTCCCTTCAGATGACCTCGACATTGCGCTCCGGATCGAGGCAATACGGATGCAGAATTTGCTCAACAGCCGGAAGCTCTGGGAGCAGGAGCGCGGGGCAATCGAACAGGAAGTTGCACAAGACCTTTCCAATCCTGAATACATTTTCTATACAAGGCTCATTAAAAAAATGTTTGCCGGTACGCCCTATGCCGAAGATGCCCTCGGCTCCCGTCCTTCTTTTCAGAAAACAACAAGCGAAATGCTGAAAAAGTTTTACAAGACCTGGTATGCGCCGAACAATGCCATCCTGGTAATTGTCGGTGATGTGGACCCGGAGCAGGCGCTTGCAAAAGTAAAGAGGCTTTTTGAAAAAATTCCTTCGCACACCTTGCCCCAAAGGCCGGCAGTGCAGTTTCAGCCCATCAGCCCCGGCAGCATCACGCTGGAAACTGATCAACCTTACGGGCTGGCGATGGTCGCCTATCGCATGCCCGGTTTCGACAGCCCGGATTTTGCCGCAGCACAGGTGCTGGTGGATGTGCTGGACAGTCAGCGGGGCAACCTCTATGAACTGGCGCCGCAGGGCAAAGCCCTTGAAGCCGGCTTCAACTGGAATCCTTTGCCGAAAGCCGCTTCCGGCTATGCAATGGCGGCGTTCCCCCAAGGGGGAGACGGGGCCGCTCTTATTTCAGCAATAAAGGCCATCATATCGGGCTACCTGAAAAACGGAATTCCCCCTGACCTTGTAGAGGCTGCAAAGCGCAGGGAGATAACCGAGGCCGAACTTCAGAAAAACTCGGTGTCAGGCCTTGCAGCAGCATGGTCCCAGGCCCTTGCAGTGGAGGGCCGCAACTCGCCGGAAGATGACATCAACGCGATAAAGAAAGTCCGTGTTGAAGACGTGAACCAGGCAGCGAGGAAATACCTCATAGAAAAAAATATGATAACCGCCATACTGACGCCGAGGCCTTCAGGCAGTCCGGTTGTTGCAAAGGGCTTCCGCGGCAAAGAATCCTTTGCTTCAAAATATACAAAGCCGGCAAAACTCCCCGGGTGGGCAAAGAAAGCCGTTGCTCCGCCGGCCATACCGTCATCACATGTAAATCCCGTTGATATGAAATTGCCGAATGGGTTGCGCCTTATTATCCAGCCCGAATCAATAAGTCCCACTATAGGTATTTACGGACAGGTCAGGAGCAATCCCGGTCTCGAAGAACCGCAGGGCAAAGAGGGAGTCAATACCATACTCAATGCGCTGTTCCCTTATGGGACGACAACACTGGACCGCATCGCGTTCCAGACTGCCCTTGATGATATCGGAGCTGATGCTTCAGTAGGGACAACCTTCTCGCTCAGCGTCCTTGCAGACCACTTCGAGCGCGGGGTGCAGCTGCTCTCCGGGAACATACTTGATCCGGCCCTGCCGGAACCGGCCTTCAAAGTAGTTCAGAAAGAGACCGCAGCAACCCTGACCGGACTCCTGCAAAGTGCCGATTATCTGGCCAGACATTCGCTCCGCCTGTCCCTTTACCCGAAAGGCGATCCTGCAACACGCCAGGCAACACCGGAAACCGTGAATGCTCTCACCATGCACGATGTCAGGGATTATTACCGCACCGTGTTCCGCCCCGACCTGACAACCATCGTGGTAATCGGCAAAATAGACCCGAAAGAGGCAAAAAATATTATTGAAAAATATTTCGGCCCCTGGCAAGCCTCCGGTCCCAAACCCCGGACAGACCCCCGGCCTGTTCCTTTGAACAAACCATCGGTCTCCGTAGTACCTGATAAAAGCCGGGTCCAGGACAATGTTATCCTTGCGCAGACCCTGGGCCTGACCCGCTCGCACCCCGACTACTACAAGCTCCAGCTTGGGAATAATGTGCTTTCAGGGGCTTTTTACGCCACCCGTCTATATAGGGACTTGCGGGAAGAGGCAGGCCTTGTCTATGCCGTTGAATCATTTTTCGATGTCAAAAAAACGCGCGGGCTCTTCGGGGTCTTTTATGCCTGCGATCCGGAGAATGTGTGGAAGGCACGCGGCCTCGTGGCGCGCGACCTCCGGGAGATGCAGAAAAAGCCGGTCCCCCCTTATGAGCTGCAGAGGGCAAAGGCGCTCCTGCTTCGCCGGATACCGCTCAAGGAATCGAGCACGGAAAGCATTGCCTCCCTGCTGCTTTCGTTCTCTGTGGAAGACCTTCCGCTTGATGAGCCCCTCCGCGCTGCGCGGCACTATTTGAACATAACAGCAGCACAGGTGAGGGCGGCCTTTGCAAAGTGGATACGGCCTGCGGGCTTTGTGCAAGTAATCCAGGGGCCGCTGCCGAAATAGTGGGCCGCTGCCGGACAAAAAGGTATGCACCAGCTTCCCGGATCTCAGGCGTGCGGCTAAAGTTTGAATTTGAAAATCCGGTATGGTTCAACCGGTTCATTCCACAGGTGAGATTGGGAAGTCGTTACATACATGTTTCCGTCAGGACCTGCTGCAAAGCTGTCCGGCCATGAGAGGCGGGCATCCTGGATAAACAGGGAAAGCTTCTGATCAGGACTCAGCCTCAGGATAGCGTTTTTTTCAACAGCAGCCAGGTAGAGGCTGCCGTCAGGACCAAACTCTATTCCGTCGACCGGGCCTGTTTCCTCAATAGCCTCAACTTTTGGCCTCTGGTCCTGAAGGTTCGGATCATAAAGCCATTTTGCATCAATCCGGTAAAGGATCTGCCCGGAAAGCGCATGGAAATAAAAATACCTGCCTTCCCTGTCAAGGGCAATGCCGTCCACATGGAACGGCAGGAGTCTTCCGTCAGGACGCCGCCATTTCTTCCCTTTCACGGTAACAATTGTCTTGTCGGACGTGGTGGAGAAATGTTCGGAAAGCAGCCGCCGCGCCTGCCCTTTCACCAGGTCAACCGCGAGCAGGGCGCCTAATCCTGAATCGCTGATATACGCATACTCTCTCTTTGTGTCAATACGGATATCATTCAGGTAACTTGTATAAGGAGCTGCGGTTTCATCAAGGTAAATCTTCTGTATGACCTGGTTTGTCCGGAGGTCAACCTTCAGGATTTTCGGCCCGTCTTTTATCACGCCTTCGAAATTCGGATTGGCAGCGTCGAGTATCCACAGGAAATTGTTGCTGTCGATATATACGCTCTGGACACAGATCAAATGCTCCCTGGGGGGGAGTCCGGCATTCCAGGTATTCCACTCCTTGTCCGGGAACGGCTTTACTGTGCCATCTGGCATGAGTTCCGCAACTGAAAAAGGGACGGTACCCGACCACCGGGGATAGCTTGCAAAAATTCTTCCTTCCCTGGATACCGCAATTCCTGTCCATTGATATTTCGAGGCCGCCACTTCAATCAGTTCGGATTCCTTACGCCCGATTGCACCGGGTACCCAGATAAAGAGAACCGTGACGGCCATTAGCACAGCTGAAGCAAGCCGCCTCAGCAGGGCACGCTGCATATATCCCCCCACAAATATAAATGCAAGAGCTACTATACTTATCTTCACATTTAGCATATAAAAATTGCACAGGCTCTGTATACAAAAAACAGCAGCGGACTACTTGAAAAGTAAGTTTTATCGAGGCAGTGCCGATAAGTCGACGCTTATCGGGGAGGTGAATCAGGCGCCTTTATCCGAACGGGATTTCAGGGAATGGGTTGAAAATAAAACCGGATGCGCAACGGTCTTCACTTGCCTGTGAACACGCGCACATCCGGGATGGTACTCTCTACAGGTTCTTTGAAAACAGGATCAGGAGTTGCCGTACTGTATCGTGACTTTATAATCTATTTTTGAATGTCCGGAATAGGAGTTATCCCCACCACAGACGAGATTACCCTCTCCCGATTCCTTGTGGCTTCTGACCAGAGTTGCGATCACTCTGTCCAGATCGAAGCCCCCGTCAGTGCAGTTCTTGCTCATGCACTCCATGTTGAAGTAAGCATAGCTGCCGGGGAAAAAGTTCACCGTACGCTCCATAAGCACCTGGTTCATGCCTTTGTGATAGTAGGTCATATTGATGACAATGCTTGAAACTTCAGGGAAACGGGTTGAAAGAAGCCCCGCGTCAATCTTGTTCTGCATCTTTTCCATTTTTGCAGCATTTCTTTGCCTGCTGATCATTAGTTCCTCTTTTCGCAGAAAACCCCCTGCATCGCAGGGGGCCTCTTGCTGTGCAGTTACTGTCTTACGACGTTGACTGCTTTGGGGCCTTTGGGGCCGGTTTCGGTATCAAAGCTGACTGAGTCACCTTCTGCAAGGGACTTGAACCCATTGCTCTGGATGGATGAATAGTGGACAAAAACATCAGTTCCGTCTTCACCGGTGATGAAGCCAAAACCCTTTGATTCATTAAACCACTTCACTGTTCCGTTAGCCATATAGTATACCTCCCTACATAAAAATTAAAATTTCAGAGCCTTTCTGATAAAAAAAACGCCACAAAGTTAAAAGTCTTTGTGACGCCTGTAAAACCAAAAACTTCCGAAACTCTATTGATATAGTAACACTTTCAGGGCAAATTAAGCAAATGAGATCAGTACCCTTTAGCTGTTACGGCTTAAGTTTGAAGAGGCGAAAGGGCTCCGGGGGATTCGGCATCCGGTTTATCTGCGATGTCGAGACATACGGAAATCCGCCGGACCGACCCACTATCGGAAATTCACTGCCGCTCCCAAAGATGCTATAGTATGAGGAGAGATTCCATATACGAGGGTTGGAGATGAGAATATACTCGATCAGCCAGTTAAAGGAGCAAGCGCTCAGGGGAAAGATGCAGGAGTTGAATATCCGCGAAGAGGACATTGAAGAGCATTTTGTGCGTTCAAGCGGCAAAGGCGGGCAGCATGTGAACAAGACCTCCACCTGCGTCTACCTCAAACATACTCCCACCGGCATAGAAGTCAAATGCCAGAAAGAGCGCTCCCAGGCCCTTAACCGCTTCCAGGCAAGAGTGCTGCTTGTGGAGAAGGTCGAGGAACTGAGAAAAGGCAAAGAAAGTGAAGAGAAACAACAGAGGGAGAAGCTGCGCCGCCAGAAGAGGCCGCGCCCCCGGAAAGCAAAAGAAAAGATGCTTGAGGTAAAAGCCATGGTATCGGAAAAAAAGAAGCAGCGCTCTTTCCGATATAAGGACACGGAATAATCTTCCCTGCCCAGCAATTATGGATGGAAGGCGTGCCTCTTGCCTCTGTCTGTCTGTGGATTATAGACACACCCTCTCATCTTTGAGTCCCCGAATAGGTGCTACAATTTAATTAAGGACTGCCCCTGCTTGAAAACAAACTCTCAGCAGAGACTATGCGGAGGTGATCATGAAAGAATACGACTTTGTCGTAATCGGTGGAGGCACAGGAGGTCTTACTTTGCTGTATAAGGCTTTGCAGCTGAACAAAAAAGTCGCCCTCCTCACCAGTGGACCTATCGGCGGCACCTGCCAGAACTTCGGGTGTGTACCCTCAAAGATGCTGATCTATCCGGCAGATGTCATAGAAACCATCAACAGCGCCGGGAATCTGGGAATAGAGGCCAGAATCACTAATATAAACTTCAGCGCCATCATGGAAAGGATGCGGCAGTCCGTAGCGCAGAGCGTCCAAGCCACGGAAGATAACCTCAAGAACCAGGCAAACCTGGATTATTACCATAGCCAGGCGCACTTTACCGGCGACTATACCCTCGCAACAGGAGTAGAACAGATCCGGGGTAAAAAGATATTTGTCGCCACCGGGTCGCGTCCCATGGTCCCCCCGATCAAGGGGTTGAAAGAGACCGGCTTTCTCGACGAAAAAACGGTCCTCCGGCTTTCCGATGTTCCTGAAAGCATGGTATTCATCGGCGGCGGCTATATTGCGGCAGAGTACGGCCATTTCTTTTCCGCAATGGGGACAAAGGTTACCATCCTCCAGGATGCAGACAGGCTCGTGCCCCATGAGGAGCCCGAAATTTCCCACCTGCTCGCAAAAGAATTAGGGAAGCGGCTGGTGGTACACACAGACATGAAAGTCATTTCAGCAAGGAAGAACGGCAAAATCAGCGCGGTAACAGCAAGGGACAGCAGGACCGGAAGGGAAAGTGAATTCCCCGCTGAAAAAATATTCGTTGCAACCGGCAGGGAATCGAATGCGGATTTGCTGAAAGGGGAGAACAGCGGGATTGAAACAAACGAAAAGGGCTACATCGAAGTGAATGATTACCTCGAAACGAGCAAAAACGATATCCGGGCCTTCGGAGATGCTATAGGCAGGCAGATGTTCACCCATGCTGCCGACAAGGAGGCTGAAATCGCCTGGCACAATGCAATCCACGAAAAGCGAAGAAAAATGGATTTCGGCAGCGTGCCCCACGCCGTGTACACCTGGCCGCAGATCGCATCAGTCGGAATGACTGAAGCGCACGCCCTGCAGAACCATGATATCCTGGTGGGGAAAGCGCGCTATTCCGACACGGTAAGAGGAATGGCGATGAGGGAAAACGAGGGCTTTGCAAAAGCCATTGTCGAGAAAGAGACAGGAAAGATTCTCGGCTTTCACATCATCGGGCCTGATGCGCCCATAATAATCCAGGAAGTCGTAAACGTCATAGCACGGGGCGGCGCCGCGGAAGAGATCAAAGAAAGCATGCATATCTTCCCTTCGCTTGGAGATCTTGTAACCGAGGCTCTCGGGAATCTCCAGGAAGTGCGGGAATTCGCCGGCGGCCACGCTTAAGGCGCCCTTTGCCCTGCGGCTTGACTTTGTTAAACCAGCACGGCACCACACAAGCCGACATTGACCAGCAGCGGGATGAACATGGTTTCCTGGGGCGCTGTGATGGGTGCGTGGATTGATTCCGTTGACAAAGACAAATCCAAAGTTACTGTAGTCACAAAACGCCGCCTCTCCATGAATGTTGCCACTACACTTACAGAGGCGACTTTCCATAAGCGCTTCGCGCAAGCCGTTGATATCGTAAAAGCAGGCAAAACATTGCCGGTGGCGGCTCCATAATTACAGGAACAGCCTACGAGGGGCAGCAGGTACTCTCATTGCTGCCCCTGATTCGATATGCATAATTTTCAGGGTCTACTCAACCGGGCACGGCAGGCATTTTAAGCTGTTGCCTTCGATACTGTAACCAAGCGCTCTTTTACCTCTCATACCTCATCGGCACAAACCGCATACCGCTTTCCTCTTTCAGCTCGCCGGTTGCATAAAACCCCAGCGCCTCATATGCGTCCACGGCATTGGGGGATGCGTTTACGGTAATGGAGCTTTGCAGGGGGACACGTTTGATTGCCTCCTGCAGAAGGAGCCGACCAACTCCTTTTCTCTGATACGCAGATTTTACAAAGAAAAGGCAGACATGGTTTTTGTTGCGTGTCTCGATCATTCCGATGATTGACTTCGTGTCTTCATCTACCGCTTCGAGAATGGCGTGGCTCCCCCTCTGCCTGTTAAGAGTATGGCGGGGGTCGATGTAGACAAAAAACTCATCCACCCCTTGCCGGGGGTAAAGCGGGGCAATATGCTCGAAGAAGACCTCTTTAATCAGAGAGGTGATCAAAAAGATATTCTCCACTGCAAAGTCGCGGATGATAATGTTCAAACCGGACCTCCGGAATTTTTAGCCTACATCTCTTTCCATGACCGCAACGTCGCTGCCATTATATACTTCGGAACACATCGCTTTCCACCCTGATCGTTCGTAATACCGTGCAGCGTTGGGAGTAAAAAGGTAGAGCTTCTTAATGTGCAAAGCCTTTGCCTTTTGCACGGCTGCTTCAGTCAGCTTTTTCCCTATGCCCTGGTTCCGGTATTCCTCTTTCACATACAACCCGGCAAGCCAGGGCGATAAATCCTTCCTTGTTTCGAGGTCGTGTATTTTGAGCGAGACGATCCCGGCAAACTGCTCATTAAGCAGGGCGACCAGGGCAAGGGGCAGCCGTTTTACATTCATGCGGTCACGCAATGCATCTTCCACGTACCATAAGATCTTTTCCGGGCGCATGTATGACCATTCCCCGTAAAGATATTTCGCTATCTCAGGGATCAGGTGGGAATGATTTTTCAGGTAATCGATCCGTAACTTCATCGTTTGTCTGTTGAACAGGTATCTTAAAAGCCCTCTCTCCTTTTAGTATAGGCCACCTGTCTCATTGTTTCCAGGCAAAAAACCCTTACCCGTCCTTTTACCCCGGGATTCTGTTGCACTACAGGCTGAACCCTTGCACTTAATTTCTTTTCGCTTTATAGTAGTAATAGCTTTACAGCAAAGGAGAGCTGATGAATCACACCTTGTTCTTTCAGGAAGGCATCTGGCACGCAAAGGGGCAGTATCATGATGAGGAAGACCGCCCGGTTGCGGCAGAAGGAGAAACAAAGATAACCCATCTGCAGGGGAAATGGCTGAATGAGGGAAAGCTGAAGCTGCTGGGGGACAACCCTGCTGAATTTCAGAATGCCTACGAAATCGTACCTTTCAAGGATGGAGAGGACACTACGGAGTGGAACTCCATCAATTCCCCTCTCGGGACGATCCGCGGCAAGCTCATGGTCATCGATGATTCGATCATATCCGTATTCCGTTCAGAAGACGGGCTCTATTCCGGCTCGGAATACATGCTGCAAACAGATGCACGGAATTATAAAGCACGGGGCTTCCTCTTCAGGGGAGACCGGAAGATATCTTCCTGGAGTGTTGAACTGCACAAAGCAGAGTAAATCCCCGGCGCAATTTAATAGTCATAGCCGCCTGCTCCGATATCCGCAAGCACGCCGTTTCCACAAAAGAGTTCCCCAAGCAGTTCACCAGCCCGAGGCAGATCTTATGTTCATGACCCGTCTCATGGCGGCAATTTCCCCGATATGGTATGCGTTGTGGTCGGCAATGAGCAGCATTTCACGAAAAACAGTGTAGTCCTTTGCATGAGGGATGGGACTGAAGAAGTCGGTGCCGGGATTTTTCACCAGCTCCTGCGCGGATTTCAGTCCGGCGCGAAAGGCGGTGATCGTCTTTTTCCATTGGGGCCCTGTTGCCGTGCTCTCTTCAGGAGGCCAGTACCCTGAGGGGTAATCAGGAGAAACATGCCCGGGGGTTTTGACAAATTCAAGAATGTCCCACTGCACAATCCTCATATGCTCAAGAAGGCGCCAGGGGGTGTAGGTAAAATTCGGGAGTTTAGCGTTGATTTTGCCCAGAGGGAATTTTTCCACCACCTCATCAAAGGACATATGGGCATTGCCGCCGCGCAGAAGGGCAAACAGCTGCTCGCGGATGACTGCATCGGGTTTCATGTGCCCTCACCTGTGCATCAGTCCCAGAATCCCAATGATAATAAGATAAAGCGCCACGATAAAATTGAGGAGGCGGGGAATGATCAGTATCAGTATTCCTGCAATCAATGCAACCACCGGTTCCAAGGCTACATTAACAGTCATAGCGGCCCTCCTTTGCATAATGCGGTTGCGTGACTCTCACTACATATACCTAAAGTATAAATCCGATTCTCCTGCATGGCAACGCATATTCAGTAATCAGGGCCGGTAGTGATGAGGTTTGTTTTCTTTTAACTCCTCACCCATGACTCTCCACTGTTTTTAAGGGAAGTTATTTTTCGAGATGATAGTAGGCCGGCAGTGCCGTGAGCCGCGCGTCGTCCGATGGTCCCCCGACAGTAAAATGATAAAGGTCCTGGTATGCGTTATCGGCGAACCCCAGCAGCTGATGCACCAGGTCATCAAAAAAACACCCGATGCCGGCGCCCCTCAGGGAATGGGCCTCTGCCTCAAGATAGAGGACCTGCCCGATCATTCCGGCTGCCCAGTGGAGTGTGCGGTACCGGTAGGGGCGGCTTTCAACGATATCCCTGAATTTCGCAATCATTGCCACTGCAAAGGCGCTGTCTCCGGCAATATCCTGGCCACAGCTCACACGCTCCGCAGTTTCCCTGAAGTCACCCTGCTGCAGAAGGTAGAGGGGCAGGGCGCCGGGGCCGCCTTTGACCCGCTCCCAGAGAAAATCATCCCGGCATTCCCTCCTGATATTCTCAAAGTCGTCCTCATCGCGGAGCAGGAAATAAATCCCGGGCCCTATGCCGCCGACCCGGTGAACAAAAAGAAGGAGATGAATGCAGACCTCCTCCAGCCCTGCATCAAAAGGCGCCGAGCCGTTCCTCGGCACCGTCTTGTCGAGCAGGGCAAGGAACGCGTCTTTTGCTATGGGAGTCTTCCCATCATAATGCTGCGCGCTCCTCCGCCGGCGGATGATCTGCGCTGCCTGCTTTCCGGGGATCTCCTTTTCAGCATATTCCTGCACATTGTACCTGTACCGGGCTTCATCGGTCTTTGGTTTCAGTGTGGCCTGTGCTGTCTCGCTGATTAGCTCCCAATCCACATGATCACTGCTCAGCCGGTTCGGCCGGCCCTCGAAGACAAGGGAAGAAAAAGAGCGGATGATCTCTGAAGGCACATCGCACGGCGCCGGGCCGCTCGTATTGCTGTGGATGAAGAGCAGGAGTTCAGGGTGCTCTTTTTCAAAGGGCTGCCAGACGGTTTTCCGGAACCCGAGAACTGTTTCAATATCCTGATAGGAAAGGGCATTGAGATAAACAGCCTTCCATCCCAGCAGGTTCGCGGAAAAACTCATGCATGCAACTGCATGGCCGAGATCATGGTTGCAGTAGCGGAAGGCGCGCTCACCGTACTTCCATGCCTCTTTCCAATAGATACTGCTCAGCCCTACTAGAAATCCCTCTGTTCCAAAGTGCCCGCGGAGTCTTTCCCGGAGCATATCGTCAAATGCCGCCCTCGGCTCCAATGCATGAAAAAAGGGGTTATAGTGAAACACTCCTCCCGGGTGAGCGCCTTCAGCAAAAAACGGAAGAATGAGATACGCCTCTGTGGGGTGGAGATTGCCGCTGGAGGGATTTATCCTGAGCGCCCATTTGCCCCCGAGAAAACGCTTCCAGGTGGAAAGCCCCAGGGAAAGCTCCAGGAATGCAGCGACATTTTGCAGGGAAAAAGACCGGGGGATGTTCCGGGCACGCTCGTATAAGGAGAAATAATTTGCTTCAGGGTCTTCCTTAAGAAAAGGCAGGCGGACAGGGACCGTACCGTCGTATCTTCTGAAGGGGTCGGGGGCACTTTCCCAATCGAGGTATCCGGGCGCGCGGGCATAGCGGCCGGGGCGATGCTTTGTCTCCTCGTGGTACTGTATAACTTTCAGCGCAGCCCCTGTTCTCTCTGAGACCCCTTTCATCGCTTCTGATATCTCCTATGGGAGCACGTCCTTATGCGCCTACCAGGGCAGTTCCCGGCCCTCATAGGTCAGGAATTTGCCGTTGTCCTCATGGTCCAGGAGGTCCAGCACTTTGCGTATTCCTTTCACGCTCTCTTCAGGGCTCAGGGGCGCATGAGGGCCGCCTATCTCGGTCCTTACCCATCCGGGATGAAAACAGACGGATATAACGCCTTTTGGCTCCAGGTCCACGGCGATGCTCTTCATGACCATGTTAACAGCAGCCTTGCTTGAGCGATAGATATAGTATTCGCCCGAACTGTTATTTGTAATGCTGCCCATAACGCTGCTCATGACGGCCATAACTTTTCGTCCGCTCCTCGTTACCTGGTTTACGAACGCCTCGGCCATTTTCATCGGGCCTATTGTGTTTACTTTGAAGGCCTCTATCCAGTCCGCTTCATCAGCCTGCCCGAAGCCCTGCTCATCAGGATTGCCTGTCCCCGCATTATTGAAAAGGATGTCGATCTTTTCATCCCGCAATTCATCCGCCAGCGCCCGTATCTGTCTGGTCTCGGTTACATCAAGGCGGTGTATCGTAACCGCGCCGCTGCTGCCTCCTGCAAGCCACCCGAGCTGATCAGCGCCCTGCGGGTTGCGGCAACAGGCAAAGACCCTCCACCCCTTGCCGGCATATTGTTTCGCCAGCTCCAATCCGATCCCCCGGCTGGCGCCGGTTATCAGAATTGCATGTGTCATCGCAGCCTCCCTCTCTCTGTATCCGCCTGCATATCCTGCATACATAAATGATAGTACGTTTGCTGAAAAAACCCAAACTTTTTATATATTGGCGGATACGGGAAACTCCTTATGCTGAAATACCGAAAAGGATATGCACTCCGCCTTCGCACCCGGATCAACTGTTAACTCCGCCCGCTCCCCGGAACACCGGCTTCCAGGGTGATCCCCCTCTCTACCTTTACCATGTCCTCATCGGAATAGACCGTAGTAAATCCGCAGGTTGCGGCAAGGTGCAGCATCCGCGCATTGTTCCTGAGGATCTCCATCCAGAGCGTCCTGACCCCGATTCCCCCGGCAATTTTTATGCAGTAGTCGAGAAGCCTTGTTCCGATGCCGTGTCCCTGCCACTCGTCCGCAACCAGGATCGCCAGTTCCGCAGTCTCGAGGTCCGGCTGTTTTATGATCCTTACATCGGCAATGATCTTGTCACTTCCGGTTTCTTCCTCTCTGACGGCAGCAATAAAAGCCAGTTCCCTGTCATAATCGATCTGGCAATATCGCACCAGTTTTTCGTGAGGCATATCGGTAAGGAACTGGCCGAACCTGAAGCGTATTGTTTCATTCGACAGGCCCTTGAAGAGTTCATAGATCAGCGGCTCATCTTCAGGACGTATCGGCCTTATTACAGCGGAAGTTCCATCCACAGAGGTTTCAGTCACGTACTTGAAGGGATAGGGGCAGATAGAGAGATGGGAGGGGCAGAGTTCCTCTCCCGGATACCTGAAAAACGGCGGTTGGACGTCTTTCTCAAGCAGGATGCCTGCATCCAGGGCAAAGCCCTCTGCTTCGGTAACGAGGAAAGGGTTGATGTCGATTTCCCGGATGCAGGGAAAGTCGATTATCAATTGCGAGAACCTTACCAGCACCTCTTCAAGCATTCTCAGGGTTTGCGCATAGGCCTCATGCTGATGCAGGTATTTACAGATCTTTGTCTCCTCCATGAGGCGCCTGGCAAGGGTCTGGTTGAGCGGCGGCAGCCCGACTGCATAATCTCCGAGCGCCTCAAGCAGCGTGCCCCCTGTGCCGAAGACGATCACCATTCCGAAACTGGGATCTTTTTTGGAGCCGATGACCAGTTCCAGCCCGTGCCGTATGATCATGGGCTGGACCAGCACATGCGCGCCGGGATCTCCGTGGGCTTGAGCAATCCCTTTCAGCCGCCTGAATGCCTCTCCGGCCTCCTGCTGATCCCTGATATTCAGGACCACTCCCCCGGCCTCCCATTTATGAAAGATCTTCTGGGAATCGACCTTCAGCACAACCGGATACCCGATTTCCCCGGACTTCTCTATGGCCTCATCCTCATTCAGCGCTCTCTGTGTGGTAATGACCGGGATGCCATAGGCCAGGAGCATCTCTTTTACCTCGTTAAGGTTCAGAAGCGGCCTTTTTTCATCCGAGGCCTTTTTGCAGATTTCCCATGCCCTCCGGGTATCAGGCGCAAAGTCTTTCAGGATGGTCGCCGGTGTTTCACGAAGAAGCTGAAGGTTATAATCATAACAATACAGAGAGGTAAAGCTCCTTACTGCCTGTTCAGGAGTAACAAACGTGGGGACTCCTTTTTCGTTCAGGAAGTCCCGTGCCTCAAGCACCTGCTCCCCACCCATCCAGACGGTGAAGACCGGGATGAAACCATTGCTCCCCATGGCAGCGACAACTGCCTTTGCAGTATCCAGGGGTCTTGTGCCGAAGAAGGGCACATGCATCACCAGGAGCCCGTCCACACCGTTGTCGTGCAGACAGGCCCTCACCGCTGCACCATAATTTTCAGGTGAGGCATTGGTGAGGAGATTGACAGGGTTCCGCACCTGCCGTATTGTCGGGAAAATGCGTTGAAGGTTTTCAAGGGTCTCCTGTTCAAACCCGGCCAGTTCCCCCTCCAGCCTTAAAAGGGAATCCACTGCTATTATGGAAGGGGCGCCCGCGTTCGTGATAACGGCGAGCCGCTTGCCCTTGGGACGCCGCTGTTTGGCAAGGGTCTCGGCAAGATAGAAGAGATCGAGGATTTCATCTATCCTCACTGCCCCGGCCCTTTTAAAGGCTGCATCATAGACCCTGTCCTCTCCTGCAAGGACTCCCGAATGGGTGAGCGCCACATGGGCAGATACATCGAACTTGCCTGATTTTACGACTATAATGGGTTTGCTGCCGGCAAAGCTGCGGACAGCCGTGAGAAATTTCCGCCCCCTTCTGATATGTTCGATGTAAAGGATAATGGCCTTTGTCTCAGGGTCTACTCCCAGGTAGTCGATCAGGTCCGAAAAGCCGATGTCGAGTTTTGCTCCCAGGGACACGATATAGCTGAACCCCACGTTTTTTTCCATTGCCCTGTCCAGGAGGGCCGTGGAGAGTGTGGCGCTTTTTGAAATAAAGGCAATGTTCCCTTTGCCGGGCATTGCGGGAAAAAGACCGGCATTGAGGTGAGCGCCGGGCCGTATAAAGCCCGAAGAGTTCGGACCCAGGACCCTGAACCCGTATTTCGATGAAAGGTGCCTGATCCGGCTTTCCATGAGGCGGTAATCACCGACCCGGTTCTCAAAATCAGGGTAAAGGATAGTTACTCCCCTCACCCGCTTCTGCCCGCATTCCTCAAGGGCATCGATGATCCGCTCAACAGGAGTTGCCAGTATGGCCAGGTCTATATCACGGGGGATAGCGGATATGCTGCTGAAAGCCTCCACGCCCTGAACAGCTTCCAGCGAGGGATGAACAGGATAGACAACGCCCTTAAAGCCCCTGCCGATAAGGTTCCGAAATATAAAATAACCGATGGAGCGGGGTTCTTCGTTTGCCCCGATGACGGCGATTCTCTTCGGATTGAAGAAGGCCTCGATATTTTTGATAGGCATACGTTCTCCCTCAAAAGGCAGACGATTGTTGATGAATGATTGGCGAATCCGAACTGCTGTTGTGCTTTTTGGAAAGAGAAGGATCTCTTATTTAAATTGTAGCAGAAAGGTAAAAAGACTACAGTCTCCACTCATAATCCGCAGCCAGGCATTATAAACAGTGGAAGGAAGGTACGTCTCAAAGTCTTTCGGAAATGCGATGAAATTATTTAGAAGGCCTGTTTTTCTGTTCCATGGACAGGTGGTGCTGTAATGGCCTTTATAGGGCGGGAGGGGTCGGCACAAGGAATCGCTTCCGAAAGACTTTGATCCATACCTTCCATCCACGATGACAAATGAAGGACTCACTCTTTTCGAAGCGCACATCCGGGATACAAGACCGATTGAAAATCACCCGGCGGAGCGGAGGCTCTTGAAAAAATCTCCGAGCATTTCGCTTCTGAGGTCCATAACCTCTTCAAAGCGTTTCACAAACTCGCGATAAGGCCTTGCAGGACCTTCCTCTATGTTGTTGAGCAGGGCATTGCAGAAATGCCAGTTGCACCGGAAGGGCCTCACCGCACGTTCAATCGTACAGCCCTGTCGGGATATGAATTGGCAGGAGTCCGTATCAAGAACGCCCTCTTTGTAGCGCGGCGGCTTCGCCCCGAGGCTGAAGATATAGATCAGGTCCTCGAAATCATAATAGCCGTGCTTATTTATGCAGCACACGCTTTCGCAACGGGGACATACAACCGCGGTGTTAACCTGGATAAACGCATCAACGGCATCGATGCCGAATTTTACGATGCGCGCCTTTTCTCCGACAGGGGCAAGCTCAGCCCTGCTTTCTTCGAAAAAACGCTCCATAAGATGCACGGCCCTGTCCCACTTCTCCCTGTCGTGCCATGAGAGTTCATAATTCAGCAACTGCAACAGCTTCATATCAGTATGTTATATTAAAGCATTCTGTTTAGCCAATATCCGGCCGGCAATCCGGTAAGTACGGGTGGGCGATGAAATGTAAACTGTGTAACGGAACGCTTAAACTACTCTTCGGCTGAAAGTCGGTCATACTGCGCTGCATGGAATGCGGCAGGGACTTCAGGATCTCGGAATATCTTGATGAGATCGACGACGACACATGGAATCTCATATCACAAAGGCCGAGTAATCGCGCGTAAAAATCCTCTTCACAAGGAGTTCAGAGAGAATGGATAAATATCTGCAAAGGATCGGGGAAATCTTCAAAGCCATTGACAGCATATACGATGCCGCACTGAACCATTACCGCTTCAGCTGCAAAGGATGCGCCGACAACTGCTGTGTGACAAAATTCGATCATCACACCCTTATCGAGGAACTGTTCCTTGCAGAAGGGCTCAGGGAACTCGACGCCGCCGGGAAAAAAGCTGCCGTCTCCCACGCAGAGGAGGTGGTGAAGGTCCATAATACCTCTCCTGAAGATGTCCGGGTAATGTGCCCGCTTAACGAAAACGGGCTCTGCACTGTCTATGAGCATCGCCCCATGATCTGCAGGATCCACGGCGTGCCCTACGAGATGCATAAAAGAGATATGTCTATCGAGTACGGGATCGGATGCCACAGGTTCATGTCCGAGATGCTGAGCGAAGACCTGAAATACTTTCCCCTGAACCGGACCATGTTCTACGTCGAGATGGCGCGGCTCGAAAAAGAGGTGAGAGAGAAGCTCAACTATACCGGCGAGTACAGCAAGACCACTGCCGAGATGGTCCTGAGTATTTTGAAGGAGAATCAAACCGAAAACTAAAGCAGTAGTTTCCTTACAAAGGGAAATGCTGTCTGCTGCAGGAATAAAAAGAGCTTTGCGGCAACACCTTAGTGAGCTTATGAAATCAAAACAACACCTGTATTTTCGTAGGGACCAGCACAGCTATTCAAGGGGACAGAAGATAGAGAATTTTTTTGTTGCATTGTAAAGCTCTTTTTATTCCTGCAGCAGACAGCATGATGCGCTAAAACTCTCGGGAGGCAATTATTTCTTATATCATTATTGATGCCTACAACGTTATCGGGATCAATCACCGCGATATCGAAAAGGTGCGGCAGGAGTTTATTGATCTCCTGATCCAATACGGGAAAGGCAAAGCCCACAACATCACCGCTGTCTTCGACGGACATAAAAGCGGTGCAGGTGTTGAAAACAGAGAGGTGCGGGGCGGGATAACAGTCATTTACTCACGGCTCGGGGAGTGCGCCGACGATGTGATCAAGCGGATCATATCCCGGGAGCGGAGGGAATGGATCGTGATAACCTCTGATAGGGCCATCGTCAATCATGCATGGTCCGTAGACTCCATTCCCGTGCCGTCGGACCGGTTTCTCGAAATCATCTCAAAACAGGTCCATACTCAAAAGAGCGCTGAAGAGGCAGGACAATCATGGGAAGAGCGGAGCGGGGACATCCCGGACAAGGATGCCGATGAGGACTTCGAGGACCATGCCCGGAAAGGAAACCCTCACCAGCTTTCCCGGAAAGAGAAGGCCGTCAGAAAGGCCTTGAGCAAACTTTAGACTATCAGCTGTGCAGGTCGGGGATGCACTAAAATGATACACGCATCAACGAAATAAACAGAATTGCAGGAGCAATCTTTAGGTTTCGGTGCGAGTTATTTCCGAACGAATCAATAACATCAGCCAGAGCACAGCTTATTCACAATGGAAATGCAAGAAGGACAGGTCAAAGGGGAAATCAAGAAAAATATACTGAAATATTGGATAAATTTGGAGCCACTCGAAAGGTTCCTCAAGAATGCATACGACATCTTGAATCGCTTGGCTTCAGCTATGGGCAATCGAAGACCGCAGTTTATAATTACAGGCATAATAGAAACAATAAATAAAAAGCTTGATACTGCCACAGCTTACAGAGGACACAGAACGAATTATTTCACGGGATCGGGTAAAACCCTCCCCGTGAATTCAAGCGTTATGCGCAAAAATAAAGAGTTATCACCTTGCCTTTACCTACGCCATTGACGTACAATAAATCATGGTCATTATCGAGACCCCGATATTCACAAAACGAATTCAGGAGCTAATATCTGCTGAGGGATATCGGCTTTTCCAGGCTCATTTGATCAATAGACCGAATGGAGGGAAAGTAATATCGGGGAGCGGTGGGCTAAGAAAGCTCCGGTGGTCAGCCGGTGGGCATGGAAAGAGCGGCGGGATTAGGGTTATTTATTATTGGTTCGTATCAAAAGACGTTATTCTTCTCCTGTATGCTTACCCAAAGAGTGAGCAGGGAGATTTGACGACAGACCAGCTCAGGCAACTGAAGAAGATTATAGAAAAGGAGTATTTATGAAAAAAGAACTGTTTGAAGAGTTACTTGAAAGCGTTAAACAGGGAGCTGCTATTATGAAAGGCAAAATGAAACCTTCGCGTAGCATAGAGGTTCCTGAATCTGAGGTGAGGAAAATACGTGAACAATACGGCTTATCTCAAAATAAATTTGCTGCTCTTATGGGAATAAGTGTTGCTACACTGCGCAATTGGGAGCAGGGACGACGGAAACCTGAGGGGCCATCACGTATACTGCTGAAGGTTGCTGCAGAACATCCGGAAGCCATCCTGGATGTAACAAGGCCTCGAAGAATCAAAAAGCCCGGCATAACGAAGCGCCCCACCGGATCGCGGCTTGCCAGTCGCTCCCGGTGAGCTTTTGCGTTATGCCTCTTGTAAATTAAGAAGGAGCAAGGACTAAAAGACAATCTCTTTAAGAAAAGAGAAAGCACATGGATATAGAAGCTCATTTAAAAGAAGCTGTCAACAGAATCATTGAGAACTTCGATCCTGAAAGGATAATCCTTTTCGGCTCGTATACCTATGGGCAGCCGACTGGCGATAGCGATATGGATTTGATGGTCATTATGAAGACGGAAGTGAGCCCACATAAAAGGGCAGTACCGCGCAGGAAGGTGCTTAAGGGGATTTGAGACCGGCAGATACACTCACAATTTTTTTCAGTTCTTTCCTGTTCATCCTTACGGCTGTCAACTTTACCGTTATTCCCCATGCCGAATATCTTCTTCTCATCTACGCCTCGCTGATATTCTTCCAGCTTGTGCTTGTTCCGCTCTCCGAGCTCAATCCCTTTCTTGCCCTTACACGTGATATTGTCTTTCCCGTAATCAGCGTGATAATCATCTTCGACAGTCTCGGACTGGTCGTGCACCGCGTTAATCCCCAGGACATGGATTACCTCCTGATACGACTCGATTACCTGATCTTCGGGGGTTATCCGACACTCTTCCTGGAGAGGTTCATCCATCCCCTCCTGACAGACCTCCTGGAACTCGCCTATTCCACCTATTATTTTCTGCCTGTTGCCCTGGGAATCAACCTGAAGCTCAGGGGCAAAAAGGATGATTTCGAGAAAGCGCTCTTTCTGCTCCTCCTCTGCTTTTATCTTTCCTATATCGTGTATCTCCTTGTCCCGGCTCTCGGCCCGAGATACGCGATGGCGCACCTCCAGACGAAAGAGCTGGGGGGATTCCTGGTTTCAGGGCCGATACAGGACCTGCTGAACCTGCTGGAGGGGGTCAAAAGAGATGCCTTCCCGAGCGGGCATACGGGGATTGCGCTTACCGTGCTCTTTTTGTCGTACCGGTATGCCGGAAAGCTCTTCCGCTGGATGCTGGTTCCGGTGCTGCTCCTGATCATAGGGACCGTGTACTGCAGGTATCATTACGTCGTTGATGTTATCGGAGGGGTCCTGTTGGCAGTTGTAACATTGACCTCAGGTGAGGTATATTATAGATTCTGGTTAAGTCGTTGTAATGACAATAAAAGCAGGTCCTGACCCGGAGGGAAGGTGGACATCCCCTACAGCACGGCCAAAGACGGCATCATCATTGAGATCAAAGTCGCCCCCCGGTCTTCAAAAAGGGAGATCATCGGGGTTGTGGGCAACGCCCTCAAGGTCAAGCTCACGGCGCCTCCTGTTGACGGGGCTGCGAACGAGCAGCTTATAGAGCTTTTATCCGGGGAATTTGGAATAAGGAAGAGCAATATCATCATAATAAAAGGCGAGACATCGAAACTCAAGACCGTGAAAATCATAAACCCTCCCACGCCGCCCTTTGTTCAAAAGGGGCGCAGGGGGAGGAAAGGAGTAACAACTTGATACAGAGCATGACAGGATACGGAGTAGCGGAAGCAGAGGGGCTCAAGGTCGAAGTGCGCTCGCTGAACCACAGGTATATTGATGTTTCGGTCAGGATACCTTCCATGCTTATGGAGCATGAAATACCGGTCAGGAACCTGATCAAGGAGAAATTTGCACGGGGCAAATTCGATGTCGTCATATCCCTTTCGGAAAAGAGGCAGGTGAAGGTCCGCCTGAACAAGGAACTCGCAAAAGGGATGTACGATTCCCTGCTCGATATGCAGAGAGAGCTGTCCGTGCCCGGGACCCTGGACATCAATGTCCTTTCGCGCTACCGGGAACTGCTGCTTTCCGAGGAGTCGGAATTCAGCAAGGACACGCTGTTCAATGCCCTCCGGAGCGCTGCTGCCCGTGTCGAAGAGATGAGAAATAGCGAGGGGGAGGCCCTTGCAAAGGAGCTGCGGTATCACGCGGAAAAGCTCGAAGGCCTCAGGGGCGAAATCCAGGAGCTTGCAAAGAACCTGCCCCAAAGCTACAAAGAAACGCTAACCCGGAGAGTGGCCGAGCTTATCGCGGATGCCTCGCTTGATGAGGCACGGCTCGCCCAGGAGGTTGCGATGATCGCCCAGAAAGCCGATATCACCGAAGAACTGGCGCGGCTGGGGAGCCATATCAAGCAGTTTTATTCCTTTCTGGACAAGGGCGGGGCAATCGGAAGGAAGCTCGATTTCCTGCTGCAGGAGTTCCACCGGGAGGCAAACACCATTACTTCAAAAGTCGATGATGTAAGGATCATCAACCTTGCAATAGAGATGAAGACCGTAATTGAAAAGCTCAGGGAGCAGGTACAGAACATCCAGTAGGCGGGGGAAGATAAACTCTAAGCACTAAATCCGAAATCCTAAACAAGCACAAAATTCTAATGCTCCTAACACGTTTTGAATTTCGGTCATTCGAATTTAGATATTGTTCAGGATTTAGAGTTTCGAACTTCGGATTTGCCGTTTGCTTGGAATTTGGGATTTGTTTAGGATTTGGATATTCGGATTTAGGATTTGTTTTAAAATAGGAGGCTTGCAGGACAGCAATGAAAGGGTCCCTCATACACATAGGATTCGGCAATGTTATCTATGCACCGCGGGTTGTCGCTATTGTGAACCCGGGGTCATCTCCCATTAAAAAACTGAAAGATGAGGCAAAGGAACGGGGCAAGCTCGTTGACGCTACCGAGGGGAGAAAAACCCGCTCCATCATCATCACCGACAGCGACCATGTCATCCTCTCTGCAATCCAGGTTGAAACCATTGCCCAGAGAGTTTCGGGACTGAAGGGAAACGGGGACATCACCTATGAGGCAGAGTAAGGGCGGCCTGTTCGTGATTTCCGCCCCCTCCGGCGCCGGGAAGACGACCCTCTGCCATATGCTTTGCGAAACCTTCCCGAATGTGAGGCACTCTGTTTCGTATACCACGAGGGCGCCGAGGCAGGGAGAGATAAATGATGTCCACTATACCTTCACCACGGTTGAGGAATTCCGCGCCATGCGGGACAGGGGCGAATTTCTTGAGTGGGCCGAGGTGCATGGTAATTTTTACGGCACCTCCCGGAAGAGGATCGGGGAGATGATGGGCGCAGGGCTGGATGTCATCCTGGACATCGATGTCCAGGGCGCGTGCCAGGTAAAGGAAAAGGTGCCTGACAGCACCTTTATTTTCATCCTGCCCCCGTCCATGGAGGTGTTGAGGGCACGGCTTACGGGCAGGATGAGCGATCCCGCCGAGGTGGTTGAAAAGAGGCTGAGAAACGCTTTAGGCGAAATCAGGGAGTATAAAAACTATAATTATGTTATAGTAAATGATACCCTTGAAGTTGCCCTTAACGAACTGATATCCATACTTATTGCCGAAAGGGTCAAACTGGCAAAAGTCGACCATGCGTGGATAGAGAAAAATTTTCTGAAGGAGGAATAAAAACATGGACATAATATCGCTTCCCATTGAGTATGACAAAAAGAAAATAGATAGCAGGTACAGGCTTGTCGTTATTGCTGCACAGAGGGCGAGGGAACTCTCCCTGGGCACCGCCCCGAAGCTCCAGACCAAAGCCAAAAAGGTGACCACAACATCCCTTCTTGAGACCATCACCGAGAAGATCGAGTTCCTCACCGGAGCTGATGCCGTGGTTGCAAAGGAAAAATCGGAAAAAATCGACTACAAAAAACTGATCGAGGAAAAGAGAAGGCCTATCGAAGACCTCTCTGAACTCGAAAAAGACCTTAAAGTATATCTCCACGAGAAAGGAACTCCTGAGAAGGCTCTGGAAGAACTGTTCAGCGAGAGCGAGGAGTCCGAAGAAAGCGAAGAGTAATTCCTATGTCCTCTATTTCCCATAAATGGGGGGCCCCGGGAAATCTGCCTGAGAAATTTTCCCCGGGAACATAGCGGTGCTTAAAGGTAGATCCATACTTTTAGGTATCACCGGAAGTGTAGCTGCATACAAGTCCATTGACCTCATAAAGAGATTAAAGCAGGAAGGGGCCTCCGTCAAAGTCATTATGACCGGGGCCTCTCAACGTTTTATCACCCCGCTTTCCATAGAGCTGGCCGCAGGCGACAAGATCTATACCGATATGTTTGAGGCCCCTCTTTCCCACATAAGCCTTCCCGCAGGCGCCGACCTTTTCATCATTGCGCCTGCAAGCGCTGACATCATCGGCAAATACGCAAACGGCATTGCCGACGACATGCTCAGCACCACACTGCTGGCCTATTCCGGAAAGGTGATTATTGCACCTGCCATGAACTGGAGGATGTATGAAAACCCCATATTCCGGAAAAACCTCAACTATCTTGCCTCCCTCGGCATTAAAGCCGTGGGCCCCGACAGGGGAAGCCTTGCCTGCGGCGAAGAAGGAGTGGGCAGGATGGCGGATATCGAGAAAATCATGGAATCCATCATAACCTCCCTCACCGTGCAGGATCTCGCAGGAGAGCAGGTCCTTGTTACCGCAGGCCCGACAAGGGAGTATATCGATCCCATCAGGTACATAACCAACAGGTCCTCGGGGAAAATGGGATATGCCCTTGCCGCAATAGCAAAGAGGAGAGGCGCCGAAGTCACCCTTATCAGCGGGCCGGTATCAGTCATTCCACCGGACGGGGTTGACGTTGTAACCGTAGGGTCCGCCCGGGAAATGCGCACCGCCGTTATGGAAGCCCTGCCCATGTCCTCCATTTTCATCATGTCCGCCGCAGTTGCCGACTTCATGCCTGTTGATGTAAGGGACAGCAAGATCGAGAAGAAAGAAAGACTGCAGCTGAATCTCGTAAAGACCAGGGACATACTCGAAGAAGTAGGCGCGCTTAAGAGCAAGCCCTTTACCGTGGGGTTTGCAGCGGAAACCGGACACCGGCTCGACAGGGCAAGAAAAAAGCTTCTCGGCAAGGACATGGATATGATCGTCTTCAATGATGTATCCAGGAAAAACGCCGGCTTTGACGTGGACACCAATGAAGTGGTGATTCTCGACAGGGGAGAGGAGAAAAAGCTGCCGCTGATGTCCAAGAAGGATGTTGCCGTGGCTATATTTGACAGGATACTGGAATTAAAAGAGAATAGATTATAGGCTGGTACCGGGCTCAGGCCCGGAGGAAAACAATATGGAAGAAAGCTCCTATATAAAACGGCTCAAAGAAAGAATACGGCAGAAGCCTGCTTCGAAGTTGTTTCTCTCCCTTGCAGAGGAACTGAAAAAGCGGGACAGGATTGATGACGCCATCAGCATCCTCCTGGACGGGATCAAGAAAAACCCGGAATTTGCCGAGGCCCGGATCACACTCGGCAGGTGGTATCTTTCCAGCAACATGCCTGTAGAGGCGCAAAAGGAATTTGCGGACGTGCTTGCCGCATCTCCGGATAATGTTTTCGCCCGCAAAGGCCTTGCAGAAGCCTATGAAAACCTGGAACTCACCGACAGGGCCGCTGAAGAGTACAGGAAAGTCCTTGAGATCGCTCCCCAAGACCGGGACGCCATCTCATATCTTGAATCCAGGGGCTTTGAAACACAGGACGTCGTAACAGACCACATCGATCTCGAGGCTGAGGAGGCATCTCCGGATACCTCTGCTCCTGAAATTCTGATGCCGTCCCTGGAAGAAGTGACCGAGGTCGAAGTGCCCGGGGTCGAGATCATCGAGGGAAAGCGCACAGAAGAAGAACAAAGAGAGGGAAAGGCGCCCCGCGCTGATGACCTTGCCGGACTTCCGGACTTCCGGGCTTCCGGACTGTTGGCTGAAGCAGAGGGGGCCATTGCTGCAGGGAAGTATGCAAAGGCCCTTGGGATTTACAACAGTTTGCTGGCCTCGGACCGGGAGAACAAAAAGATATTGCAGATGAAAGAGGACCTGGCATCTCTTATGAGGCTTACGGGCTGGGACAAGGAGCGGATCATCTCCCGCCTGAACAGGTTTTCCGGTCTTCTGCACGATCACTTCAAGGGCCGGCGGGAAAGTGAAAAGAAAGTTGCCGTAGATCGTCTCACAAAGCTCCTGGAATCGGTAAACATCCGGTTCGCTCAAAAGCAGTAGGGCTCCTTTCTTAATGGCAAAGGGAGTCCGCGTAAAATCTTTCTGAGGATATTTCTATGGAAAAATTTGAATTGCGGCTAAAAAATGTTCAGAAAGTACTTGGCAGAAAACACATCGATGCGGTCTATATCAGCAGCATCAGGAATATCCGCTACCTGACAGGCTTTACCGGGTCTTCCGGCTTTGTCCTGATCACAAAAGACAAAGGGTTGTTCTTCACGGATTTCCGTTACAAGGAACAGGCGGGAATCGAAGTCCGGGGATATGAAAGGGGCCTGGAGAGCGGCAGGAGAATGCAGGCGCTGCATACCCTGGTAAAGAAGCTTGGGATTAAAAAGCTCGGCTTTGAGGCATCAGTGGCCTACGAGTTCTTCGAGTTGCTGAAAGGACTGCCGGCAAACCTGGAGCCCCAGGTCAATCTCATTGAAAACCTGAGAAAAATAAAGGACAAAGAGGAAATCAGCAGCACAAAAGAAGCAGCCCTGCGTGCAGAACAGGCCTTCCTGGACATCAAACCGAAAATACGGGTAGGGGCGCGGGAAAGAGAGATCGCACTCAGGCTCGAAGAGCAGTTGAAAAAGGGAGGATGCAGAAGCATCCCATTTGATATAATAGTAGCTTCCGGGAAAAACTCCGCCATGCCCCATGCACAACCAACAGAGCGGAAGATAGAAAAGGGAGATTTTGTTATAATTGACTGGGGCGGAGAGGCGCAGGGATATTTTTCCGACATGACAAGGACTCTTCTTATGGCAGGCAACTCCCTTTCTGAGAAGATAACGATCTATAATGTTGTGAACAAGGCCCGGCGGCTGGCTATAGAATCCGTTAAAAAAGGGGTCAAGACCAGCGGGATCGACGGAGTTGCCAGGGACACGATCACCAGGGCCGGGTACGGAGAGTACTTCGGGCATGGGACAGGGCATGGAGTGGGACTCGATGTCCATGAAGCTCCCCGCCTCTCCCGTGTAAAAGGCGAGCCTGTCCGGAGCGGCATGGTTTTTACTGTTGAACCGGGTATTTATGTCCCCGGGTTGGGCGGGGTACGGATCGAAGACATGGTTGCTGTGCAGGAAGACAGGGTCCTTCTCCTGACAACGCTCAGCAGAGAATTAGAGATAATAAAATAAACAAGTGATGCGTTTGGCGTGTCAGCGCTACAACGCCCGATGCTTAGCGCTATAACGCAAATAGAGGAGGTTTTCATTGATAGCAACGAGTGATTTCAGGAAAGGCGCAAAAATAGAGTACAAGGGAGAGCCCTGTGAGATTGTCGATTTCCAGCATGTCAAGATGGGGCGGGGCGGGGCAGTCATAAGAACCAAGCTCAAGAGCCTCAAGACCGGCAATGTTCTTGAAGATACCTTCAGGTCAGGGGAAAAGTTCGAATCCCCCCAGCTTGAGGAAAAAGATATGCAGTACCTCTATACCGAGGGGGATTTCCATTATTTTATGGACACGGAAAATTATGAGCAGATTCCGCTGACAACTGCCCAGCTCGGGGATGCAAAGAAGTTCATTAAAGAAAACATGGTAGTGAAAATCCTCTATTATAAAGAGGACCCCATAACTGTCGAGCCCCCCATGTTCGTGGAACTCGAGGTGGTCGAGACAGACCCGGCATTCAGGGGCGATACGGCATCCGGAAGCACCAAACCCGCAAAGCTCGAAACAGGAGTGACGGTAAAAGTACCTTTTCACATAAGCATCGGCGATAAGCTGAAAATCGATACCCGGACATTGGAATACATCGAGAAAGTAAAATAGTAATAATACAGTAACGAGTAACATTAACAGCAGTGACAGGAACGAGTGACGAGTCTGAAGGACTATTATCTTTTAAATTGTTACTTGTTACTGATGACTTGTTACTATCGTTAGAGTTACTCGTAACTTGTTACTGTCTTAACGGGAGGCCATGATGGAATTTGAAGAATTGAAAGAATTGATGCACCTTTTAAAAGATACGGATATTACCGAAGTGCAGATAGAGAGAGACGGGGTCAAGGTCAAGATCAAACGGGACAAGTTCTTCGGCCACCTCGAAGTTCAGCCGCATGTCCTCCCTGAAAGAAAAGAAACAAGAAAGGAAGAGGAACCGGAAGGAAGGCTCCTGACCGTCACGTCCCCTATTGTCGGGACGTTCTACAGGTCGCCCTCACCGGATGCAGCCTCCTTTGTCGAGGTCGGCACGAGGGTAAAGAAGGGGCAGGTCCTCTGCATTATAGAGGCAATGAAGCTGATGAATGAGATAGAGAGCGAGGTCGACGGAGTGGTTGTAAGGATACTTGTGGAAAACGGGCACCCTGTTGAATACGGAGAGCCGCTCTTTATGATAGACCCGGTGTAAAAACAGTAACAAGTTACAAGTAACAAGTTAAAAGAGAACTACTCCTCAGGCTCGTTACTCGTTACTCCTCACTCGTTACTTATAAAAGGTGAAGAATGAAACTTTTTAAGAAGATTCTCATAGCAAACCGTGGAGAAATCAGCATAAGGGTGATCCGCGCGTGCAAAGAGCTTGGCATCAGGACCGTTGCCATTTTTTCCGATGTAGAAAGGGATGCGCTCCATGTAAAGCTGGCCGATGAATCGATCTGCATCGGGCCTGCGAGCCCCAGCCAGAGCTATCTCAACATCCCCGCGATCCTGAGCGCTGCCGAACTTACTGATTCGGAGGCAATCCACCCGGGATACGGGTTCCTTTCCGAAAACCCGCAGTTCGCAGAGGCCTGCGCAACGTCGGGCATTACTTTCATAGGCCCGACCACCGACAACCTGAAGACAGGCGGGGACAAGGCAAAGGCCCGCCAGGTGCTGAAACGCCGCGGGATCCCGGTTGTCCCGGGAAGCGATGGCCCGGTGGCCTCGGAAGAGACAGCCCTGAAGACGGCAAAGAAAATCGGCTTCCCGGTGATTATAAAGGCATCCGCCGGAGGAGGCGGACGCGGCATGAGGATAGTCAACGAGGAGGAGGAGCTCTCGCAGGCCTTCCATATGGCGCAGCGGGAATCCCTTGCCGCTTTCGGCAGCAGCGAGTTATACATGGAAAGATACCTTCCCGCGATCCGGCACATCGAGGTACAGATCATTTCCGACGGGAAAGGGAACGTCATCCATCTCGGAGAGCGTGACTGCTCCGTACAGAGAAGGCATCAGAAGCTCATAGAAGAGGCGCCCTCGCCCATTGCAACGGAGAAATTCCGTAAGAAGATCGGAGAGCTTGCGGTCAGGGCAGCCAAAGCCCTGAAATACAAAAACGTCGGCACCATAGAATTCATCGTTGATCAGGACCAGAATATCTACTTTATGGAAATAAACACCAGGGTGCAGGTAGAACACCCCGTCACGGAAGAGCTGACAGGCGTGGACATCATAAAAGAGCAGATCAGGATTGCAGCCGGCTTTCCCCTCGCCTATAAACAAAGCCAGATCAAACCTTCAGGCCATGCGATCGAATGCAGGATAAATGCAGAGGACCCGGAAAGGTTCATCCCCTCGCCGGGGAAAATAACCTTTTTTCTTCCTCCCGGGGGGCCCGGGGTACGGGTCGACACGGCAGCTTTCACCGGATGGGTAGTGCCGTCGCAGTACGATTCCCTGATCGCAAAGCTGATCGTTCATGCCAAAAACAGAGAAGAGGCCATCGCACGGATGCGGAGGGCCCTGGATGAATTTGTCGTTGAAGGGATCAAGACCACCATCCCCTTTCATAAAAAAGTTTTCAGCCATCCTGATTTCCTGAAAGGCAATTTTAATACCGACTTTATCGAGAAAATGTCGGAATCGGGAAGCAATGGACTTAAACCTGCCGAGGGTTCCGAAAACACGAATGAGTGAGACCCGGCGCCGCTTCAGCCCTATCTGTTTTATAACAGGCACGCCCCGGAACAGCACGCTTGAACAAGCGGTTTCCACGCTTCTGGAAGCAGGCATCACATGGATTCAATACCGTGAAAAAAACAAAACAAAAAGAGAACTTCTCAGTGAGGCCCTTAAGCTCAGGGAGATAACCCGGCGCTACGGCGCATGCCTTATCGTGAATGACCATGCCGATATAGCACTTGCTGCCGACGCCGACGGAGTGCATCTGGGGCAGGACGATCTTCCGCTTGCAGACGCCAGGAAGATCATGGGAAAAAGGATCATAGGCATATCGACCCATGCCCTGCAGGAGGCTGCTGATGCCGAAAAGGGGGGCGCCGACTATATTGGATTCGGCCCGGTCTTCCATACCACAACAAAAGATGCCGGCACGCCTAAAGGCCTTGCCGCCCTTCAGCAGATAAAGAGTTCCGTGGGAATCCCCGTAATCGCCATAGGCGGCGTAAAAGCGGAAACGCTGGAGCACGTCTTCCATTCCGGATGCGAAGGGGTTGCAGTGTCGTCAGGAATTTTACACGGGGACATCAGGGAGAATGCGAAAAGATTTTTGTCCGTAGCAGGGAACTGCAGAGCCCTGAACCGGCAATGGCCTTTGCCGGGGAGAATGAAGGAGGTTTGAGCATGAAGAGGTGTATTGTTTTACTCACAGCCTTATTGTGTGCGGCCATCATGGGA
>JAJZPZ010000098.1 GCA_021847795.1 Nitrospirota bacterium
CGGGCACAAGGTTGCCATCTGCGAACAGGTGGAAGACCCGAAGCTAGCCAAAGGAATTGTACAGAGGGAAGTCGTAAAGGTGATAACTCCCGGAACGCATGTCCCGGAACAGCCGAAGGAAAATGCTTACATCATGAGTATTTTTCCCCATCAGGGCATATGCGGGATAACCGTCGCCGACCTTTCAACAGGAGAGTTCACGGTCTATGAGACCGACAAGCCCGTGGAGGATGAAATAGGACGCTATGAGCCGCGGGAGATTCTCTGTCCTGAAAGCTCCAGGGATAATTTCCATTACCAGGAGATATTTAAAGGGTTCTTTGTCTCCTATTACAGCGACTGGTATTTTGATCATACCGAAGCATACAAAGCCCTTCTCAAATACTTCAGGGTCTCAACCCTTGACGGTTACGGCTGCGGGGGTATGGACACCGGCATTTCCGCGGCAGGCGCGCTTGTCAGCTATCTCGAAGAAACACAGAAGGTACTTACCTTTAAAAGGATTTCCGTTCTCAACCAGACAGCCTATATGTTCCTGGATGCCGTAACGAAAAGGAACCTGGAGCTTCTCCACGGCAGCAGGGCCGATGTCGCACACAATCCCGTTGAGGGCTCTTTGCTCTGGGTGCTGGATGAAACCCTTACCCCGATGGGCGGCCGTTTCCTGAGGAGCGCCCTAACAAAACCCTTGCTGTCCTCAGCAGAGATCATGAAGCGGCAGGGAGCTGTGGAGACCATTGTTGAAGATTACGAATTAATGGAGGAGTTAAGGACCATTCTCCGGAAGATACAGGACATGGACAGGCTCACTTCCCGGGTTGTCGCAAAATCAGCCAATCCACGGGACGTTGTGGCCCTGAGAAATTCCATCAGCCATTTGCCTGAGATAAAGAAGTATCTGACGGCCTCTGCAAATGCTTATATAAAAGAGATCGGCAAAGAAATCGCGGACTTCATCGACCTGAAGGACCTGATAGATTTCAGCATTGCGGACAACCCGCCGCTGAATCCTAAAGACGGGGGGCTCATCAGGAAGAGCTTCCATAAGGAAATCGATGAGCTGAGGAATATTTCAGTGAGCGGGAAGGATTTCATCGCCCGGCTTGAGGCGGACGAGAAGCAAAGGACCGGCATTTCGTCACTCAAGGTCGGCTTCAACAGGGTTTTCGGATATTATATCGAGATCACGAAAGCAAACCTCCACCTTGCGCCCGATGATTATATAAGAAAGCAGACCCTCGCAAATTGCGAAAGGTTTATAACGCCTGACCTTAAGGAATACGAGACAAAGGTGCTGGGCGCGGAAGACAGGCTGAAAGAACTCGAATACGCCATATTCCTGGACATCCTGGACAAAATGCAAAAGCATGCAAACCAGCTCCTGCATACTTCCTCGCAAATAGCTGTAATCGATTTCCTGCTCTCCCTCGCTACCGTTGCAAAACGATACGACTACGTAAAACCCGTTGTTTACGATGACTGCGCCCTGGAAATCACCGACGGAAGGCACCCCGTCGTTGAAAGGCTCATCAGCGCCCAAAGCGCTTCATCCATAGACGAGAAATTCATACCCAACAACGCCCTCCTTGATTGCGGGGACAACAGGCTGCTCATTATCACGGGCCCCAACATGGCAGGGAAATCGACCTATATGCGTCAGGTCGCCCTCATTGTTCTCATGGCGCAGATAGGCTCCTTTGTTCCCGCTGCAAGCGCAAGAATCGGGATTGCGGACAGGATATTCACCCGTATCGGCGCATCGGACTACATAACAAAAGGACAGAGCACATTCATGGTCGAGATGATAGAGACCTCCAGTATCCTCAACAACGCCACCGGGAAAAGCCTCATTCTCCTCGATGAGGTCGGCAGGGGAACAAGCACTTTCGACGGCATCAGCATTGCCTGGGCAGTGGCAGAGCACCTTGCAAGCAGCGCCAGGGCCCGCACGCTGTTCGCAACCCATTACAATGAACTGACGGACCTGGCCTTAACGATGGACGGCATCAAAAATTATAATGTCGTGGTGAAAGAGTGGGGAGATGAAGTAATCTTCCTGAGAAAAATAGAATCCGGGCCGGCTGACAAAAGCTACGGGATACAGGTCGCCCGCCTCGCAGGTCTTCCGGAAGGGGTCATCGAAAGGGCAAAAGTAGTACTGGACAAGCTTGAGAAAAAGGAGTCCAGGGCCCTGGTGCCCCGGGCCGCACAGATGGACCTCTTCTCCGCCGGAGACCCGCTCGCAGCAGAGCTGCTCAACCTCGATATGGAAAGCCTCACCCCGCAAAAGGCTTTAAAGAAACTTGCGGCATTGAGGAAAAAAGCTGAAGGCGCTGCATGATCGTGGTTGGTCTGACAGGGAATTATGGTATGGGCAAGAGCACGGTAGCCGGGCTGTTCAAAGAACTCGGGGCCGTCATCATCGACACCGATGAAATCGTGGGCAAGCTCTTCCAGGAGCTTCCGGTGATGCATGAAATCAAGGAGACGTTCGGAGAAGGCATTGTGCAAGGGAACACTGTAGACAAGCAGAAACTGGCCGATATCGTCTTCCGGAACCCTTCCCTCAGGATCGCCCTTGAAAATATCCTGCACCCCAGGGTCTTCAGTAGAATTGACGATGAGCTTGCCAAGCTCCCACCGAATCCCTCCACTGTTGTGATCGTTGAGGCCCCCATACTTTTCGAAAGAGGATACCAGGGCAAATTTGATAAAATAATAACGGTATTTACGCCGGAGGAAGTCGCAATAGAACGGCTTAAAGGAAAAGGCATCCCTGAAGAAAAGGCGATTGAAAGGTTGAAAAGCCAATTCCCGGGCGAGATGAAGGCCGGCAGGTCCGATTTTGCAATCGACAACAGCTCGGGCGCCGGGGACACCAGGAAACAGGTAGAGGAAATATACCGGAAACTTTTATCAGCAGAAGGAGGGAACAGGAACAACTGAATCCCCAAATATGAGGCAAGCACGAAACTCTAAGCTCTGAATCCTAAACAAAAGGAGAAATTCCAAATGCGAAATCCGAAACTCTAAACAATATCTGAATTCAAATGCTCAAAACTATTTTGAATTTTGGTTATTGGAATTTGTTCAGGATTTAGGTATTAGGATTCAGAGCTTGTCGTTTATTTAGAGTTCAGATATTCGGATTTGGGATTTGTTTTTAATGTTATGAAAATAATAACCGATCTTCATACATCTCTGAGATTCAAGAATCCCGTTGTTACCATCGGGAATTTCGACGGGGTCCATATCGGACACCAGAAGATATTCAGAAAAGTTGTGGATAAGGCCCGGGAAATAAACGGCACTCCCATAGCAATAACGTTCAACCCCCACCCCGTGCGGGTCCTTGCTCCTGAGAGTGGGTTGAAAATGCTCAACACCCTTGAGGACAAGAGAGCGCTCATCTCCCGCATGGGAATAAAGGTACTCATCTGCATCGGCTTCAGCAAAGAGTTTGCGCATATGGAGCCGGATGAGTTCATCAAGGACTTTCTCATCGGAAAGCTCGGCGCCCAGTGGGTGATTGTAGGACATAATTATTCCTTCGGCAAAGGGAAAAAGGGGACCACTGCCATGCTCAGGGCAAGGGGCAGGAAATACGGGTTCGGGGTCGGTGTCGTCCGCTACGCAAAAATGCACGATGACGTGGTGAGCAGCAGCAGGATAAGAAGCCTCCTACTAAGGGGGCGGGTGTGCGAGGCCTCCCGGATGCTGGGAAGGGCATACCATATAGACGGGACAGTCGTAAAAGGCGCCGGCAGAGGGGGCCCGTTGCTCCATACTCCGACGGCAAACATCGTCACCCCCAATGAACTGATCCCTAAAGAAGGCGTCTATGCGGTAAGAATATCTTTTAGAGACAGTAACGAGTTAAAGACTAACGACAAAGGCTTGTCACTGTCTTCGGATCCTTTACTTGTTACTCGTCACTCGTTACTTGTTACTGATGAGGTTACCGGCGTTTACGACGGCGTGGCAAATATCGGGAAGAACCCCACCTTTGGGGAGAACAGAACGAGCTACGAAGTCCATATCTTCAATTTCAACAGGAGTATCGTAGGCGAGCGCCTGGGGGTGCATTTTATCGACAGGATCAGGGATGAAAAAAAGTTCTCCGGCGTGCAGGAACTCCAGGAGTGCATACTCAAGGATATAGAAAAGGCAAAAGAAATTCTCTCCAGGAGAAAAGATCCCCTGTTCGTTTAGCCGCTTCCTTACCTTCTCTTCTTCTCATGCGTAGAACATTCAGGTGCAGGCCTATGTCATTAATTTCTCAAATTCCTCGACCGGCACGGGCTCACTGAGCAGGTAGCCCTGCACCTCATCGCACCGGCTGGAGCGCAGGAACAGGAGTTGATCTTCAGTCTCGACGCCTTCCGCAACCACTTTAAGCCTGAGGTTATGCGCAAGGGCGATCACCGCAGTAACAATGGCCTGGTCATCCGGGTCTGTCGTAAGGCCGCTTATAAAGGACCGGTCTATCTTGAGCTTCCGGATGGGCAGGCTCTTGAGATAACTTAACGATGTGCACCCGGTGCCGAAATCATCTATGGCGAACCTGATCCCCATTTCGGTCAGCCTGGACAGGTTGGGAATGGTATGCCCGATGTCCTGCATAGCAGTGCTTTCGGTTATTTCGAGTTCCAGCCACTCTGCATCAAGATTGGTTTCATGCAGCACCTGCGCTACCATCTCGGCAAGGTTTGATTGCTGGAACTGCCGGGCCGAGAGGTTTACAGTCACACACAAGGGAGGGTACCCGGCCTCCTGCCACGCCTTGTTTTGTGCACAGGCAGCGCGCAGGACCCATTTGCCTATAGGTATGATAAGCCCTGTTTCCTCTGCAAGGGGAATGAACTTCATCGGGTTCAGCAGTCCCAGTTCAGGGTGCTGCCAGCGCACCAGCGCCTCTGCGCAGACGATCTGTTTCGTATCGGTAGCTACCTGCGGCTGGTAATGCACCACCAGCCCTCCGCACTCAAGGGTTTTGCGGAGGTTCTTTTCAAGTATCATCCTTTCAATGGTCCTGGTGTTTATGGCAGGATTGTAGAATTTATAATTGTTCCTTCCCTGCTCTTTTACATGGTACATGGCGGCATCGGCGTTTTTGAGCAGGGTATCGGCAAACTTCCCGTCATCAGGATAAATGCTGATGCCCATGCTTGCCGTTATATGGAAATCATGCCCTTGAATGCTGAAGGGCCGCTGAAAGGCCGCCATGATCTTTTCCACGATGATCGTCGTATCCTCGGCATGATGGATATCCGGGAGGAGTATATTGAATTCGTCCCCGCCTATGCGGGCCATGGTGTCCGTCTCCCGGACGCAGTAGCCCAACCTCTCTGCAACATCTTTGAGCAACTGGTCACCGGCATCATGCCCGAATGAATCATTGATATTCTTGAAGTGGTCGAGGTCCATAAACACAACCGCTATTTGCTTGTGGTAGCGGTGTGCCTGGTTCAAGGCAAAAGTCAGGCGGTCCGTAAACATTCTCCGGTTGGGCAGCCCGGTAAGGGCATCATGGGAGGCCTGTTGCCTGATGATCTCTTCCATCTTCCTGCGTTCGCTGATGTCCTGTCCCACCGCGAGGATCCCGGTAATCCGGCCCTCGCTGTCGCGCATGGCCTTATTGGTCCAGGCAACCCATACCCGGGTCCCGTCTTTACGGATATTTTCGTTCTCATTTTTCAAATACCGGTCAGGGTCCCGCAGGATGTCATTCATCATGAGAGTAAGATCTTTTCCTGAAGAGTCCCTGTAGGGCACGATCGTGCCTAAAATATTCCTGCCGACGATTTCACTCTCGGCGAACCCGAAGAACGCCTGTGCAAACTCATTAAAAAAGGTAATGGTGCCCATTGTGTCCACTTTCAGGATAATGCTGTTTGCATGCTCCACAAGCTCCCGGTACTTCTCCTCGCTCGCCCTCAGGGCCTCCTTGGTCCGCTTGCGCTCTATGGCATACAGGATGGCCCGCACCAGGAGGTCGCTGTCGGCCTGCCCCTTGACGATATAGTCCTGGGCATCCATCCGTATTGCTTTAAACGCGAGTTCCTCATCATCAAGGCCTGTAAGCACGATTATCGGCACTCCGGGCGCTTTTTCCTGGACACGCAGGAGCGTATCGAGCCCCTGGCTGTCAGGCAGTCCGAGATCGAGCAGGACCACATCGTGCCGCCTGTCCCCCAGATGCAGCAGTCCATCGGAAAGCCTGAGGGAGTGCTCAAGGACGAATATTGTTCCCCTCGATTCAGCCAGCAGTTCGCGTATAAGTCTGGCATATGCGGAATTGTCCTCTATCAGAAGGACATTAATCGTCTTGTACAATTATTCGCTCCTGGTGGGCAATTTTACGATGGAAAGCCAGAAATCCTCGATAGACTGCACCACCTTTATGAATTGGTCGAGGTCAACGGGTTTGGTAACGTAGCAATTTGCATGGAGATTGTAGGTTTTGATGATATCCTCCTCTGCCCTTGAGGTCGTGATTACCACAACCGGTATCCGCTTCAGCTCGGGATCCGCTTTAATTTCAGCCAGGACCTCCCGTCCATCCTTCTTCGGGAGGTTCAGGTCGAGCATGATAAGATCAGGATGAGGTGTATCGGCGTAGATGCCCTCTTTCCTGAGGAACGCCATTGCCTCCTCTCCGTCTCCGGCCACGCTCAGGTTATTGAACACCTTGGCGTCCTTAAGCGCCTCTTTCATCAGGCGCACATCGCCCGGGTTATCTTCAACCAGGAGAATTTCTATTAAGTTGCCGCTGCTTTTCCTTTCGGTCACTATTCACCTCCTCCCGCCGGGATCGTGAAATAAAAGGTTGTCCCCTCTCCGGGTTTTGATTCCACCCAGATGCGCCCCCCATGCCGCTCAATGATCTTCTTGCAAATTGCCAGCCCTATGCCGGTGCCGGGATATTCCGCACCGGTGTGGAGGCGCTGGAAGATCACGAAGATACGGTCAAAATACCGGGGGTCGATGCCGATGCCGTTATCGCTAACCCTGAATACCCATTCCTCCCCCTCCATTGCCGCCGATATATGGACCCTCGGCAGTTCCCTGCCCCGGAATTTGATCGCATTGCCGATGAGGTTCTGGAACACCTGCACCATCTGGGTCTCGTCGGCCGTAATCGTCGGGAGTTCATCATGCGTGACAACAGCATGGCTCTCTTCTATCGCGGTCCCCAGGTTTGCCACGGCCTGGCCGAGGACCGAGTTGCCGTCAAGCGGCTCAAAAGGCTTACCGCGCGTGCCGACGCGCGAGTAAGCAAGAAGGTCGTTGATGAGTCTCTGCATGCGGCCGGCGCCGTCAACTGCGTATCTGATGAAGTCATCTGCGTCCTCGTCAAGTTTTCCCTTGTAGCGCCGCGCAAGCAGCTGCACATAGCTCGCCACCATGCGCAGCGGCTCCTGGAGGTCGTGGGAGGCCACATAGGCAAACATCTCCAGCTCTTTATTTGACCGTTCAAGGCTTGCGAGGGTCTGCTTCAGTTTCTTCTCCGTGCGTTTTCTCTCTGAAATCTCTTTCGACAACTCATTTCTCGACACAGTCAGGGTCTTCAGTTTTCCCGTCATCTCATCAAAGGCCCTTGAAAGCTGGCCTATCTCGTCCGTTGCCGCTGTTCCCACCTTATAATCCAGGTTCCCCGAACCGACAATCTCGGTTCCCGCATGGAGGTCCCGCACTGATTTTTCAATATCCCTGTTGATCACCATGAGCGCGGCAGCGGTAATCGCAGCCAGCCCCATGGTAACTATTACGATAAGCAGGTTGGTCTTCAGGCGTACACTCTCTATCTCGACCTCGCTTATATGGGCCAGGCGTATGGCATCCGACGATATCTCTCCCGCCCTTATCGTCAACTGCCCCACGAGCATATCACGCAAAGCAGGCGCATCATTTCCGCCGGAATACAAGCGGGGGTTCTCATCCATGGCAACCAGTTCGGAAAAAAGGTGTCGCTTAGCTGTAAGGTCCTTCCTTATTCTCTTTATAATATACTGCTGGCCGCCGGCCTTGAATGATACTCCCTGCAAGAGCTTCACCAGCGAGTTGTACGTAAAGGTCCATTGCTCTTTCGGGCGCTCCCCGGGGAACATAACGTAATAGCTGCTCAACACATGGAGTTCAAACACCCCCCGCATTACCTTGCCTGCTATCTCTCCCTTCCGCTGGGCTTCATTCTGACGCTGGAATGCAATCACGATGATCAGGCTGATCACCAGCGCCGTAACAACAGGGATGAGCGCGTTTATCTTTAATTTCGTGCTTATCTTCATGGCTGTCTATTCATGTATTACCGTAACGGCATAGGGGTCCACAGCTTCCAGCCCTTTCGTATACAGCAAATTCAGATAGTTCGGGACCTCGGTCTTCCGGGTATAGTGGTTCCTTATGGCCCACCGCGCCTGATCATCAAGGATGACCAACAATGTCTGGCTCATCCTGACATCGAAATTAATTCCACTGAAAGACGCTCCACTAAGCCCGATATATTTGTCCGTAATCCTTTGCGCCTCACCCGGGTGGGCCTCGAGCGCGTACCGTGCTCTCAGCAGTGCACTAAGGAGCCTTTTGATGATATCTGGATTTTCATCGACAAACGTCTTTTCTGCAGCAATATTCCATACCGCCCGGTAAATGTCTTCATTGATAAGCAACACTGCATTATTGCCGAGCTTTCTTTGCAGAATAGTGAGATAGGGCTCCCAGGTCGCCACGGCATCGATTTTTCTCCGGATCAATGCACTGACCATTTCTCCGGAGTCCATATTGATTATGTGAACTTCATTTTTGGGTATCCGGTAAAAAAGCAGGTATATTTCCAGGAAGAACTCCCCGTTCGTGCCCGCGGTTACTCCCACCTTCTTGTATCTGAGATCCCCAGGTTTTGAAATGCCGCTGTCTTTTCGCGCCAGGATTTCCACATACCTGTCGCTGTCTGCGATTGTTGCGACAACGCATACCGGCCTGCCGTCCAGGCCTGCAAACATTATAGGCGTTTCCGCAACTGTGGCAAGCTGGGCGTTTCCCCCCAGGACAGCATCGAATGCCGCCTTTCCGGAAGAATAGGGTTGCATCATCACCTCAAGCCCCTCACTCCTGAAATAGCCTTTTGCCTGTGCAATGTAGAGCAACGCCGAGACGGGTTGTTTTGTAACCGCAAGGGTAACCATCTCACGGGGTTTCCCTTCGCCTTTTATGTGCCTCAATCCAAAGAAAATACCGGCAAACAGCAACAGGCCGGCGAACGCGAGAACTGCTATGGCCGGCTTCCGGGGTATTCTCATAGCGCCTCTTATTTATTCTGCTGCAAGATTTACCATGGATATGCGCGGTTCACCTATACTGGAACAGGCACAGTGAGCAATCCTGTTCTGAACAATTCTCCTTAACGCCTGACATGCGTAGGGAATGACACGGCTGTCGCCAGGCCATAAACAATAACTTAGCCCGAAGGTCATGGCCGCACCTGTTAAAACGGAGCGCTCAGTCCAGGCGCACAAAAGGATACCGCTTGAGGTCTTCACAAAGCCGGAGAGACAGACCAGCGCGCTGCTCAACGGTTCCAACCGCAATAATTGCATCAGGATCATCAACTGAGAAACCCTTTTTTAAAATTATATCATGCAAAACCATTAATCCATAGAGAAAGCCGCAGAGCGCAAAGCACCTCTTCCCCGCACTGCTTGCGCCATCGCGCCCTACCTTCCAGACTTCGATGCGGCAATAGTACTACCGATGATTTATTTACTTTTTTCTTTGCGTCCTGATAAAATCCAGGCGCCTTAAATCGCGGAGGCTTTTCTCATGGCAAAGAAGACCCCGGAATCAAAAAAGAAGACTGCGGCAAAAAAAGCTGCGCCCGAAAAAGCGCTCGCCAGGATTACCCGGGCAGCACAAAGGCTTGCCCCCCAAAATACGTTTCTGAAATTTGCACTTGCAGGAAGAAAGCCGCGCGGGTAGCCTGGACTGCCGTATTTCTCAAGGGAGGCGCCCTCCTTTTACTGAGCAGGGCCTTTTTATATTTTTAAAGGGTCTACATCCACACGCACCGTAAGCCCTTTTATTTCCTCCAGTTTATTCAAAATGTTTCTTGCTGCAGAATGCACATTTTTGCTGTCTTTTGATTTTACCAGCACCTGGATACAATGCCTGTGGGATTTCAAAGCAGAGGGAACTTCCACAGGACCCAAAAGCTCGGCATCTGCATCCCCGCTTTCCCCTGTTATCGCCTGTATGTTGTCCAGCAGTCCTCCGGCCATGCTCTTTGCAAAAATGTTGAGAAGGATGATTTTTGAAAAGGGCGGGTATCCGAGCAGTTTCCTTTGTGACAGCTCATATTGGTAAAAGCCGTCAAAATCATATGTCCTGATGAATCTTAATACCTTATCTTTCGGCATCCGCGTCTGCATAAAAATGCGTCCGCCGGAACTGACCAGCTGGGAGACCTGCAGGAGTTCCTGGAATGACCTTTCATATGCCCTGAAATCGGGCTGTGACAAAAGCACATCCACATTAAGAAAAGCCGCAGCGCTGAACGATTCATCTTTGACCCTCCCGGCAGCATAGGCAGTGCCTATCACGAAAGGAGAAAGATCAGCCGGGAGTTTTCCGGTCACTTTCGGAGAGCCTTTTGCCTTTTCTATAAGGAGCGCTTCCGCTCCCAGCAATCCTTCCACTTCTTCCTTCACCCGTTCCGTGCCGATTCCAAAGGGCTTTACGGCAGTTCCCCTGCACTGGACGCAGGTATCCGGGACCTGCTCGCTGTAACCGCAGTAGTGGCACTTTACCTTCCCCTCTTTCTTATGGAATACGAGGGACATACTGCATTTCGCGCACTTGACGACATATCCGCAATCCTCGCACATGATAAGCGAGTAGCCTTTTCTGTTTATGAGGAACAGGATTTTCCCCTTGCCGGAAAGAATCCTCCTCGCTTCCTTCACCACCTCTTCCGACAGGGAGAGATTGCCGCTCTTTTCCCGGGTCATGCCGATAAGCTTCACCCCGGGCCTGGCAGTGATCCCCCCTCCGGGCAGTTCCCGGGGAGCGGAAACCGTAATGTACTTACCTGCATTCAAATTATATATGGACTCAACTGAGGGACAGATGGAAGTCAGGAGCACAGGCCTCTTCTCCATAAACCCCCTCATCACGGCTACATCCCTCGCCTGGTATTTGAGTCCCTCTTCACCTTTGTATGAGAAACTGTGCTCTCCCGTGACAGCAATAAAAGAGAGCTCCTTGAGGGGGGCCAGCACCGCAGACCGTGTGCCGACCACGATATCGGCTTCCCCGGCCAGTATCCTTCTTACGGCCTCAACTCTCTTTCCTTTGCCGAGTTTGCTGTGGAAAATACACAGGCGTTGTCCAAACCGTTCCTTAAGCAGCAGTTCAACTCTACCGATATGGCCGATCTCAGGGACGAGAATAATTATGCCGCGCATGTCAGGCCCGGCCCTCTCAAGCGTTTCAAGAAGGAAGGCATATTCACGCGAAAGGCTCGGCGCATGAAACAGAAAAGATTTATAAGTTTTGCCGGTAATGCAGCCGTTAACAGAAAGACCGGGGGTTCTGTCTCCCTCTCCCTGTCCGGTCCCCGGCTGCATACTGTCTCCTGCTGCGGGAAGCGCGCCCCCGCACTTTTTCATTGCAGCAACGATCTCTTCAAAGAAGCCGCTTTTGAGCGCTATTCCCATGGATGTGGTATAATAAGAGGAAAGCCATTTTAGAAATTGCAGGTCTGTCTCTGATGCTTGGTATTGCTCTGCTGCCTGAAGCTCTTTCACAGCCTTCCTGAAAGTACCTTCTGCTTTCTCAAAAACATCGACGACCAGGCCATAGGTGCTCCTGCCCATAAGCGGCGCTATCACGATCCTGCCCTTCAGATCCACCTGCATTTCCGGAGGGATTCCGTATGTAAGGGGCGGGATTTTCAAAGGGAATACGACATCAGCATACATGCCGTATAGAATAATGGATACATGGCGCGAAT
>JAJZPZ010000099.1 GCA_021847795.1 Nitrospirota bacterium
ACGAAGACTTCTGGGGTAGAATGACAGTCATTGCGAGTCCCGACACGCACCGGGATAAACTCCGCGCGGCAATCTCAAGGACTTATAAGTTCACCCGACCTTATCATGCGTTTGCCCTGCAGGCTGCGGCAGGGCAAGGGAAAATAAGTTTTCCATAATGGTAAACTTAAAGTATGCAGGGCCGGAAAGGGGCACTGTCCCGGTGCAAAGCCGATGGAGAGCTTTCCGGGCAGGCTGCGGCAAAAAGAAGGACATGAGCGGTAAATCTGTTTTGTACAACAAATTTGTAACAGGCCTGATATGGACTGCAGTCCTGCTGGGCTTGTCCTTTGCGAGCTCCCGCAACTATCTGCTCTTTCATACCGTTGCCGAGCTGTTCAGTATTATTGTCGCATGCGGCATTTTTATGCTTGCCTGGAATTCCCGGCGGTTTATCGACAACAGCTACTTTTTATTTATAGGCATTGCCTACCTGTTTGTTGCAGGGCTTGATCTGCTGCACGCCCTTTCCTACAGTGGGAGCGGGATACTGGATGAAGGCGGGGCCGATGTTTCGACCCAGTTGTGGGTTGCGGCACGGTATGTCCAGGGCATTTCCCTCCTGATTGCCCCTTTCCTTCTCGGGCGCAAGGTCAGGACCACGTATGTGATGATCGGGTATGCGATAACTGTTGCCCTCATAGTGGAGGCCATCTTCTCCTGGAATGTTTTTCCTGCCTGTTATATTGGGGGGACAGGACTGACCGCTTTTAAAAAAATGAGCGAGTACGCTGTTTCGCTGATCTTTGTAGTTTCCGCCGGCCTGCTCATCAGGAGGCGCAAAGAGTTTGACGGCGGTGTGCTGCGCCTGCTGGTATGGTCTTTTGTAATGACCATAGCTTCGGAACTGTTTTTCACCTTCTATGCCGGGGTTTATGACTTTTCCAATATGGCGGGCCACCTCTTTAAGGTCACTGCTTTTTACCTTATGTATAAGGCCATTATCCAGACAGGGCTGGTAAGGCCGTACAACCTTTTGTGCAGAAACCTCAAGCAGAGTGAGGAATTGCTGCGTGAAGAAAAGGACAAGATACAGAAGTACCTTGACATTGCCGGGGTCATGTTTGTCGTTCTTGATAAGGACCAGAAGGTAAGCCTTATTAATAAGAAAGGCTGTGAAATCCTCAGGTGCGATGAAGCCGAAGTTATGGGGAAAATGTGGTTTGATGCCTTTTCCCCGGAAGGTATCCGGAGCGAAGTGAAGCGGGTGTACGAGAAGCTGGTCGCCGGAGATGTGGTCCCGGTTGAATATTTTGAAAGTCCGATCCTGACGGCAGGGGGCGGTGAAAGGGTTATTGCATGGCACAATACGGTGCTGAAAGATGAGCAGGGTGCTGTCCAGGCGGTCCTGAGTTCCGGTGAAGACATTACGGCGCGTAAACGGGCAGAGGAAAAACTGGAGCAGGCCATGGGAGAACTGAAACGTTCCAACGCAGAGTTGGAGCAGTTTGCCTACATTGCATCCCATGATCTGCAGCAGCCGCTGCTTATAGTTGACGGCTTCCTGAAGCTTATCCAACGGAGATACGTGGATAAACTTGGCCCGGACGGCAATGAATTCATCGAGTCTGCACTGGATGGGGCAAGGCAGATGCAGTCTCTTATCAGGGACCTCCTGGAGTATGCGCGTGTCGGGCGCGACAAGCCCTTTGAGCCGTCCGATTGTTCTGCCTGCCTGCAGCGCTCGCTTGCCAACCTGAAGGTTGCAATTGAAGAGAGCGGGGCCATTATAACCAACGATGCTTTGCCGGTGGTAGTGGCGGACCCCACGCAAGTAACCCAGCTGTTTCAGAACCTCATCAGCAATGCAGTTAAGTACCGGAGCGAGGACCCTCCCCGTGTCCATATTTCGGCAAAGAGGAACGGGAGGGAATGGACTTTTTGCGTGCGGGACAACGGAATGGGTATTGCGCCTGAAAACACCGGACGCATTTTCGATATCTTTCAGAGACTGCACAACAAAAACGAGTACCCGGGCACCGGGATCGGACTTGCCATCTGCAAGAAGATTGCAGAGCGGCATGGAGGGCGTATCTGGGCTGAGTCCGGGCCGGGCAAGGGCTCGACTTTCTATTTCACTATCCCCGACAGGGAAGACAGCGACCTGTAAGGCTGAAACCGGTACGGGGGCGCTGAAAAGGGGACCATCTTCCCCAGCGTTAAAGGCCGTTTATAATAAGTGAGGGCCGGAGCTTCTACGTATGCCCTTCGGGCAGCTTGATATTTCTCAGATACTGGGCGCTTGCTTCGGGCTGTATGGGGTTTACATACATGCCGCTGGCCATCTCAAAGCCCGAGGTGTAGCCGATTCTCGGCACAATGGAGAGATACCAGTGCAGGAACTTGGATTTTGCGTTCTCGGGGCTCCCTGACCGTATGGCGTAGTTGAAGTCAGGGTTCTCAAGGCCGTAGTACAGTTTGGACATGGTCACTTTGAGGGCTGACGCAAGGTCCCACATCTCCTCGTTTCTCAGGTCGGCAATTGAGCCCGAATGCCTTTTCGGGAATATCCAGACATGGAAGGGCGACAGGGCTGCATAAGGGACAAAGGAAACAAAGTGGTCGGTATTGAGCAGGACACGCGCGCCGCTTTGCAGTTCCTCTTCAAGCATCCTGCACATCAGGCACCCGCCGTTATCGTCGTAGTATCTCATGTATGCTTCGATCCTGTCCCGTATCTGGAGCGGCATTACCGGAATCCCGACCATCTGTGTCAGCGAGTGCTCAAAGGATGTGCCTGATGAGGTCCCGCTGTTTTTGAATATCACCACATACTCTACCCGCGGATCGCCGTATATGGCCATGAGCCGGTCTTTATACGTTTCAATGACAGCCTTTAACTGGTCCGAGGAGAGGTTTGCGGTTGTGAGATTATGGAAAGGGGTTTCTATGATGATCTCATGGATGCCCACCCCATTGGCGGCCCTTTGCAGCTTGTCGCCCCACCGCATGTGAGGGCCTTCTCCCGAAAGCCTTGAGAACTTGTTCCTCACCACCCTTACTTTCCAGCCATTTTCATCCTGGATACGGTAGATCTCATCAGGAATGATGTCTTCGTTGCCGGCGCAGAAATGGCATGACCCGAGGTGGTCAGGCGTTTTTTTCAAGAGGTTTTTTTCAATGAAATCAGCAGGATGGATGTCGGCGTTTTTCTCCACAATGACCCACTCCCGCGTCACGAGGTTCAATCTGAGTTCAGGCACACTACCTCCCGCGAAAAGGCAAATCCCGCATCCCGCACACCTGGGATTTTGGGTTGTCCCCCTTTGCAAACTGCGCCCAGGAAAGGCGGACATTGCCAAGCCGGATTATACCACCGAAAGGGTCCCCGATGGAATCCCGGTTTTTCGTGAGCAGACCAGGGAGCGGAAGGGTAAAGGTCCGGGAGAGAGGACGTATAGAGGTTCCTGATGTGAGTTCTTTGATTGCTCTCTCCCGAATTCCGCGGAAGAAGGTTATGAGGCCATGAGAACCATTACCATCTGGCGGCCCTCCATCTTCGGCTGGGATTCCACTTTCGCGATATCCGCCAGTTCCGAAGCCAACCTGTTCAGGACATTCGCCCCCAGTTCCTGGCGGCTGAATTCCCTTCCCCTGAAGCGCATAGTCACTTTGACCTTATCGCCGTGGTCGATAAACTTCCGCGCATTGCGCTTCTTGAACTCATAATCGTGGGTATCGATCGAAGGGCGCATCCTGATTTCCTTGAGGGTTAGAGTAGTTTGTTGTTTCCTGGCCTTCCGCTCTTTCTTGCCTTGCTCGAACTTGAACTTCCGGTAGTCCATGATCTTACAGACCGGCGGTTCGGCCTGTGGGCTGATTTCCACGAGATCCAACTCCCGTTCTGCCGCGATTTTCAATGCCGAATCAATATCCATTATGCCGATTTGCCCTTCATCGGCAACAACCCGGATCTCTTTGGCTTTGATAAGCCGTATCTGGTTGTTTATGCGGGTCTTATCGACGACCCGACTGGGCAATACTCGTCTTTGATTAGCTATGGTGTTTCCTCCTTTTTGTCGGTAGTGTCAGCCGGGCTGCCGTCCCTCGCGTCCTGTGCAATAAAACCGGCATCTATTAATAGTGTAACACGTTTGCGCGCGAACACTGTTTTTTAATATTTGCGGGATTAAAGCCTGCCGGGTGTAAGAGGGCGGGCCTCATCGGCCCGTCGTTTTTTTCTTTCTCTTATTATTGCTTTACGACGTTGACTGCCTTCAGCCCTTTGTCTCCTTTTTCGACATCAAAAGACACCTGATCACCTTCGGCAAGTGACTTGAAGCCCTGTGCCTGAATGGAAGAGTGGTGTACGAATACGTCGCTGCCATCTTCTGCTGTGATGAATCCAAAACCTTTTGAATCATTGAACCACTTTACTGTTCCCTTCATAATACTGTTGTTCTCCTTCGCTATGAAATAAAAAAACCACAAAGACAAAATGTCCCGTGGTCACCGATGATCTGAATATGTGTTATAAATGGCATGTCCCTTGTTCAACAATTTATCATAGCATTAAAACACCTGATAAATCATTAATATTTTCTTGCCGGGCAATAAATGCAGGTTTTCAGGATTACCGCGAAAGCAAGTCCGCAGTGTAATTCATAGCATCCCCCGCACCTGGAGGCGTTTCTCGTTGCCCCTCGGGGACCGGTCTTCGGCAGCATCAGGCCTCTTTCGGGCCCTCCCGCAGGCGCCTCAGGTACAGCGCCTCCACTTTGCTTCTCGCCCACGGCGTTCTCCTCAGAAACCGGAGACTGGACTTGATGCTCGGGTTATTATTGAAACACCGGATACGAATCATCCTGCCCATCTCCTCCCAGCCGTAATGTTCCACCAGCCTCGTGAGAAGCATTTCCAGCGTGACGCCGTGAAGCGGGTCATTGGATTTATTGCCGGTCATGGCCCGGTCCGATACATTATCGCTGCTTCCATTACCATATATTATATCCCAAATGCACAGTCCTCAAGTGTACATGTCCCGATGCAGGGGCATGGCGTGAATGAAGCAGTGGGCCGAAAATGTTGAAATGTGGGCATAAATGTACTAACCTTTGTATAAAAGGCACGGCAGGACAGAAAAGAACAATCATCGAGGAGGCAGACCATGGAAGACGTAAAGCGGATTCTCGTTGTGAGCAGGGACACTAAAAACTGCAGAAAAGCCGTTCATTATGGCGTCTCTCTTGCGAAAAAATACGGGGCGGAACTGTATGTGCTCCATGTGATTCATGATCCTTTCAGCCTTGAAGGATGGAACCTGCCCGTACCTTCTTTGGAGGAAGACTACAAGCGACTCCTCAGGCAAACGAGAGAGGAACTGTTCGCAACGATAGCATTGGAAAAAGAGAAGGGAATGAAAGTGAAAGAACTGGTTAAGGAAGGCCCCCCTGTAAAGGAAATCCTGCAGACAATCAAGGATGAAAACATAGATATACTTATTATGCTTGCTCACGAAGAGGGCCGCCTGGAGCATTTTCTTTTCGGGCGCAGCAATGATGAGCTTATCCATAAAATGCCGTGCTCAATACTCATGGTGAAGAAAGAACCCGGCCCTGTAACCTTCTGACCATGCCGGGGTCAGGCAGGAATTCAGTATTTCATATGGATTCCCGAATTCGTGCCTGATCCCGTTAATACAAGCAATATGACCCCAGGCAATACTTTCTGAGTGGTTGCACTATGACCGTTATTTCCCCCCAGCGTGAACTTATATTTCAAGACCTGACCCCTTTTTGTGCACACTGGCGGTGGTCGATGGGGTAGAGGTTGGCATGCTGGCTTCCCATCGGGCTTGTCTCTGAAAGCACAGCCGCCGATACCTCAGGCAGTTTGGCGGCAAGTTTCTGTGTGCAGTGGATGATCATAGAGAGACTATATTGCAGTACAACGCTTTTTCGCGGCTAAAGCTCGCGTTTGTAAATAACTTTAGGGGCGATTCAAGAATAAAGACCTGACCCTAGTGACCCTAGTGACCCGGTCCTGTTCGGCTACGGCGTGTCCCTCGACGCGGAGCATGTCCCTGTCGCGCTCGTCATCGAGCGGCCCGACGCTGAAACGGCGGGGTTCACCTCGGTCTTCCGTCAGTCGCGCTATTTCAGTCCTGTCGGGTTTCGCGAGATGGGAGCGGCGGAAGACGCGATGAGGAGGGGCCTCGTTGACGGCATCGTCCATTTGCGGGAAGACTTCAGCCGCCGGATGAGAGACCCCGGAGGCGCGCCAGTCCAGGTGATCGTCAACGGCATAGACGCAAACAATGCGCGGCTCATCTCCGGATACGTGGAAGGTGCGTTGTCGACGTGGCTGCTGCAGAAGGCAAACGCCGGAGGGACTGCTCTCGCTGTCCCTCTGCGGGTCGAATAGCGCGTCTGGTTCAACAGCGAGCTGAGGAGCCGAAATTTCCTTGTGCCCGGCCTGATAGCCGTAATCATGACTCTCATAGGCGCGCTCCTGACCGCCCTGGTCATGGCCCGGGAATGGGAGCGCGGGACCATGGAGGCCCTCATGGTCACTCCCGTTACCATGAGAGAGATCCTCCTGGGCAAACTTATTCCCTACTTCATCCTCGGGATGGGGGGCATGGCGCTCTCCGTGGTCCTGGCGGTATGGCAGTTCGGCGTGCCCCTGAGGGGTTCTCCGGCGGTCCTCTTCATCGCCTCATCTCTCTTTCTCCTCGTCGCGCTCGGCATGGGCCTTCTTATCTCGACTCTGGCAAAGAACCAGTTTGTGGCGGGGCAGATCGCAATCATCGTAACCTTTCTGCCGGCCTTTATCCTCTCGGGCTTCATCTTCGACATCGGCAGCATGCCGCTGCCGATCCGGGTATTTACCCATGTCATCGCGGCCCGCTATTTCGTATCGATCCTCCAGACATTATTCCTCGCTGGGAACGTATGGCGGATCATCCTGCCCAACTCGCTGGCGCTGCTTCTCATGGCGGCAATCTTCTTCGGGCTGATCCGCCGGAAGTCCCGTAAAAGGCTCGAATAGGGGGTAAGGTGGGAAGGAGGATATTCGCGCTCATGATCAAGGAATTCCTGAGCCTCCTCAAGGACAAGAAGAGCCGCGTCGTGGTGGTGGTCCCTCCTCTCATCCAGTTGATCGTCTTCGGCTACGCGGCAACCTTCGATCTTTCACGCGTGCCCTTCGCGGTATACAACGAAGACGGAGGGGCCGCTGCGCAGGACCTGCTCGCCGGCTTCAGGGGTTCGCGGAACTTCAGTCAGTCGGCGGTCGTCACGCATGAGGAGGAAATAAGGCCTCTCATAGACAATAAGGAGGTGCTGATGGTGGTGCATGTGGGTCCCACCTTCAGCAGAGACCTTCTCAGCGGCGGGCCCGCCTCCCTTCAGGTCATTATCGACGGCAGGAATTCAAATACCGCGATGCTTGCCCTCAATTACGTAAACAGCATTGTCGGGAATTTCAACTCAGGATGGGCCAAGAGGCGCGGACTTTCCGGCCCTCCTGCTCGGCTGGTGGCGCGCGCCTGGTTCAACCCAAACCTTGAGAGCCGCTGGTTCATCGTGCCCGGCATCGTGGGCCTTCTGACGCTCGTCGTCACGATGCTCGTCACCGCCCTCTCGGTGGCGCGTGAGCGGGAGCAGGGCACCTTCGACCAATTGCTCGTTACCCCGTTCAGGCCCGTGGAGATACTGATGGGCAAGGCCCTCCCCGGCTTCATCATAGGGACCTTGGAGGCCACGGTCATCACATTGATGGCGGTCTTCTGGTTCAAGGTGCCCCTTCTGGGCAGTATCATCACTCTTTACGCAGGGGTCGCCTTGTTCCTGCTCTCCGCCATAGGAGTGGGGCTCATGATCTCGTCACTCGCCGTAACGCAGCAGCAGGGCCTGCTCGGGGCGTTTCTCTTCCTAGTCCCGGCTATAATACTTTCGGGCTTTACAACCCCGATCGCCAACATGCCTCAGTTGATACAGGACATTACGCTTTTCAACCCCATGCGCTACTTCATGGTGGTCCTTCGCGGAGTATTCCTGGAGGGTTCTTCCTTCCGGCTCCTCCTCGGCCAGTTCTGGCCCATGGCGGCGATAGGCATAGTGAATCTCGCCCTGGCCGGATGGCTCTTCCGGCACCGTATGTATTGAACTATTGAGAGATATCGCCGTAAATCGGCTTCAATATTGACCCGGAATCTGCGCCTCGACGCCGGTTAACAGCCACTTTTCCGGAATTACTGTTCGATTTGCTCCGGAACGAGTGTTCGACATGGCCCGGAATTCGCACTTCATTGAATTTTGCGAGACTATGGAATTGGCCGCATACTGTAAATAGCTTTTAATTGCGGGTGGTCATTGCTACCCAAAGATGATAAATTAATATCTCCTTCCCCCGAGCTTGCCTTCCTCTGCTATGGATAGATCGACAGCGAGAAATGCCTTTTGATGCATATTCTTCTAACGGCCCCAAGACTTCTCCGGAACTCCATTCGCACGTATCTTTTGCTGCACCGCTGACCAGTTCAGAAATCCAACGGTTGATTCTTTCATGCCAGTAACATGAGGATTGCCCCTGCACATAACCGACCATGGCGGCGATAGATAGATTTGCACCATGAAGCCCCAGCTTAAATCGCTGAAGCCCGCCGCTCTTGAGATCTTCTCCGCCAGTGACGTATTCTTTTTCACGATCTGCCGTGGGAGCAGGCAGGCGTTTGCATTCAAAAACGAGAATAGGATCATAGACAGTGTGCAGTTTCACCCCTATAGTCGTTGACTCCACAGGGGAGGCGGAAAGGTCGACGCGATGTCGCCCGGTCTGATATTCTTCGTGATCAAAACGAACCATTGGGAACTCATTCCGTGCGCGTGAATCGAGGAACTTGCACAGCTGTAAATTCAGTCTGTCTTCAGCTTCTTCCTGATGGCGGTCTGGATCATCTCTCCAAGCAGGCAGTTGCTGACTCACAAAATCGATCGTTCTTATCGCGAGCGCATTCTCTCGCTCGATTCCGGAAGTGATGCGGCCAATGGACTGTTCTTTTTCATGTATGCCGCTCACATTCAGTATCCCTGCCGATACAAATCGACGAGTGTCTCATCAGCATCACGAATTGCCGTAGATCGAATCCAGTAACGCAGACGATCCGGCTTGATTATCAATAGGACATTTTCAGAATAGAAACGTAATACTCGGATTGTCCGAAGACGTTTGTGATACTCCTCATTATAAATGAGCATTCGCAGTTCAGCTGTTTGGCCATTTGCAAGCCACGCGAGATTAGGTTGCTTGCCAAAGTAGAATGGCTGACAAATGAGGCCGTCGAGAAATAAGGGATTAGCTGTCTTCAGGTTGTCATATACGCTCCCGAGCATGCGAACAAACATTTCGGAATATTCACGAAGGTTGTCCGTATTAGCCGCCCTTTCCAACAACTCTGAGTTCTGTCCTAACCGCACATATTCTGCCATGTATTGTAGGACATCTTCGCATAGCGCCTCTTCCCAAAAAGAGAATGAAAGATTTGTCATATCCTCGGGGTAAGGCAATATGTCGATATCCTGCTTATAATAGGCGGTAGCTTTGACGACCAATGACTCTGTGCTGTGTAATATGGCGCAAAATCTATAAATATCATGGTACCCACAAAGGTTATTGTAGACTTCGCGAAGTCTCGCTTCTTGAGATTGAGGGGCATGAATTCCAACAATTTTATTGCGATATGCAAGGAACCCCTTGTTCCACAGTGCTGTAGGAAAAGACTCAATTTTTCTTATGAGAACAAGTGGTGGTCGATAGCGATCTTCGGTATATGCTGAACGAAAATGTGTTTCTTTAACCTTTCCAATTTGGGTTTCATCAACGCCATTATCTGTGAATGCATCAGTTGGAAGGAGCGGTTTTCCTGTAAGAAACGGGGCTGACGTCCGTCTACCTGTTCTTGCCGCTATGTAGCCTTCGCCATAATCCCATCCTTCTTGTTGAGATATGTATTCTTCCAATGTGCGCATACTTCTCAGGCGTTGTGAAATTTCAAATAGACGACCGCCGCCCAGAAGATTCGCACGCCATACGTAGGGATCTGTCTCCGCCTCTTTCTGAGAAACTCTGTGATAATCATAATGGTCAAGCTCAAAGTGAAGACGTTCGTGAACGCTCAATGTTCGGCGAAACGTCAGGTGATCAATCCGTTGACTCTGTGAGGGGCGCTCTCCATGAACAAGGACCGCGATCGTTTTAGGATCTGCTTCGTAGAGGTTACGAATCGATGTAAAATCAAGAACCCTTTCGACTTTATGCTTTCTAAATATCGCTCTTCTGAATGCCTGGACGTTGCTCTTATAAAGCAATCCTGACGGTTGAATAAGGCAAACACGCCCACCAGTTCGAAGGACACCCAATGCTTGTTCCAGAAATAGATAGGCCATTTGCTTGTCGGGTAGCGCACCGCGAGCGCTCTCCTGCTTTTGCGCTGATTTGTTAACCTCTGCCCCGGCATCCGAAAGTTCTGATTCGAAGGGTGGGTTCCCAAGGACTATGTCGAACCCTTTAGAGAATATATCAGAATTGCCTTTCCGAGAATCGAGAAGAACCCGGAAAAAATCCGCTTCAACCAGGTTCGACTTGTGGAGGGGGTCGAATCTCAGATCGCGCCAGATGACCTCTGGCTGTAATGCATCACAGATAGCCAAGGACAGACTGAAAGCCGTAAGATGGACTGCATCGGGGTCCAATTCGATCCCGTAAATGCTTTCTCTGAGTATTCTTTTGAGGGTTATGACATCCGGCCGCTGCCAGTCATTGAGGCTTCGCCATGCGATAATCAACCGCCGGAAAGCTCCCACAAGAAAAACCCCGGAGCCGCAGGCAGGGTCTAAAATACGTTCCCGGCCGGTCAGCTCACTATACGGCATGACATAATCTAACAATAAGGATGCCAGAAAGGGCGGCGTGTAGACCGCGCCATGACCTCCCCCGACGAATCTCTGGTAGAGATGGCTGATGATTTCAACGGGCAGATGCCTGAAAGAGAACTGCTCCCAAAGATATCTTTGACGGCTCAAGGTCCGCGCTTCGACAAGCTCCGCAAATCGCCTGAGATTTTTTTTGTTTAACCTGTCCCTTCCTTCACGCGGGAGCGCAAATATATCGCCGTTAAATTTTCGTTCAAGGTTTTCTAACAGTCGGTAAACTTTTTCAGGATCACTTCCTTCGAGAACCTGCAAGAAGGTTTTGGCACCTTTTTGAAATTTGCCGAACCAGCCGCTTGGAAATACCTTCCGGTCCTCAAGATATTTGATCAATACCGTCAAAAGGAGCAGCCGCCTTAGCGCAGGGTTGCTCTCACCTGCAAGTTCGCTATCCGCCTCGACTATAGCCTGAATGAGTGCTTGATGAGCACACTTGTCATGATCAGCGAGCTCTCCGGCTTCCGGTTCCTCCCAGAATGTTCCGTCCGAAAGACGCCAAGCGGAGAATTTTCGTATTTCCTCAGCAATAGCCGAAGCTGTTTTCAACACTCCTACATCAAAACTCTTTGCAGGACTGTATTGGCATTTTTCATCTTTCCAGAAATCCGCGCCTCTTACACATGTCAACACGTCTATGCGACTGGGCCAAGAAACATAGAGTAACGGAGCGATCCCTTGAAGCCATACCTGGCGGTGGAGGTCAGCCACTACGTTTTCATCGAGACGCCTGTCTGAATTATCGACGATGTATGCCGCAATCTGGGATGAGCGCCCGTCTTCAAAACGGCGAAAGAATATATAATCAATGCGTTCAAACGACGCGGCTTCAAAGATAGCCGATTGTTCGTTGACGCTTATATCCCCTCTATGCACATCATGTACTGGAACTAGGCCGGCAATATAAGTACCATCAGCTCTGATGAAGTCAACAAGTTGGATAGGATTAATTTTCATGAATTAATTCCT
>JAJZPZ010000100.1 GCA_021847795.1 Nitrospirota bacterium
TCAGGCTTTTGTCATTATATCACAGGGGGAGTGAAAAGTACGCATAGTCCAAAAGGATGAATCCCGGATCACAGGCGCCGGATCCGAAACAAGTTCCAGGTCCCGAATTTCAAACACATGGGAGCCCCGCCAGCGGAATTATCTCTGCTTCCATGGTTTCAAGGTCTGCAACAGCTGCCGTGGGGTTCCCGTACAGCCAGCCGCAGACTTCGCCGGGATTTATGACCAGCGTATTGCCGGCCTTCCTGATCACCGGCTCATGGGTATGCCCGTATATCACGAGATCAAAGTGGCCGCTGTCAGCCAGGGCATCGACCACGTCAGGCTCGTGCATGAGAACAATCCTCCTGTTATTGAGGCTGAAACGGTAAGGCTGCGTGTAGATCCTCTCCTGATATTTCTTTTTCAGGAGGACCCTTTCCCCGTCGTTATTCCCGAAGACGCCGGTAAAGCCGCCCGCAAACTGTTTCAGGACCCTCCAGGTGAAAGGGGAATTAAAATCTCCTGCATGGATAATGTGCGCAACCTTTCGTGATTTAAAAATCTCCAGGGCTTTCCTGAGATTGTCGAGATGGTCGTGCGTGTCCGAAATGATACCGATAAGCATGAGAAAGCTCCTCCCTGGTCCGTGGAATTTCCGAAGCACCAATTTTATCACGACCACAGGGGCAAGCTCAAAGCCATTTTTTCAGGGACGGTGGAGCGCGTTGACAATTCGCACATGATATGGCATAGTAGCTATAAACGTAGCCACATGGAGGCAACAAATGAAATTTGCAAATGTAAGAGAGCTCAAAAATAAAACATCGGAAATTTTAAGGAATGCTGAAAAAGAAACGGTGATCATCACTTCAAAAGGCAAACCCCGGGCTATTGTTACGGCAATCTCCGAGGAGGATTTCGAAGACTATCTTCTCGAAAAAAGCACGGGGCTCCAGGATATGCTTGCCGAAGCGATGGCCGAATACAAGAGCACGGGAGGAGTGCCTCTGGAGGATTATCTTTTAAAAAGGAAAAAAAAGCGTGGATAAGTTCCATATCGTCCTTTCGCCCCCTGCTGTTAAAGACCTTGACGGCCTTAGCGACACTCAATGCTCGAAGATCATAACCGCAGTGAATGTGCTCAAGAACAACCCTTTTCCGAGAGGAAAACCCGTTAAGAAGATTAAAGGAATAAACTCAGATTGTTACAGACTCAGGGTGGACAAGCACAGGGTTTTTTATATGCTCGAGAATATCGAGATTGTCATTTTGCGGGTCTTGAGCAAAAAAGATACTGAAAAATTCATCCGCAACTTAAACCGCTGATTACAACCGTGCATTTGTCATAAACACATACGGGTAGTATCTCTTCAAAGGAGCGGCGACTGCTTCAGGATCAAAAGCGGAACCCGTTGCAGAACGGCCCCGGCCCTTCTCAAGCGCATTGACAATGAAATAGCATATAATTTAAATATAGATCGGTGATTTAAAGCAAAAGGCCCAAGAGCTTACTCATGGCAATGCATATCTCACGTAAAATCCCGGGGAACCGGATAACCCGGTCGCTACCTTCTTTGCCTGGATAAGGACAATGATAAAACAGAGTAGTATTACTGCCCTTGCCTTTATACTGCTCCTCGGCATTTTCCTTATTGATCTGCTGACCCCCAAGGGATACACCGTGTTCATATTCTACTTTATCCCGGTCCTGCTTGCCTCGCAGGGCATGCAATATCCCCTGCCCTTTATTTTTCCTGCAATGAGCACGCTGTTCATCATCCTGGGCTATCTTTTATCCCCCTCCGGAGGAGATCCTGCAAGGGCCTTAGTCAACCGCTCACTTGATATCTTCATGCTATGGATACTTTCGTTTTACCTTGTACGATACAGGCAGGTTGAAAGGAGGGCCGGGGAAGCGGAAAAGGAACTGAGAAAATCCTACGAGGGGCTGGAGCGTCGGGTCGAAGAACGGACCGGCGAATTAGCTCAAACCAATGCCTTGCTCCAGGTTGAGATTGCCGAGCGCAGGCTTGCAGAGAACGCTCTTCAAACAACCCATGAGAACATTTCGGAGTATGTGCGAGAGCTTGAGCAGAGGAACCGCGAGGTGGAAATGCTCAACGAAATGGTCAGCCTGCTCCAGGCATCTACGACCTTTGAGGAGGCCTCTTCCATTGTTGAGAAGTCAATCCCAAAAATATTCCCTTCCGAATCAGGCGCGTTGTATCTGCTCAGCACCTCGCGGAACATCCTGAAGGCCGCCGTCCTATGGGGAGGCATCACGCCGGAAGAGCAGGTGCTTGCGCCGGAAGAATGCTGGGCATTGCGGCTCGGGCGCATACATCAGGTGGACACCTCACGCCCTGAGGTGATCTGTCCCCACGTAAAGCATGTCCCGCACGGCATATGCCTCTGTGTGCCGATGATGGCGCAAAACGAAACCACAGGATTACTGCACCTGTGCGTAGATTCGACGGACCAGCGCCTTGTCGAGCACAAGCAGAGAATAGCAGTGGCAGTGGCCGAAAGCATTGCCCTGCTCCTGTCGAACCTCAGGCTGCGCGAGACCCTGTACACACAGTCCATTCACGATCCCCTCACAGGACTGCTGAACAGGCGCTACATGGAGGAACTGGTCGAGAAAGAGCTGCACCGGCTGTCACGCAGGGGACTCCCCCTCGGAATTGTCATGATCGACATTGACCACTTCAAAGAAATCAATGACACCTACGGCCATGAAGCCGGGGATATGTTCCTCCGTGAATTAGGCGCTTTTTTGCAAAAAAACATCCGGGAAGAGGATTTCGCCTGCCGCTACGGAGGCGAAGAGTTTGTAATTATTATGCCTGAAATACCTTTGGAGCATGCTCATCAACGGGCGGAACAGTTGCGGCAGGCGGTAAAACATTTGTTCATCCGCTATAAGGACCGATCACTCGGCCCCGTTACAATATCGCTGGGAGTTGCTGCCCGGCCCGAGCACGGCACATCCGCCCATGAGCTTTTTGCAGCAGCTGATTCAGCCCTTTACCGGGCCAAGGAAGAGGGAAGAGACCGGGTGGCAGTGGAGTACTCACCGGGCTGAAGCCAGGCCCCCATGGGAATATCGTCACAGCGGCAGGCAGGCTTTCGGGTTCAAATCCAAGCCCGAGAATTCCCCTGCAAGAAAGCGGTAATGACCTGCCGCAGCTATCATGGCCGCATTGTCCGTGCAGAGCTCAAGGGAAGGAAGGAACAACGCGACCTCCCTGTCCTCAGCCATTTGTTTCATGCGCGCCCTCAATTCACTGTTCGCAGACACCCCCCCGGAAAGCACCACGCGCTTTGTCCCCTCTTTCACGACGGCCCATTCTGTTTTCCTCACCAGCACATCGGTCACCGCAGCCTGGAATGAAGCCGCTATGTCTTTCAGAAACGCCTGGTCCCCGGCACGTCCGGGATTTCTCTCAACAGTCAGCTTTACTGAGGTCTTAAGCCCGCTGAAACTGAAATCATATGAGTCGGGCAGATAGGCGCGCGGGAAGTCAAAGGCCTTTGGATCGCCCTCTTTCGCCAGCCTGTCTATAACAGGCCCCCCGGGATAGCCGAGGCCTATTAATTTCGATACCTTGTCATAGGCCTCCCCTGCCGCATCGTCCCTTGTCCTGCCGAGTTCAGCGTATTGCCCGAACCCATGGATCATGTAGAGGCTCGTATGGCCCCCTGAGACGATAAGCGAGAGGAAAGGGAATTCAGGCTTTTGTGATTCGAGAAAGGTGGAAAAGATATGACCCTCAAGGTGATTGACAGCGACAAGGGGTATGCCCCGGGCATATCCCGCTGCTTTGGCAAAGCCGCACCCCACGAGCAGAGAGCCTATCAGTCCGGGACCGTAGCAGACAGCGATGGCGTCCATATCAGTAAGGGAGAGCCCTGCGGTCTTGAGCGCCTCGTCAACAACAGGCCATATCATCTCGATATGTCTCCTGGACGCAAGTTCAGGGACTATGCCGCCGTACTTTCTGTGAATATCAGACTGCGAGGATACGATGTTGGAGAGTATCTTCCTCCCGTCAGCGATAACGGCAGCCGACGTATCATCACAGGAGGTATCTATACCCAGAATACGTGATGTGTAATGCGTGATGCGTGATGTGTTCAAGGATTCGTTATCTTTATCCGTTAACTCATTACTCATCACGCATGACGGTCTTTATTGCACTCCGTAGGAATGCAGACCGCTCAGGAGGAGGTTGACCCCCAGGTAGGTGAAGATCGTGCAGACGAACCCAATAGCAGCCACGACAGCAATCTTGGAACCTCTCCATCCCTTCAGGAAACGCGCATGGAGATAAAAGGCATAGACAAACCACGTTATCAGCGACCAGGTCTCCTTCGGGTCCCAGGACCAGTACTTGCCCCATGCCTGGTCAGCCCAGATTGCTCCGAATATAAGGCCGCCCAGCGTAAATACGGGGAAGCCGACGGCAATGCTCTTATAGGTGAGGTCATCGAGTATGTCCGGAGACAGGGAGAAGGAAGTGATCACCTTCTTGAGTATGTAGCCGTATCTCCAGATCAGGAATATAAAAGCAGCGACAGCCAGGTAACTGATAAGGACTACCGTTCCTGAATCGCTCCGGAAAGAGGACTTGAACAGGAAACTCTGGATAAAGGCCTCCGGGGTCTTTACCGCGATTTTAAAGGTAAGGAAGTCCACTCCCATGGCAATAAGGATGGACATGAAAATTCCCAGGGTGAACGTCCAGAACAGATAGCCCCCGCTCTTCCTGTCATCGGTCATAACGATGAGGTACATCATCGCTGTTGCAAAGGAAATGGCAAAGGCCGCATAGGAAAGAAAGCTCATGGTCACATGGGCTAGCAGCCAGTTGCTCTGGAGGGCAGGCACCAGCGGTTGAATGCTTTTTGACATGCCCGATATGTCGATGAATGCCAGCGCCATACCTGCAATAGGGGTTATGAATGCGCCGAAGGAACGGTTCCTGTATTTCCACTCGATGACAAGATAACCCAATATGGTACACCAGACAAAGAATATCAGCGATTCATAGAGGTTGGTCAGGGGTATCGACCTGAGCACACCCAACTGGCCGATGTCATAAAACTCATTCCACCGCATAAAGAACGCTATGGTATGAGATATGAAACCGACTACCGTTATAGTTGTTGCTGCAACCCCGATTGTCGGGTTCCTGAAAGCAAGATAGGATATATAAGTTACCATTGCAAGAATATATGCAATGCTCGCTATGCCGTATAATTGGGAACTGTCCATGTGAAACCCTCCTTAACCCTGTTGGCCGCCGGATGCTGACTGAAGATTTTTGACAAATCCGTCTATCTTCTGTTCAAACGGTATTTTATTTTTATTTGTTGATCCCGCGACAATAACCTTTGTCGCCTTCTTCTCATCGATAAGCCGTACCCATATCCTGGCATGGCTCATGAAGAACGCGGCAAAAAGCCCTATCGCCATAACAAGGGAGCCGAGATACACAAGCCATACCCCGGGGTCCCTCCTCACCTGCAACCCGGTGAACTGCGCCCCCCAGAGCTTCTTGAATTCCACAGTCCCGTCAGGCGCCCTCCAGGTCTGGGGGTATCTCTTCAGCACCCACTGGTTGTATTTCAGCTTTCCCCCTTCTGAAAATTCCAGGAATACCGCGGGGTTATTCATCATCTCGGCATAGGTGTAAAGCTTCCCTGATTCATCCTGTCCGAGTGCAGGGCTGAACCCGGCAATCCTGGCCGTTACATTGGAGCCGGGGATCGCAAAGGTCTCCCCGAATTTCAGCTGCACGTCCTCACGCGCCCCCGTATTGGACGTTACCGTGAACCTGAATACGGAATCCTTGCTCGGAGAGTATCCATAGCTTGCCTGGTAAAAAGTGATCCCTTTGTATTTGAGCGGATTATTCACATCGATCTGCTTCTGCATTACCTCTTTGCCGTTGTCAATAACCGTAAGCAGGCTTTTGTACGCCTTGGGAGAATCGGAGTTTTCATAAAAGGAGGCTTCAAAATCATCACACCTGATATCAAAGCCGAGGGGAATGCTTCCGCCGTTGCCGGTGTATGCAACGGAAGAGGTGACTCCTTCCGGCAGGTTCAGGCTGCCGTTGAATCCGAACAGCATGCCTATTACGGCCCCGCTAAGGATGAGGAGAATGCTGAAATGCGTTACATACACGCCGAGCCTGCTCTGCCTTCCTTTCTCAGCATAAACCTGGAAAGCGCCCTCCTCTTCACGCACCTCCGCGTTGAAGCCGATCTTCTTCAAACCGGATATTATTGCGCCCTTCACTTCCCCGGCCTTGCCCTGCAGGAGCAGTTCCCTTTTCACCGGCATCACGGCAAACTGCTCCGGTTTCAGCGGAGCTATGGGCTCTTTTACCAGTTTCCATATCTTCGGCAACCTGTCGAGTGAGCATATGACGAGGTTTGCCGTGAAAATGAACAGGAGGGCAAGAAACCACCATGAATGATACATATCGGTAAAGCCCATGGCATCGAGCGCCTTGTATACCCCGGGTGCGGCCGCGCCGAACATCTTTGAAAGGAATTTTATGCTTCTTTCAGGCTCGGCCTGCTGCTCCAGGATCGTGCCTACAATGGATGTAGCTGATATGGCCGTGAATACGATAACTGCGAGGGATATGGAAGCGAAAAAGTTCCATATCCTGTCAACCATGCTCTGATTTTTTTTATCACTGCTCACTGTTTACTCCTCACCTCCATTATTGCCCCCCGACCGACATGAAGGACATTATCTCCAGTCACTTTACTGTAATCCATCCGATCTTCATGGAATATACCGGGAGAGAGAAAATCCGATGAAGGCGCCCGTCAAATGAACTTTTAATTCTAACAGAATCCGATACAATCTTCAACAGATCGGCTGCAAGTGCTTCGTTTTTAAGCGCTAACAGCGCATTCCCGCGGCAGGAGAAGACAGGTCTTTTCAGGCAGGCCCCGGTAAGTCCCCATAAACCGGGATCGGGAGGAAAGCCCGGCGTGATCAGTAGAGCACGGCCTTTACCGGGATCTCAACCGTGAAAACAGCCCCTTTACCGGCCCCGCTCTCAAGGGCCATGCTCCCGCCAAGGGTCTCTGTAAGCCTCTTTGACAGGGAGAGCCCCAACGCCTCGGGGGAAGACAGGTAATCCTCAAAAATACTCTCCGGCGACTCATAACCCATATCGCTTCCGGTATCGGCAACCGACACCTCGATATACTCAACCCCCTCCCTGAGGGCCTCCGAGGCCAGCACGGTAACAGTACCCATATCGGTCGACATGACCGCATGCCGGATAAGATTTGTCATTATCTGCTTAAAACGTGCTCTGTCGCCGGACACGGGTTTATCCATAAACGCCTCATGGCAGTCGACAATCAACGTTACCGGCTTTGTTCCCACGAGGTCCTTTGCCTCGTCCTCGATCTCCCTGAAAAGCTCACACATATTGAACTCCCCGGTCACGATAGCGAGCTTTCCCTCCTCAAGCGCCGAAAGGTCAAGCAGATCATCAACCAGCACGGAAAGCCCTTTTGCGGAATTCACGATACCGGAAAGGGCCGTAACGGAGGACTCCAGGGTGCAGGCCTTGTTCCCGAGGACGCTTTCAGCATCTTCTATAATGTCATGCAAAGGTCCCTTTACGGCGCCGGCTATGCTGCCGCAGAGCGCCGTCTTCGGCTCCATGGCTTCCGAGGACAGTTTCCCGTTCAGGGCTGTTTCCTTTGCCTTCAGCTCGTCTACAAGCGAAGCAAGGGCCGATTTCAGCTGAAGCATCTCCCCGGAATAGCCTTCCCCGAGATCAGCATCAAGGTCTCCCGAGGCCATTGACCTTATGGCATGGGAAAGCCGGGACGCCGGCCTGGAGATGAGGTTCGGGGCCCGGTATGCGCTCTGGACAACCAGCAGCAGCAGCATAAGGCCTGCAAAAGAGAAAAAGAGGACCCTGAGCGTGTCTAAGGGCCGCATGACTTCAGCCTCTTCAACTGTGCCGATAAGGCGGAACGGGGCCTGGTCAAGATTCAAAACGTAAAAAAACATGCTGTCCTTCAGCCTGACCGCAGGTTCCTTAGTATCATTCGGTATATTGTACTTGAGCCTCTTGTCGGGAATTCCGTTCTTTGTCAGGATCAGGTTTCCTTCCCGGCCTATCAGTTCCATCTTTTCCGTCGTGTAAGAGCCGCCCTCTATTTTTAAAAGCCGCGACAGCTTCTCAACACTCGCCACGGAATAGAGCATTGCCGTCATATTGTCGCCGGTATCGAATATCGGGGTCAGAAATACTATCCCGTTATCTCCCCCCCCATTGTCGTAAAACCCGACAGCAGGCGCAGGCTTTGCCTCTGAAGCCATCGACTTGATAAGAGCCCTGCCAGACCAATCCTCACCTATCTGGTCACTTTGACTGCTCGCAATGACTTTGCCGTCTTTCGAAAGGACAGCGGCCATCCTGCACTGGGAGGAAAAAGCGATGTCATCGAGCAATTTTGAGGTCTTCAGTTGTACTTCCCTGCTTATCAGGCCGATCATCTTCTTGTTGGCCCTGCCGGAATCGGCCGGTGCACTGCCAAGGATCAAAATATCATCTCTGAGGGAGGGGTCCTTTGAAAGGTACTCAATGTGTTTCCTGTTCTGCTCAAGCCAGGTGTCGACCAGGAGCTTCTTTTCCGAAGAAAGGGTTGCGAGCTGAGTTTTGAAGGAACTCTGCAGGAGAAAGAGGGGGCTGAAGAAATAAAAAGCAATCCCGCCTGCAACGAAAAGCACAAGCAGGACTGCTACGGGGAATACGAACAGTTTCGTATTCAGTTTTTGCGAGAAATCAGGTTCCATCTCTTTTACCCTTTCTTCAGAGGCCCTCTTCCTGAGGCCGGCTTTCTTTTGCGCCCCTTTGCCCCGGCAAAGAGGCGCAATACATATACTATACACAACTGCAATAAAGATTATAAACTATGGAGGAGCGATGGCCTCCAGCGTATGTATCAGGGCCTCCGCCTTTTTTAAAGTTTCCTGGTATTCCCTCTCAGGGTCTGAATCGGCAACAATCCCCGCGCCGGCCTGAACATAGGCAAACCCGTCTTTTATGACAAGCGTCCTGATGATAATATTGAGGTCCATGCTGCCGGAGTAGCCGATATACCCGAGCGAGCCCGTATAGGGCCCCCTGGCAACAGGTTCGAGTTCGTCGATAATCTCCATGCACCGCACTTTCGGGACCCCGGTTATTGTCCCTCCGGGGAACGTCGCTTTTATTACATCGAAACAGGTCTTGCCTTCTTTGAGGGTCCCCTTCACATTGGACACGATGTGCATGACGTGTGAATAATCCTCCGTGATCATCAACTCATCAACCGCCACGCTGCCGTACTCCGATACCCTTCCGATGTCGTTTCTTTCAAGGTCTATAAGCATGATATGCTCAGCCCGCTCCTTTTCATTCAGTAGCATCTCCGCCCTCATGGTTTCATCCTCGCCGGTATCCCTGCCCCGCGGCCGCGTACCTGCAATAGGCCTCGTTTCAGATCGCATTCCCCCTTACCTTTACCAGCCTCTCCGGGGAGGAACCGGCAATCTGGTAACTTCCGAAATCCAAATACGCTGCAAAGGGCGAGGGATTGATGGTCCGCAATACTTTATATATTTCCCAGGGGTCCTTGCCGCCGATGTGCGATGAAATCCTTTGTGAAAGATTGGCCTGAAAGATATCTCCTGCGGCAATGTACTCCTTAGCCCTCTTCACAATGTCCCTGTACTGCCCTCCGGACATCTCGTAATTCAGTGATGCGTGATGCGTGATGCGTGATGCGTCAGTAATCCCCCCCTGCCCCCCTTTCCTAAAGGGGGGTGAGGGGGGATTAAACTCGCAACCCGCTACCCGTAACTTGTCACATATTTCCAGCACTGTTTCTGCGGCTTCATCATACGCTTTGTCCCAATCTATATCCGCCACCCCACGGTATCCCAACTCCGTGCTCCGCACCCCCGGGGCAACAAGCGCCCACGCCCTGTTTTGCCGGTGATCAAAGGCGACCACCCTGTCCACCAGCATAAAATGGGCGTCAGGGATATTGAGATCGTCGGCAGCGTTCTTCGGGATATCCTCTATGTACCTGACAAAGTCATAGCTCAGCAGCCCTACCGCCCCTCCCTGAAAAGGCGGGAGGTCGTGAATATGTTTCTGGGGATAGGCTGTTATCAGTTCTTCCAGCCTTTCAAGAGGCGGCCTGTAAGAAACCGAACTCTTTTCTGCAGCGGGGGAATACACGCTCAACTCCCGGTTCCCGGCGGCGAGGATGAGGTACGGTTCATAGGAGATAAACGAATAACGGGCGATTTTATGGGGACCTTTCACGCTCTCAAGGAGAACGCTGTTCTGCAGCGTCTGTTTCTGCCGGCAGAGGGCCTCATAGATCAGGTGCGGCTCACCGTAAGGGATCTCAGCGTAAAGAGGAGGAATCCCGCCTGTGCGGACCTCCTGAAGGAAATCGTCTTTATGTATGTTCAGTTTCATTATCATGGTACATACGGCAAGAACAGCTTGTAGGCCGGATAAGAAAACGGGAGCTTACCTGCAACCGCAGGGGATCTGATATTTTAGCGCTGTGCCGTATTGCCCGCCATCGGGCTGATCAGGCGGAAAGCATCTCGAGAGAGATCAGTTCCAGAGCCTTGATGGGATCATCCTGCTTCAGTATGCCCCGCCCCATCACGATATAATCCGCACCTTCCCGTATAGCCTCCTGGGGAGTTGCAGTCCTTTTCTGGTCAGCAGGCGGGACCCAGGAAGGCCTGATGCCCGGCGTGACCACAAGGAATTCCCTGCCGCAGTTTTGTTTGATCACGGCAATCTCCCGGGGTGATGCCACAACCCCGTCAAGCCCTGCCTTGAGCGCCAGGAGAGCCAGGTGCCTGACATGCGCCTTCACGCCATGCTGGATGCAAAGCTCACTTTTCAAACTCCCGTTCTCAAGACTCGTAAGCACGGTGACCCCGATGATTTTCGGCCGTTCCAGCCTCTCCTTGGCGCAGGCCTCGTCAACCGCATCTTTGCACCGTATCATCATCTCAAGGCCGCCCGTTGCATGCACATTGAACATATAGACCCCGAGCCGCGTCGCTGCGAGAGCGGCTTTTGAAACCGTGTTGGGGATATCGTGAAATTTCAGGTCAAGGAAGACCTTTTTGCCCTTTTTCTGAATCTTTTCGACAATGTCCGGTCCCGCGCCGACAAAGAGTTCAAATCCGACCTTGAAGGCCCCCGCATAATCTCCGAGCCTGTCTACAATCTCAAGCGCCCGGTCTGCGCGGGACACGTCAAGGGCAATGATAAGCTTATTTTTCCATGACATAGTAATGACTTTAGCATACAGGCGCTGCTACAGGCAAGACAGGAAAAGCACCGGCAGCGGGGTCCATCAGGCGTCCAGGGTTTCCCTTACTGCCTTCAGGAGAGACTCAGGAAGAACAGGCTTCGGCACAAAGGGGCCCCCAATTATTCCCTTATTGCGCATGATATCCTTGTCATAGATCCTGATATCTGAAATGTCCTCCAGTGCGGAGATGTCCATTACAATCTCCTGATGTATGGTCTTGAGTTCGCCGGCCCGCATATGCTCAATGAAATGGGCGCCTCTGATCCTTGACAGATCCATAACATGAGTTTCGATATCACTTTTCTCTTTCTTGAGATATTCGCTCCTGAAGAGGACATTAAAAGACACACTGGAAATGAGGATGATGAGTGAAACGAGAAGGTTGATTTTTGATGTTATATTCAGCTTCAAAACGATCCGTGACTTCTCCCTTTTTTTATTGTGCTCTATTATTGTTTTTAACCGTTTGTTTGTCAAGGAATACTAAAGACAGTGACGAGTAACCTCTTTAGTAACAAGTAAAGGATCTGAAGGCAGTAACAAGTGACGAGTTACGAGTAACGAG
>JAJZPZ010000101.1 GCA_021847795.1 Nitrospirota bacterium
ATACAAAAAAGAAATAGAAGGCAATGTCTTCAAACAAGTGCGATGTGGTGACGGCAGCGGGCCAGGGTACGGAAAAGCCTTTCCAATGCGATAACGACCTTATTCATCACCGGCCATTCCAGCTGTACTGAAGAAGAAGTGTGGTTTCCCAGTAAGGCTATGGACGGGGTTGCCCAATACTTTTAGAGGAATCGCCGGAAAGCCTTTTCCGTACCCTGGCCCGCTGCCGGAGTTTAAAGGTGTTTGGGATTCCGATATTCGGATTCCGGATTTGATTTCTGATGTTTGAAAGGAGATCCCTATGAAAGTCGTCACTGCACAGGAAATGAGAGAGCTGGATAAGGCTGCCATTGAAGAATACGGCATCCCGGGGCTTGCCCTTATGGAGCGGGCCGGACTTTCCGTTGCCTTAAGATTCAGGGAGCTTTATCCCTCAAAGGCGGCCCTTGTCCTCTGCGGAGGGGGCAATAACGGCGGCGACGGACTTGTGGCTGCGAGGAACCTTTTCAACTGGGGCTTCAGGGTGCAGGTACTGATGCTTGCGAAAAAAAATTCCCTGGGCCCTGATTGCTCTGCGCAGTGCCGGATTGCAAAGAAGCTCGGCATCTCCATGGATTTTCGCGCAACAGCAACAGAGAGGGACTTTCACGGCGCTGCTGTTATCGATGCGGTCTTCGGCGCCGGCCTGAGCAGGCCGGTGGGAAAAGATATTTCAGAAGTTTTCAGTCTCCTGAACAATTCCGCTGCCCCTGTCCTGTCCGTGGATATCCCATCGGGCATTTCTTCGGACACCGGGGAAATTCTTGGAAATGCCGTAACGGCGGATTGCACGGTGACCTTCGGCCTGCCTAAGAGAGGGCATCTCCTCTACCCGGGCGCCGGACATACGGGTGAACTTTTTACCGAGGATATCGGATTCCCCGCAAAGCTGCTCAATTCGGACAAACTGAAAATACATCTGATCGGCAAAGGCATCGTATCAGGACTGATGACGCCGAGGCCGAAAAATTCCTATAAGGGGGATTACGGTCATGTCCTGGTCATAGCAGGATCACGGGGAAAGACAGGCGCTGCGCTTCTGGCGGCTCAGGCGTGTCTCAGGGGCGGCGCAGGCCTTGTGACCCTGGGTGTCCCTGAGTCTTTGACGGACATTTTCCAAAGCAGGGTGACTGAAGAGATGATCCTGCCCCTGCCTGATGACGGCAAGGGAATGCTTTCAGCTGCGGCGCTCGACAAAATTCTCGGGTTCTCTTCAGAAAAGGCCGACGTCCTTGCCATTGGGCCCGGTATCGGCGTTTCGCCTGATACGGAAGAGATCATACCCGGGCTTGTCCGGAGTTCGGCAGTGCCGATGGTGGTCGATGCGGACGGCTTGAACTCGATCAGCAGAGCAGCGGGAAACCGGCAGGGCGTTCAGGCCCTTCTGCAGAGTGCAAAAGCTCCGCTTATTCTTACGCCTCATCCCGGTGAGATGGCGCGCCTGCTGAGCGATCCGGAGGCAGGGAGGGGGCCGGACATCCGGAGCATTGAGAAGGACAGGATAGACATTGCCGCGTCATTCTCCAGGGAGGCAGGAGTATATCTCGTGCTGAAAGGTGCGCCTACAGTCGTAGCTGTGCCTGAAGGCAATGTATTTATAAATACCTCGGGCAATCCGGGGATGGCCACTGCCGGTTCAGGTGATGTGCTGACAGGCGTTATCGCCTCTCTGCTGGGGCAGGGTTTGCATCCTGGGGATGCCGCAGCTTACGGCGTCTACCTTCACGGCTTGTCGGGAGATGTGGCTGCAAGTGCAAAGAGCGAGCAATCAATGGTTGCCTCAGACATCATCCAATTTCTTCCCGAAGCGTTCAAAAGCATGCCTGGACACGCTTTTGATAACTCATGTCTTCAAAAAAATCCTTGACAATCCAATAGTTTCTTGATAGATTAACTGAGTTTGTGTGCGGAGGTCAGGTATGAGAGTAGTCTTAACTGTAATGCTTGCTTGCGTGCTGCTTTTTCCCAATACTGCTACGGTCTTTGCCTCAGACAATGGTACTATCGCCTTCTCAAGCCGGTCAGAAAAATCTCAAGAGACAATTCAGGAACTGCTACTTTTCTGGGATGAAAAGGAGCTGTATGTCCAGTCCCCGACACGGCATGAGAAGCCCATTTCGCAGGCGGCAGAGAACATTACGGTAGTTACGGCAAAAGAGATCGAGGACATGAATGCCCACGCTGTAGCAGAAGTGCTTAACAGAGTTACCGGTGTTTTTGTGGATTTCCAGGGTCAGAATTTCGGCAGTTCATCGCTGCTCCATATACAGAGCCCCAATCATCCCAGTTCCCCGGAAAGGCATGTCCTTGTCATGCTCGATGGGGTTGTCTGGAATTTTATCAACAGCGGGACTGCTGAAACCAATTCCATTCCTGTCAGGATAATAAAGCGTATAGAGGTCATCAAAGGCCCGGCCTCGTCTTCCTGGGGTTCTTCGCTCGGCGGCGTCATTAATATCATTACCAAAGATGCGGGTGATACCAAACGCCCTGCAGGCGTCCTGAGCGCTTCCTACGGGGAGAGGAACGTACAGGATTACAGCGCCGAAATCGCAGGAAAGGCGGGAACTGTCGGGTACTATGTATCAGCCGGCAGGCAGGACTCCGGCGCGCTTCAATATTACAGGACTTACGAAAGAAGCAATGTCTATGCGAAAATTGCCGTCCCGCTTTCGGATACGGTGAAGCTCGGTCTTACCACTGGATACAGCGAGCCGCGCATGGACTTCGGCAGGTTTTATTCAGGCGCGCTCGCCTCGTCCGGTGCGGCCTATACGTTTTTTACAACTGCGACCCTCGATGCCCTTTTGAACAAGGACCTGAGTTTCAATGCATCCCTGCACACCTTTAAACAAAAATTCGACCAGGCGAACGATTTCATAAATCCCTCCAGTCTTTACCAGAACAATGTAGTCGATGAAGATACATTAGGTGGAACCGGCAAGCTGGTCTGGACTCACGGGGCGCATACAGCTGTCCTCGGCGTTGATATAAGCCACGGGAAATCGGACATGGAACGCGATGCAGGGCCTTTCCTTCAGGCAAGAGGAGTGGCGCCGGTAACCCTGCTCAGCCCCTCTATTGATAAATGGGCGCTCTTCGCCAATGATACGATCACCCTTGGAGGTTTCTCCATCACTCCAGGCGTCCGCTTTGATCATAACAATATTACCGGCTCTTTCACCAGTCCCAGTTTAGGGGTCACCTACAAGCTTTTTGAGCACACTATCATCAGGGCCTCTGTGGCGCGGGGCTTTACCATTCCTCCCCTTACCTATACTTCCTCAGGCGGCCTGTTCCTTGCTCCGAATCCATCCCTGAAATCGGAAACAGTATGGTCCTACCAGGCCGGCATTGAAACAGCAATAACAGAGTATCTTTGGTTCAAGGCAACTGCTTTCCGCCATGACTTAAAGGATTCGCTGAACGCTGAAAGGATTTCCCCGATTTCCCCAACGAGAATGTTTTTTAATGAGGGGGGCATGAGGCGGCAGGGAATGGAGTTCGAGGCTGAAACAGCGCCCTTGCATAATGTTTCTTTCAATGCCGGGTATGCCTTTGTCAGGACCGATTCGGCACAGGGGATAGGCAACTTTGATACGTATGAATATAACCTCGGCATGAAGTATGATGATAAAAAATCTTTTATGGCTGACCTTTTCGGCCATTATGTATGGTGGGACCAGCCGGCAGCATCTGCTGCAGAATACGGTTCTTTCCTCTGGGACCTGAATCTCAGGAAAAAGGTGTGCGCAACAGAGGCGACGAGCACCGAAGTCTTTTTCACTGCCCATAATATCTTTAATGCTGCCCAGTATTCAAACGATAGCTACATCAACCCTTCCAGGTGGCTCGAAGCCGGATTCAGGCTCAAATTTTAACTTGACATTTGCATGTGATCAGGTATTTAATGGTGCCGTCTGCCATTGGCAGGCCGATTTTCTTCCTAGGAGGGACACATGGAAAACAAAGAGATTGTTGTGCTCGACCAAGGTGTTGATTTTACTGGAGAAGTTGGCCCAATGGGAACATGCTGCGACTGGTCATACGGACCTTTTTCTGGGTAAAGAAGCTAATACAAGCCGGAGGGGGAGGGCTGCCCCTCTCCCTCCTTATAAATTATTGATTGTATGTATGCTTCTTGCTATATAGCTGTTTACCCCTTCCGGGAAAAGCCCGGACATCTTCTTGTGTGCTCCACCAAAAAAACATCAGTAGCGCTTCTCAGAGAGGAAACATTCCGCTCCATTGAAAAAGGAACTCTTGCCCCCGCTGATGAAGCCGCCCTTCTTAAACTCGGGATCATCGTGCCCGACCGAGAGGAGGAAAAGCGGCTGATGCTCGATTATATCAATGGCCTGAATGCAAGGAACTCGGAGCTGAATATGACCGCTGTTCTTAATCTTGACTGTAATTTCGCCTGCACCTATTGCTTTGAGGGCGGGATGAAAGGGAAACGCTATATGTCGCGGGAGACTGCCGGGTTGCTGGTGAAATTTATCCAGGACCGGTTTTCCGGCATCAAGACTTCCCTGAGCGTGACCTTTTATGGCGGGGAGCCGCTCCTGAGCCTTGATCTTATTGTCTTTATATCGGAGGCGCTTAAAGCTTTTGCTGCAGAAAGGGCCGCTCAATACACTTTCAACATGATCACCAACGGCTCGCTGTTCACGAGGTCTGTTGCAGAAAGATTGATACCGCTCGGCTTGAGAGGGGCCAAGATAACCCTGGACGGCCCGGCCGAGGTGCATAACCGGTGCAGGCCCTTCAAGTCCGGCGCAGGGAGCTTTGACGCTGTTATGAAAAATATTAAAGATACCTGTGACCTGGTGAAAATCAGCATTGGCGGAAACTATCAGAAGGAAAACTACGCCAGGTTCCCGGAACTCCTCGACCTTCTTGAGAGCAGTGGAATTACTCCCGCTTACGTTTCGAAGGTGAAATTCGACCCGGTGGCGGGGCGCCCCGACCGTGAGGGCGCAACAGTGGATTTTGCGGACGGCTGCCTTTCCCTGAACGAACCATGGCTGGTAGATGCAAGCCTCCTTCTGAGAGAGGCGATATTAAGGAAAGGGTATGATGTGCCGAAACTCAGGCCCCTGCCCTGCCAGTTGGAAGTAAATGACGCGTATGTATCAAACTTTGACGGCACGCTCTACAAGTGCCCGGCTCTTATCGGGATAAAGGACTTCGAGATAGGCAGTCTGAGAGAGGAAATAAAGGGTGAGAACGATTCCCCTTATCCCGGTATCTGGAAGAACAAGGAATGCCTTGAATGCGCATACCTGCCTCTCTGCTTCGGCGGATGCAGATATATGGCATATGTCAGGGGCGGCAATATCGAAAAGGTTGATTGCAAAAGGCCCTATCTCGATGCTGCGCTTGAAACCATCGTATCCCAGGATATCAGGTATCGGGGAGTTCCCGTGAAATAAGCCTCTGCGCACCATCAGCCGTGTTGTAGTTCTTGCGTCCTGTATATCCCTTTTTAAAATACTTTCAGAACAATTGTGCTTTTCTGCTCATGCGATTATAATAACCGGACACTGAGTGAGGGCGTTCAAGTCTGCAGATTACAGGGAGAGCATTTCTTTATGAAGGAGATCATGGCATTTTTTCTTTTTTTTGCAACGGTTCTCCTCGTCCTCCTTTCCCCGGCATTTTCCGAATCGGCTGAAGTAATCATTATCGGAGATACCCATCTCAAGCCTGTTTCCGATGTCATATCAGTAATAGAGCAGGCATTGCATCATGACACCAAAACATACTCGCCGGCACAGGCAAACAAGAAACTAAAGGCCCTTGTCAGAGAGGAGAACGCAAGAGTCGTTGTGGTCCTTGGCAGAGATGCGCTGGATATTGCCGCCGATCTTACCGAATCCGTGCCTGTTGTATACGGCTTGCTTGTTGAGCCGCCCAGGCTCCGGAGGCAGAATGAAACAGGTGTTTATCTGGAAACCTCCATTAATGAATATATGTCCCTCGTTGCCAGGAGTTTCCCGAATATACGGAAGGTCGGCATTATCTACGGGCCGGATACCGAACGGCTTGTGAGGTCTGCCGAATCACCCCAGATCAGGGCGATCAAGGCAAGAAACTCCTATGAATTTGTAAATGCCCTTAATTCGCTGAACACCGACGCCTTTTTGCTGCTCCCAGACAGGGGGCTCCTGTCGCCTACCGCCCTTGAGGCGGTTTATCTGCATTCATTCAGAAGCAGGACCCCTGTGTTCGGCATTTCCGAAAAATATGTAAGAGAGGGCTCGCTGCTTTCTCTCGTGTTTGATAGTGAGGGCATGGGGCGGCAGTTGGGGGAGATCGTCAAAAGCGTCCTCTCAAAAGGGAGTGCCCGTGACATGCCTCCGGCGCCGCCGCAGAGGCTCAATCTCTATATAAACACGGATACGGCCAAAAAAATGAATATAACTATTCCCGAGGAACTCCTGCGAAGGGCAAAAAAGGTATACCCATGAGATGGACATTCAAAAATAAGGCCCTTTGTTTTATGATACCGGTTTTGATTTTCGTCTCGCTGGTATACACCTTTGAGGCCATCAATACGGAAAAACGCATCATGAGGAAGGAGATCATAAAAAGGGCCTGGGTTATAACAACCCTGGCGACCAGGACAGGGGAACTGCCGATCCTCTCGGGAAATTCTGAACTCCTGAAGAAGGCGGCGGCTTCCCTGAAAGGCGCTTCCGAGGTGGTCTTTGTTTCTTTTTATGATGCCGGGATGAATATACTCGTTCACGACGGCATCCCGATTGCGGAACTGCCGAAGGAGTTGGCGTCCGGCCCGGCTGTGACCTTTTCGGAAGGCCGGGATTTCTTCGATTTTTACGCCCCGGTCTTCACTCTCAGGCCGGGAGAGGATATCGACATGTTCCAGGGTACAGGACAGACCCCACAGGCAAAGGAGAAGATCGGATGGGTCAGGATCGGCTTTTCAAAAGCGGGCATGATAAAAGCTGAAGACAGTATTGTTTTCAACGGCGTGATGCTTGCCCTGTTCTTTGTAATACTCAGCGGAGTTGTTGTCTCAATCATGATCGGGATCGCCGCAAAACCGCTCACGCTTCTTTTCAATGCCGTGAAAAAACTCGAGCGCGGTGAATATCCTGAGATCAGGGGAATTACTTCGAACGACGAGATCGGCGAGCTTGCGGCAGCCTTCAACACGATGAGCGCAGCGATAAAAGACAGGGAACTGAGACTGACGATATCCGAGAAGAGGATCCGGGAACTCTTCGACCGTGTCGATCACGCCATATTCAGACTGGACAAAGACGGCAAAATCATAGAAACGAACAATAAATTTGATGAGCTGTGCAAGGATGTCGGCAGGTTCCAGGACCTCTTTGTCCATGAGAAGGATATTTCCTGTTTGCAGAAGGCCGTTTCCCAAAGCATAAGGAGTATCGAAATGAAGATTAAGAATACCCAGGGCAACGAGTATGTTGTGATCATGTCTGTTTACCCCGAGTTCGATGAGCACGGACTGTTGGCGGGATACGACGGCTATTTCGTGGATGTAACGGAGAAAAAGAAGTTCGAGGAGGTAGTCTTGCAGTCCCAGAAGCTGGAGAGCCTCGGGTTGCTTGCAGGAGGCATTGCTCATGACTTCAACAATATTCTTACCGGGGTCCTCGGCTATTCATCATTGCTGAAGAACCTGGTGCCTGACACGGAAAAGATATACAGGTATATAGAGACAATCGATAAATCCGCCAAGCGGGCGACCAATCTTACCCAGCAACTGCTCGGGTTCGCGAGAAAGGGGAAGTATTCGATCGAAAAATTTAATATTAATGCTACTATCAAAGAGGTGATCGGCTTCCTGAAAGAGACTTTTGACAGGAGTATCTCCATTGTTATGGAAGCCGAGGACAGCCTCCCTCTCATTGAGGGGGACAGCGGGCAGATTTACCAGGCGTTGATAAACCTCTGCCTGAATGCGCGTGATGCCATGCCCGAAGGAGGAAGGCTTTACATAAAGACGGAATTTTATCTCCTCCATGACGAGCGTATCTACGATCTTTTCCGGATTCCTCCCGGGGAATACGTGAGAATAAGCGTTACCGACACCGGCAAGGGGATGAGCTCTGATGTCAAACAGCGGATATTCGAGCCCTTCTACACGACAAAGGCTGTCGGCAAGGGGACAGGTTTGGGCCTTGCCATGGTTTACGGCATAATCAAAAATCACGGGGGCTATATTAATGTTTACTCGGAACCGGATCTCGGCACCTGTATGCGCATCTGTCTGCCCAAGGTGGAGGGCGATGCAGATGAAAAGAGGAACGAAAGGATTATGGGTGAAAAGCCTGTAAAAGGGACGATCCTTATCATTGATGATGAAGAGGTGATGAGAGAGTTGGGCAGGGATATCCTGGAAGCGTATGATTTTGAAGTGCTCCTTGCCATCCACGGCAACGAGGGCCTGCGGATATTCAATGAGAATAAAGACAGGATCGACCTCGTAATCCTCGACATGATCATGCCGGTTAAGGGCGGCAGGCAGACGTTCAAGGAGTTAAAGGCAATAAGACCCGATGTGAAGGTCCTTTTGTGCAGCGGGTATGCAGAAGAAAAATATTTCTACGAACTGCTGGAATCAGGCAAGACCAGCTTCCTCCAGAAGCCGTTCCAGAATACGGAATTGCTGGGTAAGGTGGAGGAGGCGCTGTTGTCATGAGGGGATATTCCATGGGGGAAAGGACTTTCAGGAGACCGTGCATGCCGCGCTTTAGCGGGTGCCTGCCGTGAGATTTATTCCGCCTCTTTTTAACGGCCTCCGCGCAAAAGGGTTCTTTACTACGAAGGCCGCGGGTATCGACAGGAACGCCGTTGCAAAGATAGCCGGTGTCCGTACAGCTGACGTATACATGCCTGTTCAGCAGCATACGGATAAGGTCCTGTGCATAGACTTTGACCTGGACCCGAAGATCGCAGATGGAGTCATCACGAAAAGGCAGGGCATTTTGATAGGTGTCCAGGTTGCCGATTGCGTGCCCATACTCCTCTATGATAAAAAGAAACAGGTAACCGGGGCTGTTCACGCGGGATGGAGGGGGACGTCCGGGGGGATACTGAAAATTGCACTCATGACAATGATGGAAAAGTTCTGCTCGTCAGCGCCCGACATCCTGATTGCCATAGGCCCGAGTATAAAATCGTGCTGCTATGAGGTCGGCCATGAAGTGGCAGCGGCTGTTGAAAAAACGAGCGGGGGAACGGATTATTCTGCACGGAAGGGAGAAAAGTACTTTATCGACCTGCCCTCCGCGAATAAACATCAGGCCTTTTCTTTGGGAATCCCACCTGAAAACATATGGCTTTCGGGCGAATGCACGTCCTGCCGTCCTGAAAAGTATTCCTCTTACCGGTTTGAAAAAGGGGCCGCTGGAAGACAGGGCGGCTTTATTGGAATTGTCTGATTTTCCCATGTAGTTTATAATAGATAAACCGGAAGATAAATCTCATGCTCAAGGAGACCTCATGCTTAAAGCGCAGGACATTATGATAAGAACTGTAGTAACGGCCAAAGCCTCGGACACAATAAAGGAACTGGCACGGATGCTCATAGATCACAGGATCAGCGGGGCGCCTGTTACGGATGAACAGGGAAACTTGCTGGGCATTGTTACGGAGAACGACCTCATAAGCCAGAACAAGAGGCTGCATATCCCTACTGTCCTGAGGCTGTTCGACGCCTACATCATGCTTGAGAGTCCGGACAAAATCGATAAAGAGATCAGGAAGATAGCTGCTGTCACCGTAGGTGACATCTGCACACGGGACGTGATCACGGTTGCCGAGGATACGCCTCTGGAAGAGGTTGCCGCAATCATGTCCGAGAAGAATGTCCATCTTATCCCGGTTGTCAGGGATAAGAAGATACTCGGCATAATCGGGAAAATGGATTTGATTGTGGGGATGCTGAAAAAGTAGTGCTCCGGCAATGCTGTCTTTTCAGGAACGGCAAATCAATCCAGGGGACTGCCCCCGGAGCTTGCTCATTATGGGTCTGATAAGGCGCATCACAAAATCCCGGGAAGAAACCGAGGATTTGGGGCGTAGGCTCGGAGAGTTATTAAAAGCGCAGGGCAGCGCTACGGTGCTGCTTTACGGAGAACTGGGGGCCGGCAAAACCACACTGGTCAAAGGCATTGCCTCGGCTTTCGGCATACCCGGAAGGGAAGTCGGCAGCGCCAGCTTCGTGATAGTGGCGGAATATGATACTTTGCCCCGGTTTTTTCATATAGACCTCTATCGGCTGGAAACGCAGGGAGACATAGAGGAACTGGGAGTGTGGGATTATTTAGAGTCCGGAGGCATTGCCGTTGTCGAATGGGCTGAAAGACTTTTTGAAATTCCCGAAGGTTCTGTTACGGTCAGGATCGCCTATCAGGACGAGGACTCCAGGGAAATAGTGATAGAAGGGGCAAAGGGCGAGATAGGGCATATATGAAAAAGATCGGGATAATCTGCAAGCTGGGAAGGCCTGAACCGCTTGATATTTTGAAGGGATTTCTTCCATGGCTCCGTGAGCGGGGACATGAGATCTTCCTGGACATGGAGACTGCCCATCTCCTTGACATCGAGGGGCATTCGAGGCCTCAGATACCGGCCTTGTCTGATATCATCATAGTCCTCGGCGGCGATGGTACGATGCTGTCTGTTGCGAGGCTTGTCGGAGATAGAAATGTGCCGATACTCGGCGTTAATCTCGGGGGCCTCGGTTTCATTACTGAAGTGAACAGGGATGAGATATACGCTGCTGTGGACAAGGTGCTGTCAGGGATCTGTTCAGAAGAGGAGCGGATCATGCTCAATGCCGTTGTTTACCGTAACGATGAGAAGATTGCTGATTTCGTTGTCCTGAACGATGTCGTCATAAACAAAGGGGCCCTGGCGAGGATCACGGACATGGAGACGTATGTGAACAACACCTATGTAACGACCTTTAAGGCAGACGGCCTCATTATTGCCACGCCCACAGGCTCAACTGCCTATTCCCTGTCTGCCGGCGGGCCTATACTCTATCCGACCTTGAGCGGTATCGTTCTTACTCCCATCTGCCCTCATACGCTCACAAACAGGCCCATAATGCTCCCGGACGATTGCATTGTTGAAGTCACCTTAAGGTCCGCAAGCGAGGATGTTTTCCTGACCCTTGACGGCCAGGTGGGGTTTTCATTGAGAAATAACGACACGGTGGAAGTAAAGAAATCAGGTTTTAAGACGAGGCTTCTTATTCCCGGCGAAAGGGACTATTTCCAGATACTCAGAACAAAGCTGAAATGGGGGGAGAGGTGAATTTGTATGGCGCACATTGCTCATAAAATAACGAAGGCTTTTGTATCCGCACTCTCTTTTGTTCTGGGTGTGACTCTTTTCTGCCACGGGGCGGCAGGAGAATATTATATGAACCAGAGTGTCAGGCAGACGCTGCGTTATATACAGGGCAGCCGGCAATATATTGTCCAGGCCGACTACATGGTTACCGGAATTGAGGAGACAAAATCAATCGGGAGCGGGACTCTTTTGCAGAAGGCGGGGGGGAAATTCGTAGTAGTGAGATTTAAGGTCCTTAACAAAGGCGCAATACCAATGCCCTCCAGCATTCTCCTGGACCTCATACTGATTGACGGGAAAATGAACCGTTGGGAGCAGTCCCTGGTGGCCACGAGTTCGGCAGCTCTGGATACTGAAAAATTCAGGAGGAACGAGGTCTCTTCCGGCGACGAAGCGGACGATGTCCTTGTGTTCGACTTGCCTGAAAACGTGAAAGATTACTTTGTACTCCTTCCGGGCGGAGCAAAAATATCGCCCCTTGCCTACGTGGTCCCTTCTGTCCCCCC
>JAJZPZ010000002.1 GCA_021847795.1 Nitrospirota bacterium
GACTCGAATAACATATTTGGCAGGGCTACGGCAGGGACAAAGAAACTACAGGCAAAAAGGATTACTCTTTTTGGGGCACTTTAGATTACCACCTACACTACTCTATTTACGGCAATAATAAAGCTTACTGAATCGAATAATTTACACCCCCCGCATTTTCATGTTACGATAATTCCATGAAAAATACTGTTAAGAAAAGCGGGTTGGACAGGCTGCTGCAAAAAGCATCGGGGGATCCGGATACCCTTGCGGTGATCTTGTTCGGCAGTGTGGCAAGAGACGAGAGCAGTTCTTTGTCTGATATGGATATATGCATCATACTGAATAAAAAATATGACCCCGCCGCATTGTCACAAAAAAAATTAGAATATTTAAGTGTGGCCGATTCTGACATAAGTATTTATCAACAGCTTCCATTGTATATAAGGCATAGAGTTTTAAAGGAAGGAAGAGTATTGTTTTGCCGAAATGATGATATGCTTTATGAACTTGCATTCAAAACAGTAAAAGAATTTGAAGATTTCAAACCTCTATATTACGAATATCTTGAGGAAGTGGCCCGTGGTTGATAGGGAAAGAGTACTCACAAAGATAGACGAACTCCAGGGATACCTGAAAGAGCTGGAAGAAATAGTCCCTGAGGATTACAATCTTTATCTTTCGTCCATTGAGAAAAGAAGGGGCTGCGAAAGACTTTTACAGATTTCAGTCGAATGCGTAATTGATATATGCAGTCTCTTTGTATCAGGGTTCCGGTTAGGTCTTCCATCCGAGGAGAGCGACCTGTTTGAAAGGCTCTTTAAAAACAACCTTATTTCAGCGGAGATGAAAGAGATCCTTAAATCAATGAAGGGATTCAGAAATATACTGGTGCATGACTATGCCGGAATAGACAATACCATCGTTTATGAAATAGCGACAGCTCGCCTGACTGATTTTGAAAGGTTCGTTAAGGAGGCGCTTAATGCGTTACGGTGAAAAGAAAATAGGCAAGGCCAAACTTGAGATATGGGACAATCCCCATCCGGAAAGGGATTATGATATATCCATCACCTTCCCTGAATTTACCTGCCTCTGCCCGCGATCGGGCTACCCGGATTTTGCAACCATCAGAATAAATTATGTCCCCGACAAAAAGATTGTCGAACTCAAGGCCCTGAAGCTGTACCTCAATTCATTCAGGGACATTCATATATCCCATGAAGAATCCACAAATAAGATTTATGCCGAGCTTCAGAAGGCGCTTAAACCGAGGTTTATCGAAGTCATTGGAGATTTCAACCCCAGGGGGAATGTCAAAACAGTCATACGAATTAATTCCGGGGACACCTTACTTAATTCCAAGAAAACCTGAAGTGAATTAAGTAAGGTGTCCCCGGAATTCACTTTTGGCCTTTTCAATAAACCGTTTCATTTTTTTAAGGTTCTTTTTCCCCTTCCTTTCCTCAATCCCGCTGCTGACATCCACGGCATAGGGCCTGACCCACTGAATGGCCTTTTCAACATTCTCAGGATTGAGCCCGCCGGAAAGGATGATCTTGCCGAATCTTTTTGCCTCAACCGCGATGTCCCAGTTAAAAGTCTGCCCGGTTCCACCGAACTGTTCAGGGGAATAGGTATCCAGAAGGAATGCAGAGACCCTAAAAACCTGAAGCGGGTTCAGATCCGTAAGATTGCTTACCCTTATGGCCTTGATGACACGCCGCCAGGAGGCGCATGTTTCGGGGGGCTCATCTCCGTGCATCTGGGGAATATCTATACCGGCAAGGCCCATAATCTCCTGCATCGCTTCAGGTGTTTCGTTCACAAAGACCCCAACGGTTGTGATAAAGGGAGGCAGATAGGAGATGATCTCCCGTGCCTTTTCCGGCGCTATATACCTGGGGCTCTTTTTGAAAAATACGAATCCAAGCACATCGGCTCCGTAATCAACGGCAGAGAGCGCATCTTCGGCATTTGTAATACCGCAGATTTTAACCTTGACCATGCTCTCATTATATCACGGGCAGCCCTGCAAATGACTCTCTTATTCGTCCCATAGAGCGCCTCAAAGCACTAAACGACATATAATCTATGATATAATAGCAAATCCTGAAAAATTTACGAAAAACGCCTTGCAATTCTTTAGGAGGACACGATTAAAAAGCTGCCTGACAGGAAGGGATATTTCGGCTCATACGGGGGAAGATTTGCCCCTGAGACCCTTATGCCCGCTTTATTCGAGCTCGAAAAAGCGTATGCGCAGGCAAAAAAAGACCGCTCTTTTCAGGAAGAACTGAAACGTTTGCAGGCAGCTTATGTTGGAAGGCCCACCCCTTTGTACCATGCAAAACGGCTTTCCGAGAAACTCGGCGGAGCAAAAATATATCTGAAACGTGAAGACCTGGCGCATACCGGCGCCCACAAGATCAACAACGCCCTCGGGCAGTCGCTCCTTGCCAGGCGGATGGGGAAAAAAAGACTTATTGCTGAGACCGGGGCAGGACAGCACGGAGTGGCGACAGCCACAGGGGCCGCACTGGTCGGGCTCGAATGCGACATCTACATGGGAGCCGTTGATATCCAGAGGCAGGCATTAAATGTCTTCAGGATGAAACTGCTCGGCGCCCGGGTTATCGAGGTGAACATCGGATCGAGGACACTGAAAGATGCAATAAACGAGGCCATGAGGGACTGGACAGCACATGTACGGGACACTCATTACGTCCTGGGCACTGCTTTTGGGCCCCACCCCTTTCCGGCCATGGTGAGAGATTTCCAGTCGGTAATCGGAAGAGAGGCCAAGAAGCAGATAACAAAAGCGGAAGGCAGGCTGCCCGATTATTTGATCGCCTGCGTGGGCGGCGGCAGCAACGCAATAGGCTTATTTCACGAATTCCTCAACCATGATATCCAGATGATCGGGGTTGAGGCCGGGGGGACGGGCATCAGGAGCGGCGAACACGCAGCCCGCTTTGCCGGGGGCTCCATCGGGGTGCTCCAGGGATGCAAGACCTATCTCCTCCAGGATGATGATGGGAATGTCCTCGACACCCATTCGGTTTCCGCCGGTCTGGATTATGCTTCGGTAGGACCCGAGCACTCCTTTCTCAAGGATTCAGGCAGAATTCACTACACCTACGCCACTGACGACGAGGCATTATCCGCCTTTGAAATGCTTTCCAGGACCGAAGGGATAATCCCTGCACTGGAATCAGCACACGCCCTTGCAGAGGCGATAAAGCTTGCCCCGACCCTGTCACAGGACAAAATTGTTCTTGTAAATCTTTCAGGCCGCGGGGACAAGGACGTGCAGCAGGTGGCAAAGATCAAAGGGATAAACCTCTGCGCCTAGTATGATGAAAAAAACAAGGATAGCAGCTACATTCGAAAAACTGAAGACCGGAAAGAAAAAGGCCTTTATCCCTTATATAATGGCCGGAGATCCGGACATGGAAAAGACAATGGAGCGCGTGCTCATGCTCGAACGCTCCGGCGCTGATATTATAGAGCTGGGAGTGCCTTTCTCCGATCCCCTTGCAGACGGCCCGACAATACAGAAGGCAGCAGGGCGGGCGATACAGGCAGGCACGACGCTGAAAAAGGTAATTTCCGCGGTAAGGGAACTGAGGCATCACACCGGGATTCCCATAATCCTGATGACCTATTACAACCCCATCTTTAAATACGGGGAGGCCCTCTTCATCGAGGAGGCTTCAGCAGCAGGCGTTGACGGCATTATAGTCCCGGACCTGCCCCCTGAAGAAGCAGGGGGCCTCATACGGCTTTCCCGGGCCGGCACGGGCCTCGACACCATCTTCCTCGTAGCCCCGACATCGACTGAAGAGAGGACAAAGAGCATTGTAGCGGCATGCAGCGGATTCGTGTATTATGTCTCCCTGACCGGGATAACAGGAGCAAAGCTGTCGGTCAATGAGGCCTTCAAAAGCCATTTCAATGCTGTCAGGAGATTAACGGGCAAGCCTATTGCAGCGGGGTTCGGCATTGCAACTCCGGAAGAGGCGCAGGCAGTAGGACAAATTGCCGACGGCATTATTGTCGGGAGTGCAATTGTAAAAAAGTTTCATGAGGAACCCGGAAGCGCTGAGGAGTTCATAAAAAATCTGAGGGGGACGATTTAAAAACAGTTTCAGCCGTTCAAGCCTTTTAAACGGTTTGAACAGTTTAAACAGCTTAAACGGTTTGAGCGATTTGACATATGGCTTGGTTTAAAAAAATAAAAGAGGTTAAGGCCGATAAAAAAATTAAGATACCCGAGGGGTTGTGGGTAAAATGCGACAGCTGCAAAGAGATCATCTACAAGAAAGAGATCGAGAAAAACCTCCAGGTGTGCCCCAAGTGCAATTACCATTTCAGGATCAGTGCAGCAGAGCGCATCAAATTTATAGCTGACGAAGGGAGTTTTTCGGAATTAGACAACGAACTGATTACCAATGACCCTCTGGAGTTCAAGGATACCATCCCTTACAAGGAGAGGCTTGAAGAAAACAGGAATAAAAGCACTCTCAAGGAAGCTGCCATCTATGGGGATGCCTTAATCAACGGCAGGCCGACGGTGCTTGCCATTATGGATTTCTCCTTTATGGGCGGCAGCATGGGGTCCATAGTCGGAGAAAAGATAGCACGGGCAGCGGAGAGGGCGCTGGAAAGCAGGACACCCCTGATAACCGTCTCCTCATCAGGCGGGGCAAGAATGCAGGAGGGCATGTTCTCCCTGATGCAGATGGCAAAGGTGTCTGCTGCCATTGCACGGCTGAAGGAATCGGACATACTGTACATATCCATACTTGCCGACCCCACCTTCGGCGGCGTGACCGCCAGCTTCGCAATGCTGGGGGACATAATCATTGCAGAGCCCAAAAGCCTTATAGGGTTCGCAGGACCACGGGTGATCGAGCAGACGATCAAGCAACTGCTGCCGGAAAACTTCCAGAGAGCGGAGTTCCTGCTTGAACACGGCATGATCGACCTTGTCACAGACCGGAAAGCCCTGAAAAGCACCATTTACAAATTGATCGAGCATTTTATGCCGTCCCCCCCTGAGCCATGAGCTATACCGATGCAATCGATTACTTATACGGCCTTCAGAAATACGGGATCAAGCTCGGCATCGATAAGCCCGAAAAGATCCTGTCCGCACTGGGATCTCCGCACAGGGATTTCCTATCCATCCATGTTGCCGGCACGAACGGGAAGGGCTCTGTCTCGGCAATGGCCGCCTCCATCCTCATGGCGCACGGGTTCAAGGTCGGACTCTTCACTTCCCCTCACCTGGTGAGCTTTACAGAAAGAATCAGGATCAACAACAACCTGATCACCGAATCCGAGGTAGCAGCTCTCACGCAGGAAATTAAATCCAGGCTGAAAGGCCTGCGCCCGGAAATTCCTGAGCCGACATTCTTTGAATTCGTAACTGCCATGGCTTTCCTCTACTTTCAGCGCAACACTGTCGACTGGGTGGTTGTTGAAACAGGTATGGGAGGACGGCTGGATGCAACAAATATAATTGTGCCGGAGGTTTCCGTACTCACCAGGATAGGATATGACCACAAAGAGTTCCTCGGCAGCACGTTGGCGGACATTGCGCGGGAAAAGGCGGGAATCATTAAAAAAGGAGTTCCTGTTGTCTGCGCAAAACAAGAGAAAGAGGCCGAGGATGTAATACAGGCGACAGCAGCAGACAAAGCAGCGCCATTGCTTGTGTACGGCAAGGACTTCAACGGCACGATGGAGGCTTCCGGGCTGGAAGGAGTAACCTTTTGCTATCACAACGGCTCACAATCGCTTGGCGGCCTGCACACCCCGCTGAAAGGGGAGCATCAACTCGAAAATTCCTGCCTGGCAATAAAAGCGGCAATGCTCGCACTGAAAGGCAGTAACAAGTTAATAGTAACAAGTAACTCTAACGACAGTAACGAGTTACAAGTAACAAGTAACGAGTTAAAGACTAACGACAAAGACTCGTCACCGTCTTCAGATCCTTTACTTGTTACTCGTTACTCGTCACTTGTTACTAAAGAGGTTACTCGTCACTCGTTGCTTAAAAAGGGTCTTGCCTCAACAAAGTGGCGGGGCAGGCTCGACCTGGTGAGCGACAGTCCCCGGATCATGATTGACGGGGCGCACAACCCTGACGCAGCAAGCGCGCTTGCTGCCTTCATCAGGGACCACCTCAGCGGGGACAAAATCATCCTGATTGTGGGCATTATGGCGGATAAAGACATCGCAGGGATTCTTGGCCCCCTTGTTCCCCTTGCTTTACACGTAATCTTCACAGCCCCTGACTATGGGAGGGCAGCCCCTCCGCAGAAGCTTGCAGAACTCTCGTCAACATCGGCAATAAGCAATGCTCATCAGGCGCCCGCATTAAAAGAAGCCATCGAATCGGCAAAGAAAATATACGCGGACATAACGAAGGACCGCGCCTCCGCGCTGATCCTGATAACCGGGTCTTTCTATACCATAGGAGAGGCCATGGAGATACTGGGAGAGAGGGCAATTCTCGGGGACCTGAGGGAGTCGCTATGAGAGGCAGTAACTCTAAAGGCAGTAACAAGTCACAAGTAACAAGTAACCATAAAAACAGTAACAAGTTAATAGTAACGAGTTACAAGTTAAAGACTAAAGACAAAGACTCGTCACTGTCTTCAGATCCTTTACTTGTTACTCGTTACTCGTTACTTTTTACTGATAAGGTTGCTCGTTGTTTGTTACTGATACTGGCTTCTGTCCTCTGTTCTCTGTCTTCTGAAGTTTGGGCCACCAACATTACAGCCGATTATCTCGAACACTTCAGGAGTGAGGACAAGTATGTAGCCATCGGCAACGTAAAGATCGAAAAAAACGGTACCGTGCTGTATGCGGACAAAGCAATTCTTTATCAAAGATCGTCCGATGCCGAAGCTACAGGTCATGTGGTTTATGAAGACAATAAGGCCCTCATAAACAGCGAGCGCATGGAAATAAATCTCGACACCAAAACCGGCAAGCTCTACAACGCCCTTATTCTGCTGAAAAGCCGGAAGAGTCTGAAAAAACAAGGTGTGAGCAGCAATAATCTACAAGCGAAAAATGAAATAGTCGATTATTGGATAAAAGGCGAAGACGTTCAGAAGATAAAAGAGGACCACTATCATGCGGCAACTGCAATTTTCACCACCTGCAATGCCAAATCATTTACCGGGGAACTCCCTCTCAGCACTGCTGAAGGCAGGATATTCGAAGCCGGGAGCCCGGATTGGTGCTTTAAGGGCAGTGATGTGGATTTGCAGGTAGGGAAAAGGATGACTGCCCACGATGCGACCTACAGGGTTAAGGGCCTGCCGGTTTTGTATTCCCCCTATATCTGGGCGCCGATGAAAAACAAGCGCGAGACCGGATTCCTTTTCCCGCTAATAGGGAACAGCACGACAAAGGGTTTTCAGTTCAGCCCCTCCTTTTTCTGGGCAATAGACGAGAACAAGGACGCAACTTTCAACGCTGATTACTACAGCAAACGCGGCCTCGGGAAAGGAGCTGAATACAGATATCTTGATTTCGATGACAGAGGCGCATGGTCCGTCTATCACCTGAAGGATTCTGAATTAAAAAAGACCTTTTTTGAGTTCAAAGGCATGCACGAGCAGCAGCTCGGAGATATCAGGGGGTTTGTTGACATCAATTATGCAAATGATGTGAATTTTTACCGGGAGTTCGCAGTGAAACGGGACGTGCAGGTCCAGCGTTTCCTTCAATCGACGGGCGAAATTTCCCTGCCGCTTAAGAATTCCCGGGCTTATCTCCTCGGCCAATACTGGGTGGACCTTCAGGATGAGAATGCGCATGTGCCGCAGAGGCTGCCTGAATTGGGATATGTGGTAAACACCTCTGCAATAGGGCCGCTCATGTTTTACATGCCGTCCAGTATTACCAATTTCGCAAGGGACACGGGAACAAGCGGGCAGAGGGTTGATATCAATCCGACATTCTCTCACTCGTTCGGGAATTGGGTCCGGATATTTCAGTCCCTTTCCCTGAGAGAGACTGCCTACAACCTGAAAAATGCCGCCCCGTTCAGCGCCTCACTGCACAGAGAGACCTTTGAATACAAGCTGAATGCCCTGACACGGCTTGTCAAACATTATGGGTCGGCAACTCATATTATAGAGCCTTCGGTATCCTATGATTTTGTTCCGGAGACTCACCCTACGCCTCTTTTTGATTCCCTTGACACCCTTGATAAATCTTCGGTTGCCTCGTTCGCAGTTTTGAATACCTTATATTTGAGGAATCTCACCCTCGGCGCCCGCATAACGCAGCCCTATGATTTCAATGCCGCAACGAACACGCTGCCGCCCGCCACTCTGGAAGCGTGGGGCGCAAGCGGACCGTTCAGCCTGAGCATGAGCATGCTGCAGAATTTCAATACAATGCGGACCGAGTCGCTCAACCTCACGCTGAATGCCGCTATATTAAAGGAAACGACCTTAAACTTCAGCGGATACTACACAAGGGCGGGCAATACCATGCAGTACAATGTCGGGGTACTATCCGGTATTACAAAGAAATGGTACGTGGACGGCAGTGTCGGATATGATGCAAAGGGCCAGGGAGTGCGGGACCTGACACTGCATAACATATACAGGGAGCAATGCTGGGCAATAGATCTTGTGCTCTCAAGAAAGCCAGGGTACCTGGCAAGGCCCTCGGAATACGGTTTTACCCTGATGTTTGAATTAAGAGGACTTGGTGGAATAAGAGCTTATGAATTTAGTAGTATGTCTCAACAAAAAACTTAGCATAACATCACACGATGCCGTTTCAGCGGTCAAAAAGACATTCAAGGTAAGAAAGGCCGGTCATACAGGGACCCTCGACCCTGCAGCAACAGGGGTTCTGCTTGTATGCCTTAACGAGGCGACCAAAATTACCGGATACCTGTCCGATCTTGATAAGGAATACGTCGTCACGGCAAAACTGGGCGAGTCAACAGACACCTATGACTCCGAAGGCATTGTGACTAAAAGGGCCGGGGCCTTTCATATTGCGGAGAGCGAGCTGGAGGATATTATCAAGGAATTCACCGGAGATATCGAACAGGTGCCTCCCATGCATTCTGCCATCAAAGTAGCCGGCAGGCCCCTCTATGAGCTGGCCAGAAAGGGCATCGAGATTGAGAGGAAACCAAGACGGATAAGCATCAATTCCCTGGAGATATTACGTTTTGAAAGTCCTTTCCTCACTCTGAGGGTCGGGTGCTCAAAGGGCACATACATACGGTCCCTCTGTAATGACATAGGCAATGCACTCGGCACCGGGGCCTATGTGACTGATCTGTCGCGGACAAAAGTCGGAAGCTTCACCATCGAGGGCTCTGCAGCACCTGACGAGTTGCCTTATAAAACAAAGGCCCTCTACACGATAGACTCGGCCTTAGCGCATTTACAGGAGATAGCGCTGGATTCCGATGCAAGCAAACGCGCAAAAAACGGCAATCCCGTGAGATTGGACCAGCAGACCGGGCCGCATGACAGGTCTTCCCCCCCCCGGACTTCCGGACCCCCGGCCCCTCGCTCTCCTTTTGTCAGGCTTAAGGACCATGGGGGCAGGACTTTCGGGATAGGAAAAATCAACAAGGATTTCATTAAAATAGAACGGTTATTTAATATATAAGACCGTTACGGCGTTTATGGCGTTGAGCGTTACAGCATGAAATAATAAACAGGCTTTTGCGCAATAAACGCTGCAACGCTTTTCACAAGGAGGATTTATGATAGAACGGTACACACGCCCGGAGATGGGAAAACTCTGGGCGCCTGAGAGCAGGTTCCGCAAATGGCTTGATGTCGAGATTGCAGCATGCGAGGCCTGGGCCGAGCTTGGGGAGGTCCCGAAAAAGGCACTGCACGTAATAAAGAAAAAAGCGGGCTTTGATATCAAGCGGATCGATGAGATAGAAAAAACGGTAAAGCATGATGTGATTGCCTTCCTGACATCTGTCGCCGAATTTGTCGGCCCTGAGTCAAGGTTCATTCACAAAGGGCTCACCTCATCAGATGTAGTAGATACAGCCCTTTCGCTCCTTATGCGTGAAGCAGCGGATATCATTATCGGCGATATCGGGGAAATGATGGCTGTCCTGAAGGCACAGGCTTTCACCTATAAAGACACTCCGTGCATGGGAAGGAGTCATGGTATCCATGCAGAGCCCATGACCTTCGGGCTCAAATTCGCACTCTGGTACGAAGACGCAAAGAGAAACCTGAGGAGGATGGAACAGGCGAAAAGTGTCATAAGCATTGGGAAGTTCTCCGGCGCGGTCGGCACATTCTCCAATATCCCGACTGAGATCGAGAGTAAGGTATGCAAAAAACTGGGGCTTGCTCCTGAACCTGTAGCAACCCAGGTCGTACAAAGAGACAGGCATGCAGAATACATGACTGCCCTTGCGCTGGTGGCAGCCTCCATCGAGAAGATAGCTGTCGAGATGCGGCACCTGCAGAGGACGGAAGTGCTGGAAGCCGAGGAGCCGTTCACTGAAGGACAGAAGGGCTCGTCAGCTATGCCCCACAAGAGGAATCCCGTGGGAAGTGAGAACCTCTCCGGCCTTGCAAGGGTCGTCCGGTCCAATGCGCTTGCAGCACTCGAAGATATTGCCCTCTGGCACGAAAGGGACATCTCCCACTCCTCTGTGGAAAGGGTTATCATTCCCGACAGCACGATTTTGGTTGACTATATGCTGAACAGGCTGACAGGCATTCTCAGGAACATGCACGCATATCCCGCGAGAATGAAAGCAAATATGGACAGGAGCTATGGCTTATACAATTCACAGGGGGTAATGCTTGCCCTTGTCGGGAAAGGCCTGACCCGGGAGAAGGCTTATGCGCTGGTCCAGAAAAACGCCATGGAAAGCTGGAAAAAGGGGATCGGGTTCATGGAACTGCTTATGGAAGACAGCGAAATAACAGGACATCTCTCCAGGGCTGAAATAAAGAAGATATTCGACCTGAAATATTATCTCAGGAATGTTAATTACATATTCAAAAGAGTCTTCGGCGGGAAATAGGCAAGGGCTTCACCTTAAAAGGAATGTGGCAGGTACCAATAATGCCGGTCAGAACTGCATTTGCGAGACCGGCAGGTAAACGCAAAAGGTTGTGCCGATCCCCAGTTCCGACTCTACCGTAATGTGCCCGTCGTGGTTTTTAACGATGGAGTAACAGATTGCCAGCCCGAGCCCTGTGCCTTTCCTGCTCCCTTTCTTTTTGGTCGTAAAATAAGGGTCGAATATTTTCTGCAAATGACCTTCCGGCACTCCGATGCCCTGGTCCGTTATCGATACCTTCACATATTTCCCTTCCCTCAGCGGCAAGCTATCCTTGGCATTTACCGGAACATTTTCAGCGCAAATCCTGATTGTCCCTCCCCTGGGCATGGCTTCCCTCGCATTGATAAACAGGTTGTGGATCACCCTGCTGATCTGGCCCCCGTCGACTTCGACAGGCCAGAGGCCGGCCGGGATAGCAAGCTCGTAATCCGCTTTCAAATCATCCGGGGAAAAACTGATGGAGTCCCTGATTAGTTGGGCAATGGCCGTTATCCTTCTTACAGGCTCGCCGATTTTTGCAAAAGTGAACAATTGCTGGGTCAGGTCCTTTGCCAGCCGCGATGCTTTTTCAGCCATGGACAGGCTTTCCAACACCGTGTCCTTGCTTTCCATGCTCGACCTTGCAAGGGAAATGCAATTGAGAATGCCGGCAAGCAGATTATTGAAATCATGGGCAATGCCTCCGGCAAGGACGCCGATGGATTCGAGTTTTTGGGATTTGAGAAACTCATCTTCCAGCTTTTTGCGGTCAGTAATGTCCTGGGACATCAATACGAATCCGGCGAGGCGCCCGCTGTTGTCCAGTATCCCGGACACCTTTGAGGCGATATAGCGCGTGCCCTCATCTTTTTTCTGCTCAATAGTATATGTGTATTCACCCTCCCTCCGGACTATCTCAAAAGCCTCTCTGAAATGAAAGGGGCAGGTTTTCTCTTCAATGCCGATCTCGGTTATTTCCCGTCCTATGACCTCTTCCGCCCTGCAGCCGAATATCTTTTCAGCCACCGGGTTGTAATATACAATGTTAAAGCTCAGGTCCACGGCAATGATTGCCAGGTCCGTAGAGGAGCGCAGGATGTTCTCGAGCACCACCTTTTCACTCAGGATCTTCTTGGTCTTCTGGAGGACTTCTTCCTTACCGCGAATGATTTCCTTCAGGAACTCTATATACCTGTCCTCGATCTGCCTGACTATATCGTGCTGGGTAATCAGTCCCGCAATAATCCCGAGTTGGTCAACCACCACGAGCCTGCGGATCCTTTCATTGCTCATAATCATGGCCGCTTCATGCACAGAGGCATCGGATGATACGGTCCGCACAGGGCGGCTCATTACCTCTCCGATGGCAACATCACCCCTGTTCCCTTCCTTTCGATACAGGCGCACGACATCGCGTTCAGTCAGGATGCCGATCGGGTGTTTGCCTGCTTCAACAACAATACAACTTATTGAATACCTGGCCATATACGATACGGCATCCTTCAGCAGATATTGTTTTTCAACGGCAACCACGTTCTTGGTCATGATCTTCGAAATGTTCTTCACTTCGACAAAATACTCGATGCCTAGGCTTCTCATGATATCGGACTGGGTTACCAGCCCCGCCAATTCGCCTTTTGCGCCTACGATCACAAGATGACGGATTTTATTTGATTCCAGCAGGTTATATGCCTCATAGATATTGGCGCTGCTGCCTGCGGTAATTACGGGACTGCTCATCAGCTCCCTGATTTCTATCTTGCTGGAATGAACGCCGCGGGAGACTGCCTGGACAAAATCTCTCTCGGTAAATATCCCGGCAGGCTTCTTGTTCTCTACAATCACCATGCAGCTTATCCTGTTTTTCTCCATAATGGCGATCGCGTCGGAAACACTGGTTTCAGGAGGGACGGAAATTACCTTTGAGGTGAATATTTTCTTAAGAGACTTTCTCTTCATATTTTACCGGACCCCGCGCGGCAGCATGTTTCCATGCAGTTAAATTAGTCGAATGCACGCTTCCTGTCAAGACTTACTCCCAGCTTTCATAAAAAACGCTCTCACTAAGGGGCTTCCTCGGAGATGCCCCTGTTTTCTCCTCAGCAGGATACCCGAGGGGGAAAAGGCCTACAATACGGATATTTGACGGAACCTTCAGTAGACTTCGGATCTTTTCCTCTTCAAACACGCCCACGAAAACAGTGCCGAGCCCGAGGGCGCGTGCCGCAAGCATAAGGGTCTGCGAAGCAATCCCCACGTCAGTCATATAGTAGGGCTGGTCCCATAAGGTCCCTGACTGCTTCGGATCAGCACAAGCGACAATCACAACCGGGGCTTCAGCAATGCCTTTTTTCGCAGGGTTTGCCTTGTACCCGAGGGGGGAAAAGAAATTCTCGACATAGGAAAGCTCGCTGATCTTTTCCTTCACTGAAGGGTCTCTGACAACAACAAACCTGCAGCATTGGAAGTTCGCCCACGAGGGGGAATGCCGGACAGCTTCGAGTATTGTATGCAGCTTCTCATCTTCTACCGGCTTATCGGTAAATCTGCGGATGCTTCTTCTGGTCCGTATAACATCAAAGACATCCATAATGCCCTCCTCTGTCTGGGGGTTTATATACTGTTTGCCAATGGAGCGCTTGCCGGAATAATAATAAGGCATTGAAGTTTTTTTGTAAATCTAATTTATCGTGCAGCACGGAGGGCAGGTTCAGCCCTTTAACCCGGGAATGAACCGGGGGACCCTTTTCATGTATTCACGATATTCAGTCCCGAAGCTTTTCTTCAGGCGTTTCTCCTCAGCCATTGCCCCGTATATAAAATACAGATCGGGATGTAGGGGAAAAGAAGGAATACGGGGGGCAACTTTCAGGAGGTTTGGTCTTTTGCTGTTGTTGTGTAGTGAGTTGTCATTGCCGCGCTTCGCTCGCAATGACGGACGAACACCGACGCGTTATGAATCGTACTCTGTTCTATAAAATCAGACCGCTATTCGCTCCCTTTCAGGAAGAAGCAGTTGGTCATTTTACTGGGGCTAAGAATCCAGTAGGGGCCGACATATTCATAAGATATTTCCTGCCTATTTTCCAGAAGCCAATTAGGGCAGTGCTTTCTTTCTGTGCTTTGTTAGATTTATAATCTGCCCATCATCGAAAATATAAAAAGGAGTTCGAGTTTTTACCGCCAACTCCCTTGCCTTCTTCGCTGCCCTCTTGAGAGCTTTGTCAACCTTGGCAAAGTCTGTGTCTTTCGGCAGGTTCTTTTTCATTTCTTTTTCCCCCAATCCAGAAGTATCGGTGTGCTGCCGGAATTGTCGTATAGTATCCAGGCATCAACGATATCCTTGTAAGTTTTTTCAAAATTTCGCAGGCCTGCGCTGAATCTCCGTCGAATAACGTTTTCAGCCACATTATGTCCACCTTGTGCAACCCGAGCAGCCACCCTGGCTGCGGCCATCTCAGAATTCGGTAGACTCAAAAAGATAAGCTCAACATAATATCCAATGGACTGCCATTGCAAAATATCATGCGCATAGGCCCGACCACTAAGGGTAGTCTCAAATGAGAAGCTTCGCTGTTGACGAACGCGTGTTTTGATTTCTTCAAGCATAAGTCGCCCCGCTCGCAAGGAGGCAGTTTCAGGGCGAAAAGGTGACAGCCCGGCAGCTATAAAATCAGCATTGATGAAATCCGGGCAACCGGCCTCGTTTGGCAAAAACTCCTTTGCAAAAGTAGTTTTGCCTGCTCCATTGGGGCCTGCTATGATTATGATCTTTAACTCTTTTTTAGGCATAGTAAAATTATAACATGATCAATAAGCGAATCGTCGCTGAAATAAGAAGATTAGTCGCGGAAGGTCTGCATCAAGGACCCGATGGTCTGGAGGGGTGCTTGCATGTAAATACTGATTTCTACTCCATAGTGCCCTTCGTACTATTCCGAATTGTATCAGAATGTTATTCGCGGAAGGGGGCTGCGTTCTCCAAACGGGCCTGTTTTAAAGAGCGCCCTTATTTCCCGGCTCTCGGGCCGGCACAAAAAACATCTCATAGCTTTTGTAACCGCACGGCAGTGCGACGGCGGACTCGGAGGCCTTTACATTCTCCTGCGGTAGGAATTTACATAGAAGCGCCGAATCACAAAATGAAACAACAGGATACTCCGGGCTTATCGTCTGATATCCGGTGTTTGTGCCTTACTGTATCAAGGAACGACCTCTAAGTTCCTTTACCATCCGGTCAAACTCTTCCCTATGCCTGTATCCAAGCTCCACGATGGCATCGTACTGTTCCATCTCTCCCCCTGGGTCGGCTAAAGGCAGGAACCTGTTGAATAAAGATATGAAAACATCTCTCTTCCCTGCTTCGAAATACAGGTCCTCAAACGCAGCAATGATCTTAAAGGCAGTATCTTCTATTTCCGCCATTTGACAGCACCTCCTTCATGTATAAACGAATTATAACAGAAAATTACTTTACGGGATGGCTGGACCCCTTCCTCCTCAGGGCAAACGCATCAAAATAGCAATTCAATAGAAAACAACGAGATTGCTTCAGGATACGACCCTTCGCAATGACGGGGTCCCCGGAAGACGAAGACTTGTGGGGTGGATTGGGGGTCCCCGGAAGACGAAGACTTGTGGGGTGGATTGGGGGTCCCCGGAAGGCGAAGACTTCTGGGGTAGAATGACAGTCATTGCGAGTCCCGACACGCACCGGGATAAACTCCGCGCGGCAATCTCAAGGACTTATAAGTTCACCCGACCTTATCATGCAATTGCCCTGCCTTCCTCCTGCCATTGCGGGCAGAGCAGAGGAGCAGCGATCCCGCCGTTTTTGACCAGGAATTCTATTGCATGCGGTTGCCCTGGTTCGGTGCCGGGCGGACCGGGGTTAAATGGTCAACCTCCGGTAAATCTCGGTAATCCTGTTCGGAAGTTTGCGGATTTCATCGATCACGATATAGTTTGTCTCGCCGTACATATGCGACAGATATGAACCGGCCTCTTTGTCTATCGTGATGCAGAAGGGGTGGATTCCCCGCTCCCTTGCCTCGATCAATGCCTTGCGGGTATCCTCGATCCCGTAATCTCCCTTATAGGCCCCCCAGTCCTCCGGCTTTCCATCACTAAGTGTGATCAGGAGCTTTGTCTTTGCCTCAACTATATTGAGAATGGAAGCCGAGTGGCGTATCGGAGCCCCCATTCTCGTGTAATCTTTCGGGGCTATCCCGGCAATCCGCCCCTTTACCGAATCCAGGTAGGGTTCATCAAAGCTCTTGATTTTATAATACTCGCATCGTGTCCTCGACATGCCTGAAAAGCCGTAAATGGCATACCTGTCCCCAAGCGCCTCGAGGGCCTCACACATAAGAACAAGGGCCTCCTTTTCTGCATCATTGATCCATCCCTTGGTCGAGCCGCTCATATCAATAAGAAAAAGCACTGCGATATTCCGCTCCTGCCGATCTGTTCTGACAAAAAGGGCCTCTTCGGGAGACAGTCCTGCGCGCATATCGGAAAACGCCTCAACCGCAGCGTCAATATCAATGCAATCGCCGTCCTTCTGCCTCCTGAGCATCTTGGGCACTGTCCTGATGATTTCGAACCTCTTTCTTAATGCCGCTATATATCCCCCATGGCGCTTTCTCACCAGTTCGACAAAAGGCTCCTCTCCGGGCTGGATCTCGACTTCGAAAAGGCTGCACCACTGCCTTTTATAATCCCCCCTCTTGTAATCCCATTCGTCGTACTTTACTCCTGCGCCTTTTGCCTGCGGCTCATCTTCCTCATCAGTGAGGTCCTTAAGGGTTACGTAGGTGCTTCCGCTCTCCACATCGCTCCCCTTGACGAGAACACCCCCGGGGACCCCTCCGAGCTCCTTGATCCGGCTGTTTATTTCCTCGTCGAGGGCCACAATCTTCCCCTTAATGGCAAGGTATTCCTCGTCCTTCCTGACCGGCTTCGCACGGACCGCGGGCCCGTCGGAACGATGCCTGCGGGGCTCAAAATCCGGCATGTTCATCAGTTTTGTTATCACACCCTCAAGCTTTTTCATCGCCTCTTCCCTCTTTGCTTCCAGGCGCCGGGAGACCCGCTCAGGTTTAATTGTCCCGAGGAAAAAAACAGGACGCTGGGGCTTATAGTCCCCTTTCAGTTCTTTCGCTGCATCGTATGCGGCGAACAAGACTCCGACAATTTCATTGGGGTCGGTTGCACCTCGCAAGGACAGGATTTTATCGCGCATTTTCGCCAACGCCTCCGGGGCAGTCCCCTTTGAATTTCCGGAAAGATAGTAGTGGTATATTCCCTCCGCAAAGGCGGACTTCTCGGAAAGATCTTCGAGCCGGGGCCTTTCGCTGAAGATTTCAGCTTTCAGGCCTTCTGCCTTGCTCATGAGCCCGGGGAGTTCCTTCCGGAGAAAGGAATCGAGCATAAATGCCTCAAGAAGGGAAAAGAGGTCAACAGCAAACGCCCTTTCAGGAAATTGCCTGAAAAGCGCCTCAATGCCACGGGGGCCGGCCTCGTCGTCTTCCGGGCCGGACGTTCCAGGACCTTCAGGCGGCGCCTCATGCAAATCGACCATTAAAGTACCGCATGCTATCTGGCCCCATTTATGAGCAGCCATAAGAACATAGAGGAGCAGGTTTTCCTGCGGGACGCGTGACCGGCTCAGGACAGGGGGCAGATAAACGGTATCAGTATCAGTGTAGGGTTCGCTGTCAGTTCCAATCGTAAGGTCCAGCCCTGAGATTCCCATGAGATACGTCTCAAGCAATCCCGTCACCTCCCTGAGCCTCAGGCGCTCAGGCTCCATAAAGGGTTCCAGGCCATCTTCGGGAACCTTTGCGACAAAATCTATGAAGGGATCGATCCCTTGCGATTCAAGGATATCGGCAGCATCATCGAACCACCTTTCCATTTCTTCAGGTTCAAGTTTCTGGGCAGCCGTACTTATTCGTTTAAGCGTATTGGACACAAGCGACGAGCTTGCATGGGAAAGGGCGAAACAGAGCGCAAGGACTTTCTGCCTGAGGTGACGGTCAAAGGAATCGATGGCATCAATGACCGCAATAATTTCCTCGTTCTCGAAAAAATCGAGACGCATGTTCTTGATAATCTCTTCCATCAGGTGTTCGCTGTTCGGCTGAGAGGTATCAGGCATTAGAATATGGATTGTATGATTTCAGAAAGTGCCCTGATCATTTCATGGTCATCCGTAAGCGTCCCTGAGATCGCAACCTCGCAGGCGATTTTCGGATCTACCCCTGAATGTATCAGTTTCGCGGCATGAATAAGAAGCCTCGTGCTTGCGCCTTCGGAAAGGCCTGCGCTGACAAGGTTCCTGGTCTTGTCCCCGAAACTGACAAGCCGTCCCGCAGTAGGAGCGTCGATTTCAGATTCATGCTTTATGATCTCTGTTTCGAGCTCCCTTCCGGGGTACGTGAATTCAAGAGCGAGAAAACGTTGCCGTGTGCTTTGCTTCAGGTCTTTAAGGACACTCTGGTATCCTGGATTATACGATATCACAAGGAGGAATTCAGGCGCGGCATGCAGCATTTCGCCCCTTTTTTCAATAGGGAGGATTCTCCTGTGGTCCGCAAGGGGATGGATAACAACAGTAGTGTCTTTTCGCGCCTCAACAATCTCATCCAGATAGCAGAACCCCCCCACTTTGACAGCCCTTGTGATCGGGCCGTCAACCCAGACGGTTTCTCCTCCTTGTACAAGATACCTGCCTACGAGGTCCGAGACCGTGAGGTCATCATGACAGGAGACTGTTATCAAGGGTCTCTTGAACCTCCATGACATATACTCCATGAATCGTGTCTTTCCACACCCGGTAGGTCCCTTCAGGAGTACGGGGATGCGGTTTCTGTAAGCCGCCTCGAAAAGCGCTTTTTCCTTGTCCACTTCCAGATAATACGGTTCTTCCTCAACCAGGTATTCTTCTATTTTTATCGTTTTCTTTTCCATTATTAAATTGTACTGAAATTATTTCCAACAGTAAACCACAGCGGACCCGATGAAACAATTCAAAAGATACGCTATTGTTTGCAACAGGATCATGCCATCCCAAGCACATTGCATCCGACCTTCAGGGGCAGCGGGGCAGTCTGGCTGGAAGGCTTTCTCCGCGATACCTTTAAAAGTATTCGCCAACCCCGCTGATAGCTTCACTGAAAACCACTTCTCTTATCTCAGGGGAACATAACTGGCCGGATCATAATGTGTCTTTTATCGCGTTAGAAAGCCTTCCAGCCAGACTGCCCCGCTGCCCCTGACCATGCCCCCCGGACTTGACAAAATATATGCAAACATTATTATATATGCATGCATCTACTCAGGAGGGATCAACATGCGTTCATTAGGCAATAAAGTCGAACTGCTGAAGATAATCGCCCATCCCGTTCGCATAAGCATCCTCGAAGAGCTGACTAAAGGCGTAAAGTGCGTCAGTGATTTCGAGGAATTTCTCGCCATAAGCCAGCCCAATGTGTCCCAGCACCTATCTCTCCTCAGAAGGCATGGCGTTATTGATTATTACGTTGACGGGAGGCTCAGGTGCTACTTCCTCAAAGATGCGCTGATACCCGATATTATTGAACTCCTGAAAAAAGACTATGCAGAGGAGTTGCCCGCCCCTGCCTGCTGCCCCATCATGAAGAAAGGAACCTATCTAGGAGAAAGGAGAAGATAATGAAACTCGGCATTGTCATTTATTCAAATGACCCTGAAACCGTATGGAATGCCTTCAGGTACGGCGCTTTTGCCATTAAAGAAGGCGATCAGGTGAAGGTTTTTTTAACCGGCAAAGGAGTGGAGGCGGAAGCCCTCGACACCGACAAATTTGCGGTCACCCAGCAGATGAAGGGATTCGTCGAACTCGGTGGGAAAATATACGCCTGTGGGACTTGCCTGAAAATAAGAAGCGCCGGGCCGACAGAGGTCTGTCCGCTTGCGGGGATGAAGGATTTGCGGGCGATTATTACGGAGAGCGACAGGGTTATAACATTTTAAATTTGAAGAGGAGGGGAAAATGCAAAAAGAGATCGTGTTTTTTCTTTCGACAACTCCTTACAGTTTTGAAAACACACACACTATTTTAAGGCTGGCGGATTCTGCCTTGAAAAAGGGACAAAAAGTCAGGCTTATCGCTTCCGGAGATGGTGTTTTCTCCATTGTTAAGGGGCAGGTCCCTCAATCGCTTTCAGCCCTGGAAGACCTTGTAGGCAGGGGGCTTAAGGTGGACATATGAACAGGCTGCATGCAGACCCGCGGTCTTGCGGCTGACGATTCCGTTGACGGTGGCGACATGAGTTCGCTTAAAGGACTTTTCAATGTGATCAAAACCCAACCTGTTTTTTTGAATTTCGGCGTATAAGGAGGAGCAGATGGAAAGCATAAGCATCATCTTAAGGCGGCCGCCGTATGGGACCATTGATGCGCCTGAAGCCATACGCCACGCGCTTGGTGGAGCAATCGAAGACATGGCAGTCAAGCTGATCCTCCTGGGTGGCGGGACAAACACGGCCAGAAAGGAACAGGACACATCAGCCACCGCATATCTTAATATGGAGGCAGGTATTAAGGATTGCATCGACATGGGAGTCGAGGTCTACCTCGATAAGTCCGCGCTGCAGGAAGAACGCCTCGAAGAGAGCGACTTTATCGAGGGGATAACCATAGCGACAGGCCCGGAGATCGCTGCAATCATAGCCGGTACAAATACAACCATGATTTTCTAAAAAGGGGGACCCATGCTGGTGATCATCAAAAGTGCGCCTGATGTGCCTGAAGGCAAACAGGGGGTTAAACTTGCCAGGGATATGGCTGCTGATATTTGTCTTATACAAAATGCCGTCTATTTTGCACATAGGGAAAGGCTGGAGGGGTTTCCCGGCGCTGTGTATATTCTGGATGAGGATTGCAGCCTCAGAGGGCTAAATAGCAAACAGCTCAATAAAAATATAAGAAAGCTGGACTATGGCGGCCTTATTGACATAATGGTTAGGGAAGATAAGGTTATCGGAGCATTTTAAACAGATAAAGGGGGGCTCTATGACGAGGATTGTTGTACTTGGGGGATCGTTCGGTGGACTGACGGCAGCGCTTGAACTGCGAAGATTACTCGGCAAAGAAGCGGACGTTACCGTTATCAGCGATGATGACAAGTTTACTTTTATGCCTTCGCTTCCCTGGCTGATCATGGGGTGGAGGGCGCCGGAGGACATAACGCTCGGAGTTGATGGAATCCTCAGGCCCAAGGGGATCAGCTTTATCCATGAGATCGTAAACAGTGTTGATCCTGAGAAATCAAAGGTTGCTACAGCAAACAAGGAAATATCCTATGACTATCTTGTAATTTCAACCGGGCCGCATCTTGCATTTGACGAGATCCCGGGCATGGGGCCCGAAAAGGGACACACGGACTGTACCTTTACTCTCGGGCATGCAATCAAGACAGGGCAGACGTGGAAGAAGCTAATCGAAAATCCCGGCCCGGTAGTTATAGGTTCGGCGCAGATGGTAAGCTGCTTCGGCCCCTCCTATGAGCTTGCATTTGAAATGCATACGGAACTCAAGAGGAGAAAAATGCGGCACAAGGCGCCCATTATTTACCTCACCTCGGAACCCTATCTCGGGCATATGGGGGTTGCCGGCCTGGGAAATTCCAGGAGATTTTTCGAGGACGAATTCGCAGCGAGTGAAATCAAAGCTGTTGTAAACCAGGCCATCGAGGAAATAACGCCGGGGGAAATCAGGCTCAAAGACGGCTCCAGGCTCCCCTTTAAGCTGGCGATGATAGCGCCTCCGTTCAAAGGGGTGCCTGCGGTTGCTCCGCTCGGGAACCCGCGGGGGTTTATTGCTGTCGATAAAAACTACCGCCACACAAAATACCGGAACATTTTTGCGATCGGGGTTGCAATGGCCATAGCGCCGCCGGAGCCCACGCCTGTACCCGTAGGGGTTCCGAAGACAGGATTCATGACAGTTAAAATGGCAAAAACCGCTGCAGCAACAATTTATTCGGACATCAAGGGAAGCATCCCGCCTCCTGAGAGCGCACTGGAGGTTGTCTGTCTTATGGACATGGGGCACACGGCAGCGCTCATGAAGGCCTCTCCGGTGCTTCCTCCAAGGCAGGATTCCTATACGAAAAAAGGCATGTGGGCCAAGTGGCTTAAAGTATCTTTTGAAAAGTATTTCTTATTCAAGATGAAACACGGATTGAGCAATTTACCATAACAACAAACAGGAGCAGGAGGTTTTGCATGGGCAGTAAAAGGTTCTCTTTAGTCGAATTCTCAGTAGATCATCCGAGGCTTATTGTGGCGCTGACCATCATCATAACCCTGGTATTCATGACTCAGTTTCCGAAGATAAAGATAGACACGAACCCTAAAAACATGCTGCCCGCCACCTCAGACGTAAGGGTGTGGAACGATGCGGTGGACAAGAACTTCGGTCTTTACGAGGATATGATCGTGGTCGGGATGGTGAACGAAAAGGGGATTCTCAACAAGGAGAGCCTTGCCAGGGTCCAGCGGATAACCGATGAAATACTCAGGCTCAAGGGCGTAGCCGCGCGGGATGTAAACAGCTTCCCGACCATCACCAATGTCACTGCTGAAAACGGCACGCTCAATGTGGCTCCCCTTATGACCGAGGCGCCGAAAAACGATGGCGAGATAGCCGCGCTCCGGAAGATGCTCTATGACAATCCGCTTTTTATGAACCGCATTATTTCCAAAGACGGAAAGACCACCGCCATATACGTCCCCCTTGAGAAGGGCTCGAACGGCAAGGAAGTTGCCGACAAGATACGGGAAATCGTAAAGAAAGAAAAAGGCGATGAGAAGTATTATGTCGCAGGCGACCCCGTAGCAAGGGACACCTTCGGCGCCGAGATGTTTAAGCTCATGGCGGTATTCGCACCGATTGCCGGCATGGTCATGCTCCTGGTGAGATATATCATGTTCAGGGATCTCTTCCTCTCCGTCACGCTGATGATGGACGCAATGATCAGCATCGTCTGGAGCATGGGGCTTCTGATAGCCCTGGGGTTCCCCGTACATATTATGAGCTCGATGGCCCCTGTCTTTTTGATGGCCATTGCGACAGACAGCATCCATATCTTCAATGAATTCTATTTCCGCTTCAGGGAAAAAAAGGACAAAAGAGTCGCAATCATCGAGACCATGCAGGCAGTAAGCCGGCCGGTGCGCTATACTGCCTTGGCGACCGCTGCCGGGTTTGCAGTGCTCCTATTCATGAATATAGTCCCGGTAAGGGTCTTCGGAGGCCTTATCGCATTCGGCACGGTGATTTTGCGGGTTTTAAGCTTCAGCTTTATCCCCGCGATGTTCACCTTTGTAAACGAGGGGAAAATAGCGAAAATCGCCCAGGCCGAAGACATCGAATCGAGCAGGACATCACAGTTTCTTAAAAAACTTGCCGGACTGGGGATTCATAACCCGAAGGCAACGGTACTTGTCGGGCTGCTGCTTTTTGTCATAGCGAGTGTAGGTATATCAAAAACAGTGGTCAACAACAACATGGTAGGGTGGTTCAAGAAAAACAGCGATATCCGTGTTGCCGATACGGTCATGAACCAGTCGCTCGGAGGCACATCTCTGGGGTATGTCGTAGCGCTGTCGAAGGAAGAGGACTTTATTAAAACCCCCGGCGCAATGCGTTATATTGAAGGTCTCCAGCGGCATCTTGAAAAGCTGCCGGTGGTCGGCAAGACGACTTCGGTAGTCGACTATGTAAAGAGGATAAACCGCGTCATCCATGATGATGATCCGGCATACGACAAAGTGCCCGACACCAAAGAGATGATAGGGCAATACCTCTTCCTCTTCAGCATGTCGGCAAAGCCCTCGGATCTCGACAACGTGGTCGATTATCCATTCAAGAAGGCAAATATCTGGGTGCAGCTTAAGACCTGGGATGCACGGGCTATGGGAAAAGTCATCGAGGCGGTATCCGAGTATCAAAAGGCCAACCCTATCCCAATGGAATTCAAGCCGGCCGGCATCGCCTATTTCAATCTTGTCTGGAATCACGAAGTGCTGTGGGATATGGTGAAGGGGTTTGTCCTCGCCTTAATAGTTGTTCTGGCGATTCTTGCACTTGATTTCCGGTCCGTAAAATGGGCGATAGTCGGATACACCCCCCTTCTGTTTACAATCTTTCTCATATACGGAGTTATCGGCTATACGGGCAAGGATTTCGATATGCCGATATCGGTGCTTTCCTGTCTTTCGCTCGGCATGGCCGTGGATTTCGCCATTCATTTTGTGAGCAGGTTCAGGCAGAGGCTGGCGGAAGTCAAGGCTTCGGAGGGCAAGGCCCCCAATGAAGCAGCAGTGGCTGATGCGCTCTTATGGACAGCTGCGCGACCGGGCAAAGGGATAATGCGCAATGCAGTGCTTTTCGCGGCATCCTTTGCCGTCATGATCTTTGCGCCGCTTACGCCTTACATAACGGTCGGCGCCTTCATTGTCAGCATGATGCTGTTGAGTGCGGTGATGACGATAATTTATCTTCCCGCACTGATCACACTACTGCAAAAAACCCTGCTCAAGGAAGCATAAGGGTCGGCTTGCTTATGGAGGCGGCGGACTCGTACGCACATAGGAGTTTTATCCGACCCGGCAGGCATACTATATCCCCGGGGGAATTCCCGATGGGAGCTTTTGAGATTTGCATGAACATGAAAAAAAGAATTTTAAGAGGAGGATCTAAAATGGTTCCGGATGGGAAAAATAAAAAAGCATGCATCTCGCTGGTAATTATGGTTGTGTTTCTGCTGATGTCGGGTGTTTTTGAAGCACGTGCCATAACGCCGAACGAGGTGATGAAAAAGTCTCAGGGGGCCTTTCTCTATCAGGGCAAGGATTTCAAGGCACGCGTTATGATGAAACTGATAAGCAAGGGCGGACAGGAAAGGGTAAGGGAACTCACCATGCTGAGGAAGAATTCCGGAGAAGTCGGAGGCAACCAGAAATACTTCATCTACTTCTACCAGCCGGCCGATGTAAAGGACATGACCTTTATGGTTTACAAATATCAGGGGAAAGATGCCGACAGGTGGCTTTATGTTCCGGCAATCAACATGGTAAGGAGGATCGCCGCCCGGGATAAATACTCCAGCTTTGTGGGCTCCGACTTCACCTATGAGGACGTCTCCGGACGGAACCTGGAAGACGATACTCATGCCCTGGTCAAAGAGGAAAAGGTCGGGGGAAAAGATTGTTATGTAGTCAAAAGTACGCCGAAGGTACAGGATGTGGATTACAGCTACAAGCTCTCCTGGATAGATAAAACCAATTTCCTGCCCCTTAAAGAAGAGTATTATGACCGTCGCGGTGAGCTTTACAAGTTATTTTCCGCTGATGAAGTCAAGGAGGTCAAAAGCATCCCTACCGTGACCAAAAGGACCATGAAGAATCTCCAGAGCGGTCACAGGACCGAAGTCAGCTATTCGAAAGTCGACTACAATATCGGGATTGAAGACAGTCTCTTTTCAGAGAGATACCTCAAGCAGCCGCCGAAGAGATGGATTAAATGAAAAAACAGTATCCGGAAGGCAGAAGCCGGGGCACGGAGAACAGGTTTTATTTTACCGCGGACCTGTTTTCCGTCTTACGCGCCCTGCCCCCCGGCTTCTGTCTTCTGTCCGTTGTCTTCTGCTTTCTGGTGTTTTCGGACGTTGCATACGGGATCGATACATCTGTGCATGGATTCCTGCAGGGCAACTACTCAATGGACACTGCCGCAAGGAACCCCGACGGCGGCAACTTCAAATGGGCTGAAGAGCGGTTCCAGCTGAAACTTGATGCCTCGAAAGACCCCTTCCACCTCATGGTGAAGACCGATGCATTTTACAAGCATAACGATGAAAAAGGAGATGTTGAATTAAGAGAAGGCTATATTGATTACACTGCGGGCAAATGGGATGCAAGGGTCGGAAGGCAAATCATTACGTGGGGGCTTGGGGATTTATTGTTCATCAACGACGTGTTCCCCAAAGACTACGAGGCTTTCTTTTCCGGCAGGCCGCTCGAATACTTGAAAAAGGGCATTGATGCAGTAAAGGTCGGCCTCTATCCGGAGTTTGCATCTTTTGAGCTTATCGTTGCACCTTTTTTCGAGCCGAACCGTTTCCCTGACCCGAAAAGATTCCGGCTCTTCGACCCGATGCCGGGAGTAACGGACAGGGAAAAAGCAAAACCGGCAACAAGCCTCGAAAACACCGAAGCGGCGGTGAGGGCGTACAGGGATGTGGCAGGCTTCGATGCCTCCGTGTATTTCTACAGAGGATTTTGGAGGCAGCCTTCCATGCTTCCCGACAACCTCCTGGCGCCTTCCCGAATAGCTCTTTTCTACCCTGAACTCAACGTTTACGGGGCAAGCCTTCAGGGGAGAGCCCTGGACGGCGTGATTAGCCTTGAAGGGGGCTATTATGACTCAAGGCAGGACAGAAAAGGCACAGACTCCCTCATACCGAATTCCCAGACAAGATTCCTGGCGGGGTATCAACGGCAGCTGTGGGAGGACTTTACGGCAGGGCTTCAGTATTACGGCGAATACATGCATGATTATGGGGCATACAAAAAAAACCTGCCGGCAGGATTCCCGCAGGAGAAGAAACTGCACCAGCTTACAACTATACGGCTGACCCAATTCCTGATAAACCAGACACTGAAGCTCTCGCTTTTCACTTTTTACAGCCCCTCTGACAGGGACTACATGCTGAATCCCGAGATGAAATATAACTTCACCGACCATATATGGGCGGCCCTTGGGGGCAACATTTTCGGGGGCGGAAAGCCATGGACCCAGTTCGGGCAGCTGGACAAGGATGATAACGTTTATCTCCAGACGAGATACGAGTTTTAGTGATCGGCTTTCATTTGCTTTTCTTTTCGCGTGCAACCCCGAATTATGCCCAGGTGGTAAATTCCCCTATTCCTTCCTGACCCCGAAGAACCGAAGAATGTGTCCGGACATGCTACATCATTTTTAATGGAAACCGTCCGGGGTGTTCTATAATCTCAATGGTAAGATCTATATCTAAATCCGGCCAGTAAAAATGTCCGGGATGAGGTTGCTCAATATTAAGAATCTTTCCGACCGGCGCATCTTTAAACCAGGGGAAATCCTCATATGACATAAACAACTCTTTGTCCCCGGCCAAAAGCCACACTCCATTGCCGGAAATATGTGTAATCTCAACCCCTGCGGTGGTTTTCCCAGGCGGTTTTAAACTCGTCATAATGCACCTCGATGATGTTTTCTATTTCCTTTAACTGCACCCGTGATAGGTTGTGATTTTTCGCCAACTCAATACCCGGGGTCAACCAGAACTTAGCTTCTCCGTCTGAACACACGACATGAACATGCATTCGGGTCTCCTCACGGGAGAAGAAAAAGAAGCGATACCCTTTTTCTCTTAATATTGTCGGGCTCATCTGTTGGTTATATTTTAACGAATAACACTTATTTTTGGTAGCGCAATGCACAATTCAAGACGCAACCCCATTTGTCCCTTTACCTCCTTCAAGGTAAAAGGGGGAGGCATTTGCCCCCCCGTGTGCTTTTAACTACTTCTTGGCATCCGTACATCCGCAACCGCATCCGCAGCCGGATGTCTTGATTTTACGTACAACAGTGCTTGATGATTCGCTTTTTTTCGTGTCTTTTTTAGTATCTGCCATGATTATTCACCTCCTTTCCCGGCATTATCAGCCGACTTTAATTTAGTGTTGACTGCTATAAGTTCCGTCTTCAGCTTCTTTTTGTATTCCTTTAAATTTATAAGCAGTTCCTCTTTGCCCGGCGTTTCCCCTCCACGGCCAGACGTGCAGGCACAATCTCCTTCGGCTCCTGTCGGAATATTTCTTATGCACATGGACGCCCTCCTATTAAGTTTATTCGCATTTACTTATATTAAAAAGAAAAAAATACGGGCTATTCTCCCTTTTTTTCACATGCTTTGATCTTTTCTTCCACCTGTTTTAATTCTTTCTCAAGCTGTTTCTTATACTCCGACAGGGCCTCTTTCGTTTCGGAGGATTTCCTCTTCCTGCCGAGTTCGCAGCCGCAGGCGCACACTTTTTTCAATCCCTGCTGATATTTGTCCAGCTTGTCTTTGTTCAACGAATAATAAATGTAATAGCCTTTTCGTTCATCCGAAACCAGGCCTGCCTGTTTCATTATCCGGAGATGCTGGGATACTGCGGACTGGCTGACTCCCAATGCCTCGGCTATCGTATTTACAGAAAGCGGCCCCGCCTTGAGCAGTTCAATAATTTTTATTCTGCTTTCAACCGACAGCACCTTGAAAGATTCCGCCTCGGTTTTCACACGAAACTCCTTAAGTATAATTTAATATACTTATACGCTACATCGGTTGAAACAAAATGTCAAGTTTTTTCGGAGCCGGAGGTGGAAACTTCAGATTTACATTCACCTTTCACTTTTACAATCCATTCCTTATAATTAAACATTACAGCCACGAAGGCAAAGGAGGCAACAGGAGTGGATATTAAGCTTACGGAACTTTCAAGCTGCGCGGGTTGAGCGGCGAAATTCAGTCCTTCGGACCTGTCCCACGTGCTGGGGCAGCTACCTAAAATCATTGATCCGAACGTGCTTGTGGCCACTGCCAATGCGGATGATGCCGGAGTTTACCGCATAAGCGATGATATTGCGGTTGTCCTAACCACCGACTTTTTTACGCCTATTGTCGACGACCCTTACTGGTTCGGCGCAATTGCCGCGGCAAACGCGCTTTCTGATGTATACGCCATGGGCGGCAAGCCGGCAGCTGCATTGAATATTGCCATGCTCCCGAACAATCCCGATTTTTTCCCGCTGCTGAAAAAGATCATGCAGGGCGGCATAGACAAGATGGCCGAAGCAGGGGTGCCTATCATAGGGGGGCATACCATAAGGGATAAAGAGCCGAAATATGGGTTTACTGTTATGGGAACCATCCACCCTGACAGGATTCTCGACAACTCAAAGGCCCGGCCCGGAGATGCCCTGGTCCTCACAAAACCTATTGGAACCGGGATTATTGCAACCGGCGTAAAAGCAGGCCTCTGCAGCAGTGCCGTAATAGAGTCCTTCACGCAGACGATGGCAACGCTCAACAAAAGGGCCGGCGAACTCATGCTCGAGATCGGGGTCAGCACGGCAACGGACATAACAGGGTTCGGACTTCTCGGGCATCTTCATGAAGTGCTTTCCGCAAGTGACTGCCGGGCGCAACTCTCTGCAAGCCGCATGCCCTTTTTCGAAGAGGCTGTCAGGCTTGCCGGGATGAATGTCATTCCCGGAGGCACCATAGACAATTTCAAAAACTACAGCCAATACATTGAGTGGAGCGAAGATGTGCCGGACACGCGGAAGATATTGATGAATGATGCCCAGACATCCGGCGGACTTCTCATCTTTGTGCCGGCAGATAAAAAGGATGCGCTCATTGGCGCCCTTCGGAAGGAAAACATCCCGGCAGCTCATGTAGGGGATGTCGTCGATAAAGGCTCGCGCGGCAACAAGCGGATATTCGTGGACGCGTGATGTCTCCGGCCTTTTCCCTATTCCTTCTTTCCGTCGGGGCAGCAGTCGGGTTTCTCTCAGGACTGCTGGGGATCGGGCTCTTCTCCTCTTCAGCCGGGCTTGCCGGAAAGGTAGCTACTGCGCAGGTCCCTTTTCATATGGCATGGCCCCCTCGTTCTCGGGGCAATCCCCCTGGCACGCCTCGGCGGACTGGTCGGGAAAAGCGCAAAAACGCAATCCAATCCCTGCGCTGGCTGCTCGCCCTGATTATCCTTGCAACCGCGATAAAGGTCTGGTACGGCATTTTCCTGTAATCCTTTGTTTTTCTTGGCAAATATTTTTATAGACTCCCCTGTGCAAATCGTATAATATATATTTACCTTTTTGGATACCCTGCAAGCCCGGCAAAGCAGGAGGAGGCACAAAAATACAATAGGCACATAAACCCTTCGCCCATAAAATCCTTGACAAGAAATCCATTTTTACTGTATGATTTATAGCTTAAGGTAAGGAGCATATGCTCCTTCGATTCTAAACTGAATGGGGGTAGTGAATTGTATGCTTTAGGTACCCATCTTTTGGTGGAATTGAGAGATTGCAATCCGGAAGTTCTGAAAGACCTCGGCAAAGTCAAAGAAGCACTGGTTTCCGCTGCAAAGGAAGCCAAGGCGACAATCGTTGATGTATCCTTCCATGAATTCAACCCGTTCGGAATCAGCGGTATGGTAGTAATCGCAGAATCGCATCTATCCATACATACCTGGCCCGAGTACGGCTATGCTGCGGTAGACATCTTCACCTGCGGGGACATCATAAAACCTGAAACCGCGGCAAGCTACCTGATTACAAGCTTCGAGAGCAAAAACCCATCCATTGTTGAAATGAAAAGAGGTATCATCTCCTGTTCAAATGAGAAACTACCCCACAAGATATGTGATACCGAACTCCAGATGGCATCTTAGGCGCCGAACAGACCACAAGAACAAAAAGGGGTGACTTCCCGTTACAGGAAGCCACCCCCTTTTTTACATCTTTCCTTATACTGCTTCTATTTTTTATCCGTGAGAGCCGATATGCCCGGAAGGTCCTTGCCCTCCAGCAGTTGCAAAGAGGCGCCGCCGCCTGTAGAGATAAAGGTTATTGCATCGCTCACCCCTGCCCTGTGGACAGCGTAATCCGTGTCTCCTCCCCCCACGATCGTCAGCGCATAGGCGTCAGCAACAGCGCGGGCGACTGCAAAGGTCCCCCGCGAAAAAGCATCTATCTCGAAAACTCCCATAGGGCCGTTCCATATAATGGTCTTTGCATCCTGGATAGCCTCGGAAAAAAGCTTGAGAGATGCGGGTCCGATGTCCAATGAGCGCCAGCCCTTCGGTATTTCCTGGGTGGTCACGATCTTGGTTTCCGCCCCCTGCTCCAGGCTCTGGGCAATCACACTGTCGACAGGCAGATAGAATTTCACATTGTTCTTCCTGAGCTTGTCCATAATATTTCTCGCGAGGTCCATCATCTCGTTTTCCACGAGCGAATCCCCGATTTCATACCCCATGGCTTTTATGAACGTGTAGGCCATGCCGCCGCCGACGATTACCTTATCGACCTTATTGACAAGGTTTTCGAGCACGCCTATTTTCCCGGACACCTTTGCGCCGCCCAGGATCGCAACAAAGGGCCTGACAGGATTCTCCACCGTGCCCTTCAGGTACTCTATTTCCTTTTTCATGAGAAAGCCGGCTGCGGAAGGAAGGAGCTTTGAGATCCCGACAGTGGATGCGTGTGCCCGGTGAGCTGCTCCGAAGGCATCATTTACGTAATAGTCGGCAAGCCTTGAAAGAGACCTCGCGAAATTCTCATCGTTTTTCTCTTCCTCGGAATGGAACCGCAGATTCTCGAGCAGGAGCACATCGCCTTCTTTCATCCTGGACACAAGGTTCTCCGCCTGGGGCCCTACACAATCGGGAGCGAAAAGCACCTCCTTGTTCAGAAGCCTCTGGAGTCTTTTGACCACAGGCGCAAGGCTGAACCGGGGTTCGACCTTGCCCTTCGGCCTGCCCAGGTGCGAAGCAAGGATTATCTTTGCGCCTTCATCTATAGCATAGTTGATTGTCGGAAGCGTGGAGCGTATCCTGCTGTCGTCGGTTATAACCAGATTATCGTCGAGGGGAACATTAAAATCCGCCCTGATAAAGACCCTCTTTCCCTTGACCGGGAGGTCTTCAATAGTGAGCTTTCCTAATATATCCTTTATTTCAGCAGATATATTGTTCCTCTTCGCCATGCCTAGCTCCTTTTGCTGATGAGAAGGACAAGGTCCCTTAGACGCGTGCTGTAACCCCATTCGTTGTCGTACCAGGAGATGATCTTGATCATGCGTTTTTCCATGACTTTTGTCAGCACGGAATCGAAGATGGAGGAATGCGGGTTGCCGTTGAAGTCAATGGACACAAGCGGCTCGTCAACATACTGCAGGATCCCCTTCATGGGGCCGTCCGCCCACTTCTTCATAGCTGCATTGACTTCCTCTATCGTCACGTCTTTGTTCAGCTCCGCGACGAGGTCCACAACCGACACATTCGGCGTCGTGACCCTGATGGAAAAACCGTCGAGTTTCCCTTTCAGCTCAGGCAGCACGAGACCAACCGCTTTCGCCGCTCCTGTCGTGGTCGGGATCATCGAGAGCGCTGCAGCTCTCGCCCTTCTGAGGTCCTTGTGCGGGAGGTCGAGAATCCTCTGGTCGTTCGTGTAGGAATGGACGGTTGTCATAAGTCCCCTGATAATGCCGAACTCTTTATTGAGGACCTTTGCAACGGGAGCAAGGCAGTTGGTGGTGCAGGAGGCATTTGAGATGATCTTCTGTGTTTTGGGATCAAGGACTTCATCATTGACTCCAAGGCAGACCGTGACATCAGGCTCTTTGGCAGGCGCTGAGATCACCACCCATTTTGCCCCGGCATCCAGGTGCTTCGCAGCCTTGTCCCTGTCCGTGAAGAGTCCTGTGGACTCGATTACGACATCCACCTTCAGGTCCTTCCAGGGGAGGTTTTCAGGCGACCTTTCGGCCAATACCTTTATCTCTTTGCCGTCTATGACAAGACCTTTCTCACTTGCCTTTACCTCTGCATCAAAAACTCCGTGCACGGAATCATATTTAAGAAGATGGGCCAGTGTTTTTGCATCAGTAAGGTCGTTGATCGCAACGATTTCAAGGCCGCTGTGCCCCTTGCTCGTTCTCATGAAATTCCTGCCGATTCTGCCGAAACCGTTAATAGCTACTCGTATTGCCATAGTGTCCTCCTTGGAATTAGTTTTTAAAACTATTTATAACCATACCGGTTAAGAGCTTGGGATAAAAGTATGTTGATTTGGGGGGCATCCTCAATTGAGAGAGGGCCACTCTTTCCACATCGTCCACTCCTGTAGGGTTCAGGAAGAAGACGCCGTCGAATTCCTTCCTGCGGACCCGTTCCGTTGCTTCTTTCACATCCATCTCGAAGGCGATGTCCGTTATGCCCAGGTCCCTTTTGAGAATAAGCTCATGGAGCACAACCACATCAAGGTCCTTAAGGGCAGGGGGAATGTCTTTCAGTCCGTCCCCTTTGTATTCCAGGATGTGCCAATGCTCATCTCCGTCCATAAAAAAACCGAAGGTGTCTTTACCGCTTTTTGAGATCGCTTCCAGGATATCCGTGGTCAAAGGCGCTTTCCTGATATGGAAATCCTTCTCGAGCTTACCGAAAACCTTTTCTTTTGCAATCCCCTTGACCAGCCGGTGGGTCGGGAGTATCGAAATCCCGTCATCGGACATGTTTGCAAGGAACATCAGTACATAATCCCAGGGGTGGGACCCGTCGGCAAACTCCTCTCCGGCAAGCTTGCCGGAAGCATGAAGCGTGTCCATTTCCCTCTTGAATTCAAGCGCCACCTCATACCGGTGGTGGCCGTCAGCTATAAAGACAGGCTTATCGTACAGTTCCTTTGTTATGAGACCTGTTTGCGCTGTCCCGGATATTTTGTAAAGCTTATGCACAGCTCCGTCCGTATCCCTGGCGGAAAAGTAAGGGGTAGTTCCAACTGTGCGGACAATGCCGGAAGCAATCTTTTCCGGGCTGTTGTACAGGGCATACACCGGGCTGATATTTGCAAAGCATGCCCGCATAAGGTCCAACCGGTCGGCCTTAGGTTTCGAATGGGTCGCCTCGTGGGGATAAACACCCTTCCCCAATTCCTCGATTTTCACCATGGCGAGGATTCCCCGGAGCTTCTTTCCCTCTCCTGCCAGCGCATAATCTATTTCATACGCGTAATAGGCGGGCTTGTCATCCCTGACCAGAACTCCCTCCCGGACCCACTGTTCAAAATAACTGCAGGCACGGGTGTATTTGTTTTCCTTTTCCGTATCTTCGGGCATTCCCCTGCCGAAATCTATCCTGACAATGTTGTAGGGGCTCTTCCGGTAAAGGACCTCCCGGTAGCCGGGCGAAATAATATCGTAAGGAGGAGCAATAACCTCATCTCCTGATACTTTATCCGGATTATAAAGGAAACCCCTGAAAGGAAGAACTTTTGCCATCTAGTTTGTGTAATTCATATTGTTCAAAATTGTCTTGTTGTTTAATACGGACAAGAGTGAAGTTATTTATATTAGCATTTTAACGCTGTTAATTCAATCGCCGTTTGTCATTACTGCGCATCAGAAGCAGCTCTCTGCAACAATGAGATACGGACCCCTCTTCCCGGTCCGGGAAAAGCTCATCAAGCGGAGCATGGGTTTTTTATTCCTTACCGGGTGAGTGCCGTATTCTTTCAGTGCGGCTCATCCGCTTACCGCGCCGGGTCAGCAATCACCAGGGAGAAAAAGCGCGGCTCGCTCACCGGCCCCTGCAATCCCGGGGCATTGTAATCTGCATGCTCCCTGCCCGCAGCCGCATAGGAAGGCACAGCTTCAGGCTGCACGATCTTTACGAGAAACGCATCGCACAGGGGGCCACTGTCCGCCCCCTTTAACTGCCGGACCTCTTGCTGCTGTCTTTAAGCTCGAACAGCGCCTTCACCTCTTCCATCAGGTCGTTGATGTCCTTGAATTGCCGGTAGACCGAGGCAAATCTCACGTAGGCGACCTTATCAAGCTCTTTAAGGGCCGACATGATCTCCTCGCCTATCCAGGAGCTGTTTATCTCCTTTACGCCAAGGCCGATGAGTTTTTTTTCGATATTATTTGCGGTTTCCTCGAGTGTTGTAATGGGGATGGGGCGTTTTTCGCATGCCTTTTTCAGGCCGGTAATGATTTTATGCCTGTCGAAGAATTCCCGGCTGCCGTCCTTTTTGATGACCATGGGCAGCGGATCTTCCACCCGTTCGTAAGAAGTAAAACGCTGCGTGCACTTGAGGCATTCCCTTCTTCTGCGGATAACATCTCCCTCCTTGCTCGTCCTGGAGTCGATGACCTTATCTTCAATGCTTCCGCAGAAGGGGCACTTCATGATGCATAAATAGGAAATTTATCGCAGAGGTCTTTGGCCTTTTTGTTCATTGCTTCTATTCCAGCAGAATCGTTTATGTTCCGGACAACATATGAGATTATCCCGGCTATCTCCTGCATTTCGGCTACTCCCATGCCTCTCGTCGTCACGCAGGGGGTGCCGAGCCGCATGCCGCTTGTTATGGCCGGAGGCTTGCTGTCATAAGGGATAGCATTCTTATTGAGGGTGATTCCTGCCCTGTCCAGGGCCTCTTCAGCCTCTTTCCCGGTAACGTTCGTGTTGCTCAGGTCAACAAGCATGAGGTGGTTATCCGTGCCTCCTGATATGATCCTGAACCCTCTTTTCATTAATTCTTCGGCAAGCGCCTTTGCATTCTTCACAGCTTTTTCCTGGTAATTCCTGAATTCCTGGCTCAGGGCCTCTTTAAAGGCAACTGCTTTTGCCGCAATCACATGGACAAGCGGGCCGCCCTGTATGCCGGGGAAGATAGTTTTGTCGATTGCCCTGGCGTATTCCGCCTTGCACATGATCATACCGCCCCTCGGCCCTCTCATTGTCTTATGGGTCGTAGTGGTGACGAAATCCGCATAGGGAACCGGTGACGGGTGCTGCCCGGCAGCAACCAGTCCGGCTATATGCGCGATATCTGCGAGCAGGTATGCTCCGGACTCCTTCGCTATATCGGAAAACGCCTTGAAATCGATAATGCGCGAGTACGCGCTTGCGCCGACAACGATTATCCTGGGGTTGTGCTTTTTTGCAAGGTCTCTCACCTCATCCATGTCGATGCGGCCGGTTTCCCTGTTCACCCCATAGGATGCGACTTTGTACAGCAACCCGGTAAAATTGACCGGAGAGCCGTGGGAAAGGTGTCCGCCATGGCTCAGATTCATGCCGAGAATCGCATCCCCGGGTTTCAGGAGAGAGAAATATACAGCCATATTCGCCTGGCTTCCTGAATGGGGCTGCACATTCACATGCTCTGCGCCGAAGATTGCCTTGGCCCTTTCAATGGCGAGTTTCTCAGCCATGTCGGCATATTCACACCCGCCGTAATACCGCCTGTTGGGGGAACCTTCGGCATATTTATTGGTAAGTATCGAACCCTGCGCCTGGAACACGGCAGGGCTTGCATAGTTCTCAGAGGCGATCAGGAGGATCTTGTTCCGCTCCCGCTCTGTCTCCTTGATGATCGTATCGTATATTTCCGGATCAATCGATTTCAGCTGCTCAAAATTCATTGCACGTTACCTGATAGGGTCCACATTAAGGCTTACGCCTTCCGGTGGGCGCATTTGCTATCATTCTCCCTTCGATAAGCCGTATCTTTTCAAGTCTGTTGCTATGTCTTCCGCCTTCGAAAGGCGTGGTCATCCATGTCTGGACGATCTCTTTTGCAAGGTCCTTCCCGATAATCCTGCCCCCGAGGACAAGGATATTGGCGTCGTTATGAAGCCTGCTCATTTTTGCCGAAAAAAGCTCGTTGCAGAGGGCTGCGCGGATATTGGAGAACTTATTGGCAACAATGGACATGCCGATTCCCGTTCCGCAGATCAGTATTCCCCTGTCTGCATCGCCTTTTGACACGGCATCGGACACTTTTTCGCCGAAGTCGGGATAATCAACGGATTGCGCCGCATTCGTGCCATGATCATGCACTTCATACCCCAACGCCTTTACTACTGAAATTACCTCTATTTTCAGGTCCAGACCGGCATGGTCGGAGCCTATTGCAATACGCATCGGACCCCCTGAATAAAAATAAGCAATTAATCGGAATATCTTATATAAGAGCCGGGATTTTAGTCAAGAAAACTTAGGGAACGGGCATAAATCCCTGGCGCCGGATCACAATCTTCTACTGAAACAGGGGGTTCTTCTTGTCTTATGTGAGATTTGGAGCTTGGGACCAGAAATTTACGCATAAGCCCGCTGTGCACTCAGCGGAGGAGGAACTCCAGGAGCGCCTTCTCTGTATGCAGCCTGTTTTCAGCCTGATCAAGCACCGCGCTGTGCGGCCCATCAATAATCTCATCGGTGATCTCCTCACCTCTATGGGCGGGAAGGCAATGGAGGACAACGACATCATTTTTCGCGCACTCCAGCAGTCGGCTGTTTATCTGATAGCCACTGAACTTTGCTTTTTTCCTTTCAGCCTCCTGCTCCTGTCCCATACTCACCCACACATCGGTATAGAGCACGTCAGCCCTTCCGGCCGCCTCTCTGGGGTTCCTGAGAATAAGGACCTCTCCTGAAGATTTGCCCCTCGCCCTTTCAAGGACATCGGGATCAGGGTCACAGCCTTCAGGACAAGCGATAACAATATCCATCCCTGTCAGGGCTGCGGCCTCGATCAGCGAATTGGCAACGTTATTGCCGTCTCCGATATAGGCAAGGCGTACACCTTCCAGCTTTCCTTTCCTTTCGACAATTGTCATCAGGTCCGCAAGCGCCTGGCACGGGTGATGGCGGTCGGAGAGGCCGTTGATCACCGGCACGGTGGAGTGGACCGCAAACTCTTCAACCGCAGCATGGGAATAAGTCCTTAAGACAATACCGCTCAGGTAGCGGGCAAGCACCCGCGCGGTATCTGCAATTGTCTCACCTCTGCCCAATTGTATTTCTTTGGGGTTGAGGTAAATGGATTGCCCGCCGAGCTGATAGACGCCGGCCTCAAAAGACACCCTGGTCCGGGTGGAAGGCTTCTCAAAAAAGAGGCCTATGCTTTTGCCTGAAAGAGGGCGCTTGTCTGCGCCGGCCCCTGCTTTCAGGTCTATTGCCCTTTGCAGCAAACCCTCTATTTCGTCTTTTGTGATGTCCCTGATAGCAAGAAAATCCCGTTTCATAGTGATTTCCCCAACAGTTCATCCAGCGCTTCCACCAGATGATCTATGTCTTTTTCCTCAACAGTCAGGGGCGGCATGAACCTGAGGACATTCCCTCCACCGGTACAATTGATTAAAATCCCCCTTTCAAGGCATGCCTTCACAATCGGCATCCCATCCCTTGTAAGTTCCATGGCTATCAGCAGACCCTTTCCCCGTATTGCAACAACCTGCTCGCAATACTCCTTGAGCTGCTCCAGCCTTTCGATAAAATACCCGCCCATCCTGTTGCAATGGTCGAGAATAAACCCGTCCTCGAGAATGGTTTCGAGCGTTGCTATTGCTGCTGCGCATACCAGCGGGTTCCCCCCGAATGTAGAGGCATGATTGCCGGGCTTGAATCCCGAGGCGACCTTTTCCGTGGCGAGCATCGCCCCTATAGGCACTCCTCCGCCCAGGCCTTTGGCAAGGGTCATGATGTCGGGAGTTATCCCATAATGCTCATAGGCAAAAAGTTTCCCGGTCCTGCCTATTCCTGTCTGGACCTCGTCCAGCATGAGCAGTATCTCATGTTTGTCGCAGAGCGCCCTGACTTTCCGGAGATAATCGTCCGCCGGGATCTTTACCCCTCCCTCTCCCTGGATAGGCTCGAGCAGAACAGCGCAGGTGCTCTTCGTGATTGCCGCCTCAAGGGCGTTAAAATCGTTGAAGGGCACATATTTAAATCCGGGCACAAGAGGCTCGAATCCCCTTTGGAATTTCTCCTGGCCCGTTGCGGTCACCGCGGCAAGCGTCCTTCCGTGGAAGGAGTTTATTGCAGTAATGATTTCAAACCGGTCTTGGTTATGATGCTGAACGTGGGACTCTTTTGCGTATTTCCTTGCAAGCTTTATCGCAGCCTCATTTGCCTCTGCCCCGGAATTGCAGAAGAAGACTTTGTCGGCGAATGAATTGGTAACAAGGAGCTTGGCAAGTTTTATCTGAGGTTCGATGTGATAGAAATTTGACACATGGATCAGCCTCTGCGCCTGCTTCTGGATGGCCACAACGACCTTTGGGTGACAGTGCCCAAGGACATTTGCGGCAACACCCCCGACAAAGTCAAGGTACTCCTTGCCATCGGCGCTCCAGACCCGTATCCCCCGCCCTTTCCTGAGCACAACAGGAAAACGGTTATAGGTGTGCATTAAATAACGCTCTGAATCTTCTATAATTTTCCTTAATTCCATGGGAGTTAATATAATAACACAGAGCAAAACAGCAGGGCAATAACAACGAATAAAAATAGTGATGAGTGATGCGTAATGAGTGATGAGTTAAACGGCAAAGAGTCTTTGTCCTTCAACTCATCACTTCTCACTCATTACTCTTCACGGCCTTTATGGTATTCTATAATAATGTGGTTTGATTGGTATAAACAATAACCTATGGTGATATGATTTAAAAATATGAAGATAGCAATTACAGGAAAAGGAGGGGTTGGAAAGACAACCCTCTCTGCAACACTGAGCCATCTCTTTGCAGCAGCAGGCAAAAGGGTCATTGCCGTTGATGCAGACCCCGACGCCAACCTTGCACAGGCGCTCGGCGTCAAGCCGGAGGACATTGAGAAGATCCGTCCCATTGCTGAAATGGGGGAATTAATCGAAGAGAGGACCGGCGCCAAGCCGGGTAACATGGGCGGCATTTTCAAGCTGAATCCCAGGGTTGATGATCTGCCTGAGGGCTTTGGATATAAGCTGAAAGACATTACCCTCCTTATCATGGGAAAATCGAAATCTGCAGGATCCGGGTGTTACTGCCCTGAGAGCATCTTCCTGAGAAGGCTGCTTAAACATCTGTTTGTCGAACGGGACGAGGTTGTGATTGTCGATATGGAGGCAGGGATAGAACACCTTACCAGGGGCACTGCTGAAGCAGTGGATGCCTTCATTGTCGTCGTAGAGCCCGGGCAAAGGAGCATCCAGACTGCCAATACCGTCAAGGACCTGGCTAAAGGTCTGGGGGTGAAGAATGTCTTTATTGTCGCCAACAAAGTCAGAAGCGGCAGCGACGTTTCCTTCCTGACGGAGCACATAAAGGGGATGGAACTCTTAGGGACTATGCACTTCAGCCAGTCAGTAATGGATGCCGATATCAGCGGCAGCGCGCCTTTTGAAAAGGCGCCTGAGGTTGTCGATGAAGTCAGGAAGATAAAGCAAATGATCGAGGAACACCTGGACGGCCGGTAATGGAAAGCCCTGCATTTCCTGATAAGGCCCGCCTGCGAAAGGACATCCTCAGCCGCAGGGATTCGCTGACCCGGGACTCGAAAGAAGCAAAGGACAGCCTGATCAGGGAACGCATAACAGGGCTCCCGGAGTTTACATCTGCCCGTTCGGTCCTTTTGTATGCATCGTTCAGGAGCGAAGCAGATACGATCGGCCTGATACGCTATTGTCTTCAAAACAACAAGGTTACCGTGCTGCCTAAGGTCAACAACGGCGAACTGCTGCTTTATCGCATCAACAAAATGGACGAACTCCTTCCGGGCAACTGGGGGATACCCGAACCCTTCGTGCCTGAGGACAGAAGAGTGGACGTGCGTGATGTAGATCTCGTTATTGTCCCCGGGTCAGCTTTTGATGAACAGGGCAACAGGCTGGGATACGGCAAAGGATTTTATGATAAACTGTTGAAATCGAAGCGATCGCCAGCTATTGCGCTGTCGTATGAAGACCAGATAGTCCCGGCCCTTCCGGCGGAATCGCACGATGTGCGGATGGATAAAATCGTAACGGACAAAAGGATTATAGACTGCAATGAACAACAAGAAGATTGAAAGAGGCGTTAAACTGATCCTCGAAGGCATAGGTGAGGAGATTGACCGGCCCGGCCTCAAAGACACACCAACCCGTGTGGCAAAAATGCTCAATGAAATTTTCGCGGGTCTCGAATCCCCTGCAGAAGACCTGCTGAAGCCTATCGAGGGCGAAAGCCACGAAGAACTCGTGCTCCTGAAAGACATCCCCTTTTATTCCGTATGCGAACATCACCTGCTGCCCTTTATAGGAAAGGCGCATATCGCCTATATCCCCTCGGGCAAGATCGTAGGGCTCAGCGAACTTGCAAAAGCCCTTGAACACCTTGCCAAAAGGCCCCAGGTGCAGGAACGCCTTACAGCACAGCTTGCCGACATGATCATGGATAAGCTCAAACCGCGGGGCTGCATGGTCATCATCAATGCCGAGCACCTGTGCATGAGCATGCGGGGGATCAAAAAGCCCGGGTCAAAGACCGTAACATCAGCAGTAAGAGGAATATTCAGAAGCAAGCAGAGCACGCGTGAAGAGCTGCTCGAATTGATAAAGAAAAACTACTAATCAGGAGGTCAGCATGTCAGCAAAAATCATAAGCGGCACTGAAATCGCCGCCCAGATCAGAGAGGAACTCAAAAAAGAAGTTACGGAGCTGAAAGAAAAGCACGGGGTTGTGCCCGGGCTGGTCACCATCCTGGTGGGTAAAAATCCCGCCTCGGTCAGCTATGTTACGGGCAAGCAGAAGACAGCGCACGAGCTCGGTTTTAATTCGATCCAGGATGATCAGCCGGAGGACATTTCCGAAGCAGACCTGCTCAAACTCGTCGACAAGTACAACAAGGACCCCAAGATCCACGGTATTCTTGTTCAGCTCCCGCTCCCCAAGCACATTGACGAGAAAAAGGTCCTGAACGCCATCGACCCTGACAAGGATGTCGACTCCTTTCACCCGGTCAATGTGGGACGCCTGATGATCGGCGGCAAGGAGGCGAAGTTCCTGCCCTGCACGCCTGCGGGAATCCAGGAGTTGATCGTACGTTCAGGCTATGAAACCTCGGGGGCCGAAGTAGTGGTTGTCGGCCGCTCGAATATCGTGGGCAAGCCCATTGCCAATATCATGCTCCAGAAAGGCAAGGGGGCCAACTCCACGGTCACGGTTGTCCATACCGGGACAAAAAACATGGAGGCCCATTGCAAACGGGCGGATATACTGATCGTTGCCGCCGGAGTGCCCGGCCTCGTAAAGCCTGAATGGATCAAGCCCGGCGCCTGCGTTATCGATGTGGGCGTCAACCGCGTAGGCGAGAAGAAGAGCGAAAAGACCGGCAAGATGGTGCCTATTCTAAAGGGTGATGTTGACTTCGATGCTGCCAAGGAAATAGCAGGGGCAATAACCCCTGTGCCCGGAGGCGTCGGGCCGATGACCATAACCATGCTCATGAAAAACACCGTCACTTCAGCAAAGCTGCACGCAGGGATAGCATAGCATACAGAACTGAGCCTTATTGCGCGATCCGAGGGGGGGACGTACCCCCCTCAGGGCTGACCGGCCAGGTTATAATGTGTCTTCATCGCGTTGTAAAGACTTTCCGGCAGACCGCCCCGCTGTCAACCCCTATAAAACTTTTGTATTTCTTTATCTCGGCGACCAGCTTGCCCTGCTTGCAGGAAGGCTTTTCGGGGTGATCCGCATCAGGCCCTCCCCGTTGCTCCTCATGATATACACGCCTTTTGTCCCGTCCCTGTTGGAAGTGAATACCAGATACCTGCCGTCAGGGGAAAAAGACGGGTCCTCATTGTTCCCCCTGTCAGTCAGTTGCATAAGGCCCGTGCCGTCCGGCTTGATGGTGAATATCTGGTTTTTCCCGCTGATCATGCTTGTATATACAATCCTGTCTCCCAGGGGAGACCAGGCAGGAGCGGTATTGTAGGAGCCCTGGAAGGTAAGCCTCCTCGTCCCGTTTCCATCCTTGTCGGCAATATAAAGCTGGGGCGCCCCGGAACGGTTGGAAACAAAGATAATGGAGCTGCCGTCTGCCGATACGGAAGGCGAAACATCGATCCAGGGGGATGAAATGATCTTTCTGCCCATGACACTGACCGCATCCGCGACATAGATATCAGGAGATCCGTCCTTTGAAGAGGTGAAAATGAATTCCCTGTTGCCCGGGAAGAAATTCCCGGCTATGTTCAATCCCCTGAGCATGACGATCAATCTCTCCTTCATGGTATTCATATCAAGAATATAGAGGCCCCACTGGCGGTATCTCTCGGCAGAATAGAGCAATTTGCTTTTATCGCTTGCCCAATGGGGGATAAGGAGGATGCTCCCGGTCACTTTCAGCCCCTGCATGCGGCGGCCGTCCCAATCCATCAGGTAAATTTCACGTTTTCCGCCTTTCTCGCCGATAAAGGCTATTTTTGTCCGGAATATTCCCTGCTGCCCGGTGAGCACGGCGTAAACATCGTTCGCAATGGAGTGGGAAACCAGTCGCATAAGGCTTTGTGATGAAGCGTATTCCTTCCTGAGGATCTCCTTTCCGTCGGATACGTCATATGCGGATACCGTGACCGACAGCCCCCGGTCTGTTGACACGACCTTGCCCTTGACAACGAATTCAACCCCTATCCCCATCCATCCCGCGGGCTGGAAAGGCTGGTCAGGCCTCTCGATCTGGGCTGCCGGGTCAATGCAGGTGAAAAGGCCTGTAAAGTTCAGGTCATCCTTTATGATATCGGACATATCCTTGCCCCCGGTGAAATCCTGGATGGCAATGGGCAATTTTCTTACTCCGGGCGAGGTTACGTCAATATATACCTTGGCATGAGCAGGGGGAGCGGCGAGTAACGAGTAACAAATAACAAGTAAGCAAATAAGAATCCTGAATTTGGAAATTTCTTTTCTCATGGTCTGAATCTCACTCCTATTTCTATTTCCTGCGGCGGCGGCGGCAGGGGGCTTGCTTTGTTTATAGCGCTTAAAACGGACCTGTCAAAGAGCCTGTTGCCGGAACTCCTTTCGATCCCCTGAATGGTTACGCTCCCGTCTTTCGCTATCCTGATGGAGACCGTTGCCTCAAGGTCCTTATCAAGACTATCCGGGTATACCCACTGCTGCCGTATTCTGCCGACAATTGCCGAGTAGTAGTCCCCGCCGCTGCCTGACGATGTTCCGCCTGTGCCATGCCTGCCGGGCCTGGCCGCAGCAGATGATGACGCACCGGCCGGGGCCGCCTTGTGATTACCGATATCTATCACTTTCCTGAGGGCCGCCAATCGTTCTATTCTCTTTTTTGCCAGCAGTGCGCTGATCCTGTCGCTGACTCTCTGGGTGTCCTGCCTGGTCGGCTTCTCGATGGCGGGGTTCTGGTTCTGGACAGCCCGGGTTTCTGTTTTTGCCGCGGGCTGCGGGGCTGTTTCGACCTCTGCTGTTTTTGCCCTGGGGCCGGCTGCAGGCCCTGGTGCGCCTGATGTATCAACCAGAGAGACGATGTAGGGAGAAGGCATCCTGTAGATGCTTGTATGTCTGGCGACTATCCCTGTGACGATGAGGAGGAGGACATGGAAAAAAAGAGACCCGGTGAAGGCACTGTACATGCCCTGCTCTTTCATGGCAGCGATACTTTTGGCTCGGTGATCATTCCCAATTTTTCGATTCCGGATTCTTTTATCTCCCCCATCACCTCAACCACCATTCCATATGGCACGGAGCTGTCAGCCTTGAGAAACACATTGGGGTTGAGTTTGCTGAGCGCCGAAAGCTTTTTCTTCATCTCATCCATGGAAACGGCATTGTTGTTCAGGGACATACTGCCGCCTTTTTTTATAACGATGGTGACCCTTTCTTCAGGGGGCAGGTCCTTGCCCTTTGCCTTAGGCAGATTGATATCAATTCCCTGCTGGAGGAGCGGGGCGGTGACCATAAATATGATGAGGAGCACCAGCATGACATCAACAAGGGGGGTGACGTTGATTTCCGACATGGCCGCTCTGTTCCGGGAAGTTTTCATTGACCCTTACTGCCTTAAAATGTAATCGACCAGTTCCTCTGAAAAGTCTTCCATCTCGATTATCATGCGGTTTGCCCTGCTGAGATAGTAGTTGTAGGCGATTACCCCGGGGATTGCCGCAGCAAGGCCCACTGCCGTGGTGATCAGGGCCTCTGCAATGCCGGGGGCAACTACGGCCAGGGATGCTGAACCGGCAGCTCCGATGCCCCTGAATGCATTCATGATGCCCCATACGGTCCCAAAGAGGCCGATAAAGGGGGTTGTTGAGCCCGTTGTCGCAAGGAAGTTCAGATAGCGCTGCAGCTTGGTGGCCTCAAGGGTGGAATATCTCCTGAGCATTCTCTTGAGTTCATCCTGCTCATTATAGGTTTTTTCGGAATATACAGCCTTGAACAGCGCGGAAAGAGGACTTGTCAGGTATTTTTTCGAAGTGGCGAACAGGTCTTTTGGGTTGTGCGTTGCCTCGTAAATCCGCAGAAAATCGTGGGTCTCTTTGTCGGCATTTGAAAAGTGGCGCCACTTCTGGAAAATGATTGTCCAGGATATAACGGAGAAGGAAAGAAGGATCGTGAGTATTGCTTTTACAACGTATCCTGCCTGTAGTATCAGTTGAATTGCCGAATGCTGCTGCATAACTATTAAACTTTAAATAATCCGGCTCCAAAAAGTCAAACAGGCCCGTCCTTACTTGCAACTTCTCCGGTGAATAAGTTATTTTTTCTATACATGGATTTTGTAAAGATCATCAATTCTTTTACAGGCAAGCGGGTGCTGATCATCGGGGACCTGATCCTCGACCGGTACATATTGGGGAAGGTCAGCAGGATATCCCCCGAGGCCCCTGTCCCGGTTGTCGAAGTCACCGATGAGTCCTTCCTCCTGGGCGGCGCCGCCAATGTGGCGAATAATATCATAGCCCTTGGCGGAAAGGTCTCGATTGCAGGCATCATAGGCAAGGACACAGCCGGAGGGATTTTAAGGGAATTGCTGGAGAAAAGAGGAGTGAATACCGAGGGCATTATTGAGGACAGGCGCCCGACCACCGTAAAGACACGGGTCATTGCCCACAACCAGCAGGTAGTCAGGTTCGACAGGGAAGACCTCAAGAAACTGGAAGGCAGAAATCTTGAGAACCTCCTTGGCTATGTGAAGAAGGCGATGCAGGGGCATGACGCCGTAATCGTCTCCGATTACAAGAAGGGCGTCATCACCCCGGCGCTCATAAAGGCGCTGGTGCTCTATGCAAAATCCCGGGGCGCCTTTATAGCCGTCGACCCCAAGGTGGGGCATTTCCATTTTTACAAGAAAGTATCCGTGATCACCCCGAACCTTATGGAAGCATCCCAGGGCTCCGGCATCGAGATAAAGGACGAGAAGAGCCTTATGAAGGCCGGCAGGGCGCTTATGAGCAGGCTTTCCTGCAAGTCGGTACTCATAACCCGTGGCGAGGACGGCATGAGCCTCTTTGAAAAGAGCGGGGCGCGGGAAGTCAAATCAACACATATCCCCACAGCGGCAAAGAAGGTTTTTGATGTCACCGGCGCCGGAGATACGGTAATTGCAACCCTGGCCCTGGCCCATACTGCAGGCGCCACCCTCGAAGATGCCGCCCGCATAGCCAACCATGCCGCAGGGATCGTCGTGGGTGAAGTGGGGACAGCAGCGGCAACTCCGGACCTGCTGGTCAAATCACTCAAAGGCACAAAGAAGTAAATCTCAAGCTCCAGGCGCCAAATTGCAAACAAATTCCAAATCCCAAATTTTAAATTCCGGAAATGAAAGTCCCTCATTTTGAGTTTGTGATTTGATGCTTGGGATTTGTTATTATATAAGGCATGGCAAAGGCAATAGCGCTCTATTCAGGAGGTCTTGACAGCACCCTTGCGATCCTCGTTGCAATGAAGCAGGGGATCGAGGTGACTGCAGTGACCTTTCTCACTCACTTCGGGTGCGACATTTCCGACAAATCTTCCTGCTCCAAAAATCCTTTCTCAGCCGCGGAGAAGTTCGGCTTCGAGGTAAAGCTCTGCCACCTGGCCGACAAATTCATAGAGATCGTAAAAAGACCGAAGTTCGGGCACGGCAAAAATATGAATCCCTGCATAGACTGCCGCATCCTCATGCTGAAGGAGGCAAAAGAACTGATGGCCATGCGGGGCGCTGATTTTATCATCACCGGGGAGGTGCTGGGGCAGAGGCCCATGAGCCAGAGGAGAGACACCTTCCCGAAGATCGACAGGGAGTCGGGCCTTGCAGGGTATGTGCTCAGGCCCCTGAGCGCAAAACTGATGAAGCCGACGATCCCCGAGCAAGAGGGAATTGTCGACAGGGAAAGGTTCTGCGATTTTCACGGGAGGTCACGAAAACCCCAGATGGCCCTTGCCGGGGAGTTTGGCCTTACCGATTATCCGCCCCCTGCAGGCGGATGCCTCCTGACAGACCCGATATACTCACACCGCCTGAGAGATCTGCTGGACCATAGCCCTGCTCATGCGGTAAAGGATATCCAGCTCCTGAGAGTGGGCAGGCATTTCAGGGTCCCTGACAGCGGGAAAATAATCGTTGGTAGAGATGAGGGGGAGAACGCTGTCATTCAGTCTGCGGCGGAGACCGGTGATTCCCTTTTGTGGGTGGACGGCTTCGGAAGCCCGCTTGCCCTTGTGTGCGGCAGCGCGACGGATGAAACCCTGGGACTTGCGGCTTCCTTATGCGCGCGGTACTCTGATGCCAAGAAGCTGCCCCTTGTGGAAGTCTCCGGCCTTAGTAACGGAACGGCGCTTAAGTTCCAGGCAAGCCCGGCCACGGAGGCAGAACTTTCTCATTATATGATCCGCCTGCCGGACAAGGCAGGCAGGGAAGAGGAGATGAGCAGATGAAAAAGGCCTTTCTTTTGGTTGTGTTTTTTCTGGTGTCCTGTGCAAGTGTCGTCAATTACCCGCTGACCCTTTCCTATCCCCCTGCAACGCAGCGCGAAAAGACAGGGGGCGCAGCCGTTGCCGTGGCATTGCTTGCCGATAAAAGAGCGGTGGCTGACAAGAGATCCCTAGGAATGGCGGACGGCGAGACCGCCTTTATCTCATTGCTGGATGGGCCGCCGGTTGCGCTTGCAAAGGCCTTTGCCGCAGCCCTGGAGAACAAAGGATATGCCGTCAGGAGACTCGATACCGTATGGGACGGCACGGCCCAGACCCTGATCCCCGAATGGGGCAAGGCAGTGATAGGAGGGGTTCTGGAGGACTTCTCCATAAACGTCAAGAGCAGCAATCTCGTAAAGACGGAGTACGTATGCTCCGTCAAGCTCACCCTTATGTTTGCAGATGCGCCGGCAAAGGAGATAAAGCACCAGGAGAGATTTGAAGTCTCGAACTCCTATGTTACGGTGAACTTCAGCAGGAGAAAGGCTGAGGACCTGATCAACAGCGCCATGGCGGAAACCGTGGAGAGGGCCGTGGCCAGTGTGGACAAGAGCCTTAAGCAATAGCCCTGAACCGCCCGCTTTCGTCATGATGTAATGGCCCATGGCAAATATCGCTGCCGGATATTTAAGACCCGGGATGGTATTAAACAGCGATGTCTAAGATTTCAACGGACGGTTCCTGCTGTATGCAGGATGGATTGCCGGATGCCTGCACAGGAAGACTGGGCCTGGACCCGTGAGATGTACGCCGCCCCTGAAGACTCACTGGGGGAAGTGGAACAGTTTATCGCTGCATTTATCCGGAAGGCATGAGAAGCCGGCGTCCCAGGCGTTTTCCGGCAGCCCGCTAGAGCCTTACAGGGACCCCTTTTGATTTCAGGTATTCCTTGGCCTCCCTGACCGTGTATTCCCTGTAATGAAAGATGGAGGCTGCAAGCACGGCATCTGCTTTGCCTTTCACGATGCCTTCATAGAGGTGCTCTAAATTGCCCACACCGCCGGAGGCGATCACCGGTATGGTAACTGCCTCGGCAATTGCGCGGGTCAGCGCAATGTCATAGCCGTCTTTTGTACCGTCCTTGTCCATGCTGGTGAGCATGATCTCACCGGCCCCGAGTTCTTCCATCTTTTTCGCCCATCTCACGGCATCGATGAGCTTCATCTTCCTGCCCCCATGGGTTGAAAGCGCCCATGCCGGGCCGGCGGCAGGAAGGGTGAGGCAAACGCCTTTGAGCGCCGGATCGGCGGACCAGCCTTCACCGGTCGCTTCGGCCATGTTGTTGTCCACCCGCTTTGCATCTATTGCCACGACAATGCACTGGCTCCCGAACTTCTCCGCAGCCCGGCTGATGAAATGCGGGTCCTTTACCGCTGTCGTGTTTATCGAAACCTTATCGCAGCCGGCATGCAGCAGGTTGCTGATGTCCTCTATGGTTTTAATGCCCCCGCCCACAGTGAGGGGCATGAATACATCATCAGCCGTCTTTTCCACGACATCGAGTATGATTTTCCTTTTCTCGTGCGAGGCTGTTATGTCGAGGAATATGAGTTCATCCGCGCCCTGCTCGTCATAGAAGATCGCGTTTTCAACAGGATCTCCCGCGTCCCTGATATTGACGAAATTCACGCCTTTCACGACCCGGCCGTCCCTTACATCAAGACAGGGAATAATTCGTTTAGCCAACATATTGCTGAAAACCTCTCATTACGTAGTGCGTGTGGTGAGCTCTATTGCGCTCTTCAGATCGAGTGAGCCGGAATAGATCGCCTTTCCGGTGATTGCTCCCCAGAGGCCTTTTATCCCGAGCAGCCTCCTGATGTCATCTATGGAGGATACGCCCCCGGAGGCAATGACAGGGATATTCAGGGCTTCTGCGATCCCGCGCGTTGCCCCGATATTCGGCCCGGTCATCATCCCGTCTTTTGAAATGTCCGTATAGATGATGCCCGCAGCCCCGTAATCCTGCATCTTCAGGGCAAGGTCCGTTGCCTTTACCCGGGTGACTTCGACCCATCCTTTAACGGCAACGAGCCCGTCCTTCGCGTCAATGCCGATGATCACCTGCCCGGGATATTTCAGGCACGCCTCTTTGACGAGTTCCGGTTTCTCAATGGCAACAGTGCCCAGGATCACCCTGTTGATGCCCAGGGAAATGAGCCGGTCTATTCTTTCGATGTCGCGTATCCCGCCCCCCACCTCGATCTCCATGGACACGGATTCCCTGATCTGCCTGATGCTCTCGAAATTTTTCTGGCTGCCGGTAAAGGCGCCGTCAAGATCAACCACGTGCAGGAGTTTTGCGCCGCAGGATTCCCATTTCCGCGCAGTAGCGCCCGGGGCGTCGGAATATACCGTGGCATCCTCCTTTTTCCCCTGGAGGAGCCGCACACAGAGGCCGTCTTTCAAATCTATTGCTGGAATTATGATCATACGGTAATATAACATAATATTTGAGCGGGGAAACAGAAGTGAAATGGTAAATTATATTTTGAAAGCCCACAGGCAGGCCCTCTCTGCATATGCCGGAATTGTATGTCTTCTGGTCCTTTTTGCAAGCATGTCCGAGGCCATGTCTTTCAGCGTGCCTGAAAGGCTGGACTACAATCTCACCTGGGCGGGCATCAAAACAGGCGAAGCTGTTCTTGAAGCCAGAAAGGACGGGCCGACGATTCAGTTCATATCAAAGGCAACCTCCTCGGCGTGGGTCTCCCTGTTTCACAAAGTCGATGACCTTGTAGTCAGCACTCTCAAAAAAGGAGAAGGCGGCACTCCCTACGATAAGTTTATCGGCATCCCCACCAGCTATAAAATCAAACTGAAGGAAGGAGGCTACCGGAGAGATAAGGAATTCACCCTTGATCACACAGCAAAGAAGGCCGTCTATGTAAATCATCGCACCGGGGAAAAACTGGTCATGAATATAAACGGGCCGGTTCTGGACCCCCTTGCAAGCTTCTACTACATCAGGACCCTTCCCCTGGAAGTGGGGAAGTCGGTCTTCGTTGATGTGATCGACAGCAAAAAACTGTACAAGGCTGAGGTCCGGGTAATCAGAAAGGAAGTGGTCGAAACCCCGGCAGGCACTTTCAACACGATCCTCATAAAACCGATCATCAAATCGGACGGCATCTTCCACAGGAGAGGCAATATCTTCATCTGGCTCACTGATGACAAGCAGAGGATCCCTGTATTGCTGAAGACAAAGGTTGCGCTCGGCTCTGTCAAAGCGGTCCTTGCAGGAGGCAAGTACTGATACCCGTATCTGTTGTCATCGTTGCAAAAAACGAAGCGGCAAATATTGGCGAAGCGCTCCGCAGCGTGCAGGACTTTGCCGAGATCATTGTTATCGACGACTTCAGCACTGACGGCACTGCAGAGATCGCAAAGAAATTCAATGCAAAAATATTCGAGGTCCCCTGGCAGGGCTATGCAAAGCAGAAGCAGGCGGGCATAGACAGGGCAGCCCAGCCGTGGGTCCTGGTCCTTGATTCGGACGAGCGGGTTACGGAAGCCTTGGGAAAAGATATTGCGGCTGCGGTTTCGGGCGCCGAATACAGGGGCTATTACATCCCGAGGAAAAATTTCTTTCTCGGTAAATGGATACGCTACGGCGGCTGGTGGCCCGATTATACCCTCAGGCTTTTCAGGAAAGACTCCGCTCATATGGAGCAGCGGGAGGTGCATGAGAAGATCGTGGTCAACGGCGATACAAGCCGCCTCAAAAACCCCATGGAGCACTTTACCTACCGGACGATCTCAGACTACGTCAAAAAGATGGACAACTACTCCACTCTCGCTGCACGGGAGTTGAAGGGAAAGGGCGTTTCGTTTAAACCCTGGCATCTCTTTCTAAAACCCCCGGCCACGTTCCTGCGGATGCTACTGCTCCAGCAGGGCTTCAGGGACGGCTTCTACGGGCTCATCCTCGCCATGCTGTATAGCTTTTACACCTTTCTCAAATACCTGAAACTCCGGGAGATGCAGAAAAACACGTAGTCCAACAGGGCTGGTTGCTTCGCCTGCCTGCTATTGCCTACAAAGATAACTGTTTGCTATACTATAACTTCACCTTAGAGGCGGTGTAGCTCAGCTGGTTAGAGCATGCGACTCATATTCGCAGTGTCCGGGGTTCGATTCCCTGCACCGCCATATACTTTTTTGTTACTTCCCCCATAACCTTGCCGCTTCGGCAAACTAGAAACATACCTATACAATATCCCCCTGAGTGAACTCTGATAACTGCTCCCTTTTAAGGGCGATGCAGAGGGCTTGGGGGCAAATATGAAACTTGCCCGTAGGTAATGGTGACTCACAGTAATTGATACCATTAAAGAGACAGCTTGCCCTGAGTGTTTCAAATCGAGATTGATGGGTTGGCTAAATGCACAAATGCAAACCCGACCCCGGACTCTCCTATCCTCTCTCTTCCGCTGAGCAAATTTTTGCGTAAACAAGGGTTTGTAATAAGAACAGACCGCAAAACAGGACAAACAGTAGGATCATGGATGGCCGCTTTTCAGCCTGGAACCGAATATGACGAACTGAAAGAGATACTGAAAGAAATGCTGGTAGATCTCCCATAACACTCCTTCCCCCCCATTCGGCGTACTGGTTTCCGGTACGCCTTTTTTTTGATGGAGGGGTAAATTTTCCTTAAAAACTAAGCACAAAAAGATATTTTTGTTGCTTTTTGTTTCAACATATGCTAATTTGATAATTAACGTAGGTTCCCGATAAAACCAGAATATATGAAATTTATACTCGATAACTTCTCCATTGTGATTCTCGCAGAATCACACAATCCAAGTATTTTAAATCCCGACTTTTTGAAAAACGAGGGAATCGTTGATCCTTCTTTTACTGCCACCAATATCTTCTGCACACAACCTGTTTCCCAGATCGCATACCAGGAAGGAATTATAATCACAACAGAATTTGAAAAACTACAGCTGGTAGATGCGGTTTCTTCACGTATTCCCTTCGATTCTCCGATCCCAGACATTGCCACCAAATATGTCAGGAAATTACCCTTTGTCAGATATAAAGCCGTGGGCCTCAACTTTACCGGCCACTACGGATTCACCGACCCAAAGGCAGCCATTAACTACCTCCCAAATTTCTTTCTCAAAGAAGGTAAGTGGTCTTCATACGGAGCCGGGATGCCAATGATAGGGATAAAGTTCACCTACTCCTTCCCGACTTATAAATGCCTCATCTCCGTGGATACTGCTGAAACAATTCCACCGGACCAGACCGAAAAAGGCGCCGTCATTGTTACAGCAAACTACCACAGTGACCTGAATAACCTCGACGATATCGCTGCCTTCATTGACGACTGGAAAAAACACTACAATCATTTGGGCAAAATCATCGATGATACCTTTCCGGAGAAGAAACTATGACAACAACACTTGCCACTCCCGATTATACAAAGGTACACAATAAAGTAATGAGCCAATTTTTTGAAAACTTGCAAAACAAATATGCCTACGATATACAAAAAACAACACCAGCCCATGAATCGACCATCGGCTTTCTGTGGCACACATGGGAAGCTTTTGCGGTGAGCCTTCCGATAGCACTTACTCTTCCGGCCTATTCTCTTACACAAACAGTTCCTGAGATGCCAGCCATCTACGAATACTGCAATGCCCTGTTTAACCGCGAGGTCCAGGAATTCTGCATACAGCACGGACTCCTTGCTGCGGCCAACCGCTACCACTGTCTTATCAAAAACACTTTTTGCAATATCCAAAGCATCTCTCCGTCAATCATACATGACCCTGAGATCGAAGATTATACAAAGCTGAGGTTCCTCGTGTCTCTTTCCGGTACAGTCGAACAAGTCTTTGAACAAGAAATCGTCTTTAAGAAAAGAGTCCGGGAAGAAATCGACCAAGAGCTGCGCCAATATTTTCTCCTGAGGTGCCAATTCGCCTGATGGAAGCACAAGACTTTCTCACGCTGGCATTAGAGTTGCAAAAATCAACTTCGGAAGCATCACTCCGCACTTCTATCGGCAGAGCCTATTACGCCATCTTCAACGAAATTTGTAAGTGTTTAAGAGAGGGTAAAATCAATCTCCCCAAAACATACGTTGCCCACGTAAAAGCACAACAATACCTATCAGGCTGTGGAATCCCCGAGGCCGAAACCCTTGCCACCACCCTCGATGAACTCCGGGATGCGCGAAATGAAGCCGATTATCAACTGCAGGGAGTACAAGTAGAAGCC
>JAJZPZ010000102.1 GCA_021847795.1 Nitrospirota bacterium
TCGGGGCGAGGCTGTATAAGAGATACAGGATTTATGAGAAGGCAATAGAAGGCAATAGCGTTATAGTGTAACGCGTTGAGCTGCAACAGGTATTCTCACCTCTACTACCGAATGTTCCTGCCGGTCATCAATAAGGGGGATAGCCTTGTCGTGTTGCTCAACGCCATCGACGGTCACACTCGTCTCGCCGCTGTTGGAGGGTGTTTGCCGGACAGTGATATGATAGATAGTTTCCCTGTATCGGTAATGCACCTTGAACATCTCCCAATCTGCAGGGAGACACGGCTCGAAACGCAGTTTGTCTACTTCAAGCCTCAGCCCAAGGAGTGATTCCATGATAAGCCGGTACATCCAGCCTGCCGATCCCGTGTACCATGTCCATCCACCGCGGCCGATATGCGGCGAGACCGCATATACGTCGGCTGCGACAACGTACGGTTCTACTTTATAGGTTTCAATTTCTTCCGGAGTTCTCCCATGTCCCACCGGGTTGATTATTGTTAACAGTTCCCACGCACGGCGGCTGTCGCCCAATGCAGCGAATGCCATTGCTGCCCAGATCGCGGCATGAGTGTATTGTCCGCCATTTTCCCTTACGCCTGGAACGTACCCTTTTATATAGCCGGGATTCAAATTCGACTTGTCGAAGGGCGGGTCCATGAGCTGGATCAGTCTATGGTCCCGTCGAACGAGGCGCTTATCCACAGCTTCCATTGCCATGGCTGAGCGTTTGGCATCCCCGGCGCCGGAGAGGACAGACCAGCTTTGCGCAATGGAATCAATCTGGCATTCGGGATTACCCACCGAACCGAGCGGCGAGCCGTCATCGAAAAAAGCGCGGAGGTACCACTCACCGTCCCAGCCATTCTTTTCGATATTCCGGCGCAATTGAACTGCCTCTTTCCGGCAGCGTTCGGCAAATGGCAGGTCTTTGTGCAGGCGTGCAATTTCAGTGAACCGCATGAGTACTTCATAAAGAAAGAATCCCAGCCAAACGCTTTCGCCTTTGCCGTGTTCGCCTACCATGTTCATGCCGTCATTCCAATCACCCGAGCCGATGAGCGGCAGCCCGTGCTCGCCAAGGCTGATACCCCTCAGGATGGCAAGCACGCAGTGATCGTACAAACCGGATGTTTGCTCAGACCGGACGGGAAGATCATAATACGAGTCCTCATCAGTGTTTACCGTGCGGCCATCGAGGAAGTGGACGGGTTCATCCAATACCCCAGTGTCCCCGGTGGTCAGAACGTAGCGGGAGACAGCCAACGGCAGCCATAGGAAATCGTCAGAACAATGTGTACGCACGCCCCGGCCTGACGGAGGATGCCACCAATGCTGGACATCACCCTCTTTGAACTGATGCGCTGCGCACATGAGGAGATGCTCACGCGCGAGACCCGGATCTGCATGTATGAGCGCCATCACGTCCTGCAACTGGTCGCGGAAACCGAAGGCGCCGCCCGACTGGTAGTATCCGCTACGTGCCCAAATACGGCACGCAAGAGTTTGGTAAAGGAGCCAGCCGTTGGCCATGATATTGACAGATTGGTCGGGTGTTTCCACTTGCACTGCGCCAAGCGTGTGATTCCAGTACTGCCACACTGCTTCGAGCGCGGCGCGCGCGGCAGCAGATCCCCTGAAACGAAGCAGCAGTTTGCCGGCGTCATCAACATCTCGCCCTGCGCCGAGCCTGAAGATGATTTCGCGCTCTTGCCCGTCGGCCAGCTCGAATGGGACCTGGATAGCGGCGCAGGGATCCAAAGCGGTCCCCACCTTGCCGGAGAGGCGCGAGCGGGTCATTGCCACGGGATTTTGAAGCGTGCCATTGCGCCCGAGGAATTCAGTCCTGTCGCCGCTTAATGTCCGGGGCGCATCGTCCACATCGAAGAAGGCAATCCGGTCGGCGAACTCCGTGTTGTAGGAGTTTCGCGCAAAGAGCGCGCCGCTGTTGGGATCAACTTCGGTAATCACATGCATTGCAGTTTTGGGCCTCATATCTCCAAGCACCCATTCCACGTATCCGGTGGCGGAGAGTCGGCGCGATCTACCGGACTCGTTTCGCACTTTGAGCACCGTGAACTTGATCGGTGCATCTATGGCCACATAAACCCATACCTCTGAGCGGATGCCGCGTTCCGTGTGCTCGAAGACGCTGTAGCCGAATCCGTGCCGGGTAACGTAAGGCGTCGCCCCGCGGCCGGGCCGTGGTGTGGGGGACCAGAAGTGACCGCGCTCTTCATCTCGGATGTAAAACGCCTCTCCGCCCGAATCGCAAACAGGATCGTTCTCCCATGGAGTGAGGCGGAACTCATGCGCATTCTCGCTCCACGTATAGGCAAGCCCGCTCTCTGAAATGACGGTCCCAAAGTCTGGATTCGCCAGTACATTTACCCATGGCGCCGGAGTCACCTGCCCGTGCGCGGTCGTAATGACATACTCGCGTCCATCCGGGGTGAATCCGCCCAACCCGTTGAAGAACGTCAGATCGTGGCGAGGCAACGCGGCAACTGCCGGGGGTTCGGAGTGGTGGGTTCGGGTAGGTGTAAGAAGCGGCACTGTTGCTTCCACCGGACTGTGACGGTTGATCTGCTCCGCCAGCGTTCCCCGGCTGTCGGTGATGATGGCGCGAGCGACGGTTTGGAGCAGGATGCGGTCTTCGTTCGATATCTGGTCAGCAGGTCTTACGAAAATGCCTCCCGGTTGATCTGTCACGTTGGCTTCGACGCCTGCGGCAATGAGCCCCATGATCCGGTCTTGCAGAAGTTGCCGGTAACCGGCGTGATCTTCGTTCCAGATCACCAGGTCCACCGCCAGTCCTTTTAAGCGCCAGTATGCGTGGGCCTGCACGAGTTGGCGCACCAGGTCTATATTGGCCGGATCTTCAATCTGCAGCAGCACGATCGGTAAATCGCCTGAAATGGAGTAGCCCCATAGACCGGATTGCCCCCTGCGGTTGTTGATGATGACGCCCGGTTCGGCGCGCAGCGAAGAATTGGCATAGATTACAGAGCCGGCAAGGTGTCCATAGAGCTGTGCATCGGCCTCTGTGACATTGATCTGCCGCAGGAGCACCTGGCTATGTGTCCACGCCAGTTCGAAGACACGATCCGCAAGACGCTGGTCATGGTATTTCTCCACAAGGCCCAGGCACACGTCGCGGGTTTCACCTATACCGGAGACAATATTGATCGTTGCCGATTCTTCCGGATCGAGGGTTATCCGATACCGGACAGCGACAATCGGATCGAGCACTGAGCCATGGCTGCCCGATAGCGCCCCCGTAAAAAAACCGGCTGTTCCGCTTATCGCTTGTGGATCAGCGACCGTGCTTTCCCGGCCGATGAACTGCATGCGGTCGGTCTCATAGGAAGCCTCTCCGACATCTGACCCATGCACGGCCATGAGATGAAACATCCAGGGCGCCCGCTCGTCTATGGAGCGGGGACGGCGGTTGCAGAGGATTGCCTGCCTATGGTGAAGGATCTCGGTTTGAACAAAGAGATTGCTGAACGCCGGATGCAGTGCGTCCGCGGCAGACGATGCGAGAACCACTTCCGCGTAACTCGTGACCTCAATCCTCCTGCGTATCCGGGCGCGATTGGTGATGGTGATTCGGCGCAGTTCGATATCATCTTCGGGTGAAACAGCTATTTCGGTATGCGTGTCAAAGTCATGGTCCCGGCGACGAAACTCCGCTTTCGCGTCCGAAAAAATAGCTTCGTAATTATTAGATTGATTGGCGGGGCGTTTGAGCGTCGGCTGATATGCAGTTGACCAGAACTCTCCGCTCGCCACGTCGCGAAGGTAACAGAACGTGCCCCAGTTGTCGCAGGTGCTGTCTTCGCGCCAGCGCGTTACTGCGATGTCCTTCCAGCGGCTGTAACCACCCCCCGCATTCGTAATCATCACGTGGTATCTGCCGTTGGATAATAACTGCACTTCAGGGACCGGCGTATCAGGGCTGCTGAAAACGCGCACCGGCATATCCGTACCGCTGGAAGCCCCCTGTATGTCGGAGATCTCGGCGGTGTGCGAATAAAACGCCGTGGCCTTCGGCACCCGCTCATGGAGCAACAACATGGTCGCCTGAAACACCGGGTCCGACTCGAATCGCTTCTGCATCGGACGGTCCAGGAGCAGATAGGCCAAAGAGAGCAAGCTCATTCCAACATGATGTGCCATGAAGGAGCGGACCACGGCGCTCGACTGTCCGCGCGGCAGACGTGAAGGTGTGTAATCGATAGCTTCATAGAAGCCATATTTTCCTTCAAACCCTTCATCGGAGAGTCGCTGCAGATTCAGGCACGCTTCCTCGGGCGCCACCATCAGCGCGAGCGCCGAGGCATAGGGAGCAATTACCATATCCCCGGCGAGACCGCGTTTGAGCCCCAGGCCGGGCACGCCAAAAGCGCGGTACTGATAGTTAAGATGGACGTCGATCATATTGTAGCTGGATTCCGAAATGCCCCAGGGCACAGCACGCTTCTTCCCATACTCGATCTGCCTGGCCACAGCCGCCTTATAGGTCTGGTCGAGCAGTGTGTTTTCATACGTCGGCATCACCAGAAGCGGCATCAGGTACTCGAACATCGATCCGCTCCACGAAAGGAGAACCGGCTCTCCACTCGTAGCGGTGAGCAGTCGCCCTAGGGTGAACCAACTCTCCTGCGGCAGTTGTCCCTGCGCAATCGCCACGAAATTGCACAGTCTCGCTTCCGAAGCAAGCAAATCGTAATAACCCGCATCCCGCCGGCGTTCACCGACGTTGTACCCGATGGTCAATAGCCGGCGCTCCTTGTCGAATAGGAAATCATATTCCATACGGCTGAGTTCACCGGTTTGCAATGCGAGCCGTTCGATAGCCGCGATTCTCTCAATGGCGCGGTGGTTGCCAAGTCCTGCCAGTTCGCGAAGCGTCGGTATTTCATCGATGCCGAGAGATGTCGATGGGGCGAGAAAGGTCAACTCGTTGAGGGCGGCCCTGCATTGCCGGTCAAAGGCGCGTGCCCACAGCGATGCCTGATTATCGAGGCCTGCGCCGTCATTATCGAGGGCATTGACACCGGCGACCATTTCCCCGGCGGACGTTACCAATTGCTCAAGGCACAGCTGGGCAGCCATAAGCGTGGTTGGCGGAGACTTGAGCGCGGCCTCCATGTAGCTTTGAAGGTGAGCGAGCCCCGATGGAGTGGCTTCTTCCGCAGTATCCGCGAGGAGACCTATGAGAATCATTAATGTATCATTGAGGCCGTTGAACAATCTCGTTCCCATGATTTTTTGATCGGGAAGTTCGAGCAGACCCGGCCGCAGGGTCAGCAGATGAGCGGCAAGATTCCCGCTGTCCACCGTAGAAATATAGAGGGGCAGCAAAGGCTTCAGAGATTGTGTGTCGTACCAGTTGTAGAAGTGGCCCCGATATCGCTCCAATTTTTTCATTGTGTGTAATGCATTTTCCGTGCGTTCGATGAGATGCCCCGTTGAAATATAGCCGAAGTCGTGAGCGGATAAATTTGTGAGCAGCGCAATGCCCATGTTGGTCGGCGAGGTGCGATGCGCAATTGCGGCAACGGGATGCTCCTGATAGTTATCAGGCGGCAGCCAGTGATCTTCCGGGCCGACGAAGGTCTCGAAGAACGCCCATGTTTTTCGGGAAAGCTTCCGGAGAAAAAGGGTCTGGTCAGCAGTCAGCCTTGCTCCACGGCGAGTGAGTGGTCGGCTGATCCACCACGCGATAGCGGGGGAGAAAAACCAGAGGCCCAGTATAGGCCCGGCCGGTGCTAAAGCAGCCGGCCCCGAAATCATGAGAAAGATCACTGTGCCAGTGGCAAGAACAGGGGCGATCCACATTGTCCGACATGATCTGACGATTCCCTCTTGGTTATTACGGCTCGTGCGATCCGGGTCGCCCGACGGACTCCATTCGAGAAGTCGCTTATGCGTGACCAGCATCCGCCACGTGGTGCGCACAATCGCATCCAGACTGTAAAACGCCTCGTAAGGCAGACACACGAGCGAAAATGCAGCCTGCGCGAAGTGCTTGTGCGTAGAGCGTACTACGGCAGCGAGGTGCTGTTCCATAAGCACATCGCCCGGTTTCTGAAACACATTCAGGATAGAGGTAATCAAAGAAGGGATAAAGATGATTCCGACCACCGACAATGTCCAGAACAAAGCCGATGACAAGATTGTCCAGCCCAGCAGCAATAGGAGTGTCAACGCCGAAGGCACGAGACTGCGCCGAAAGTTGTCGAAGATCTTCCATCGGGACAGCCCCGAGAGCGGATTCTTCTGAAGGCGCGCATCGGAGCCGGGAAGCCAAGGCATCAGCCATCGCAAAAGCTGCCAATCTCCGCGAATCCAACGATGCCGGCGGCTCACGTCCGCGCTGTAGCGGGAGGGGTATTCCTCGTATAACTGCACATCGCTCAACATCCCTGCCCGCGCGTAGCATCCTTCCAGAAGATCGTGGCTGAGGATTTGGTTCTCGGGGAAGCGTCCGTTAAGCGCCTGCTCGAATGCATCAACCTCATAGATGCCCTTGCCGATGAACGAGCCTTCATGGAATAGATCCTGGTAGACATCGGAAATAACGCGCGTATACGGGTCGATGCCCGGCTCACTTCCGCACATGCGCGCATACCGTGACCGGTTTGTGCCCGGCAGGCTCACATCGACCCGTGGCTGAATGATGCCGTACCCCTCTTCGACACGCTGCTTGCCTTCGTCATAGCGCGCACGATTCAGAGGATGCGCCATGGCCCCCACAAATTGCCGCGCCGAATCACGTGGCAGTTGAGTATCCGTGTCAAGGGTAATCACATACTTCACGTTAGATAAGACTCCAGTGTCCCCCACAATGAGCGAAAACTGCTCCTCTGAGATACCCCTTACCCTGCTGCGCAGAAGGGAATTTAAATCCGCAAGCTTCCCTCGCTTGCGCTCGTATCCCATCCAAATCTGCTCCTGAGGATTCCATCTGCGTGGACGATGAAAAAGGAAAAAGGTGTCATTTTTTAAACTCTTGTACTTTCCGTTCAGTCCTTCGATCCGCTGCCGGGCCAGCAGCAACAGCGATCCGTCTTCCGGCAGCATTTCTTTGTCCGCGTCTCTAAAATCAGTCAGCAGACCGAAGTACAGGCTGTCGTCCTGATTTGCAAGGAACCGGACTTCAAGAGCTTCTACCAGGTCCTCTATATTCTGAGTGTTTGTGAGCATAGTCGGGATCACGACCAGAGTGCGCAATTCCGGCGGAATTCCCTTGGAAAAATCCATTCGAGGCAGCGGGTGCGGCGTTGCCAGCAAAGTTACCAGCCAGTTCACAAGGGCTACGGCCAGATGACTCCCGCACAGGAGCGAGAGGATACCGATCAGCCCGAGTACCCAACCATTTAAACCACCGGCATGTGCCTTCGCCAGTAAACCCCCGGCGAAGATTATTGTCATCAGCATGATAATGCCTATGTACAGCAGCAAAGGAAACCGTGAACTCAATTTTCGAAGGGCATCAGAAACAGATAAGCGCACTTCTGCCAACTGCTCAAGCTCCGCCAGTCCCTTGTCTATCAGGTAAAAGCCGACATGCGCCGCGCGTTCGTCGGGGCCGTTTTTGGCTGCACCTTCACGCGCAAGCCGGAGCGCTTGCGCGGCCACCTCGCTCTCGGAAAGCAGCCCGTTCTTCGCAATCTTCTCTACAACATGGCGGTAGCGGTCGCGAGTTGAGAAATCCATCTTGCCGTAAACTCCGCCCGTGTCCTTACACAGGGTCTTTTCCACAGTACTCATCGTCTCTACGAACTCGCGCCAGTCCATCGCGCCCAGGAAACGGAGGCTGCCGATGCTGTTGCTAATCGAGACTTGGTCAGCGGCTTGTTGCTGGTTTTCCGACTGTACCAATTGTTTGATTGTCAGGCCGCATTCGGAGAGGCGTTGCTCAATCCATGTCAGCGGCATTGCCAAGGCCGGACCTTGCCCCTGCAGCCGACGCGTTAATTCCGCAACAAAAGAACTCTTCATGGGCGGGTCAGAACGCGCCATATCCGCAATTACCAAAACAAGATTCTTCGGGTCCTTCCCGGCAATCTCCGTCATCTGGTCCGCCCAATAATCGGCGAGGTTCCGGTCGATCCTGTCGGCGGCGATCCGGGCTGCAACGCGCCGGAGATTTTCGATCAGCGCCAGGCGGAGCATGATGGGAATTGCCCACAATTCGCCCAGCTTCAGGGTGGTGATTGTCTGGTAGGCTGCCACGAAACTGCTGAGGCTCTCAGGATCTACCCGCCCATCGCCATGCGAGATCGTCTCCAGCGCAATATCATATACGCGCGGAAGACCGGCCGATGGGCCATTCAGCAGTTGAGGCAGTTCCCGGCTGTACCCCTTTGGCAAGTGTCTTCTGGCCGTGCGAATCTGCTCTTCAATAAGGTAGAAGTTATCAAGCAGCCATTCTCCGGCCGGCGTAATACGGCGGGTTGCCTTAACAGCCTCCGTCAGCAGGTTGCGGACTCCAAGCAGCACGCCTTCATTCTCAGCCAGCCGCGTCAGAAGCCGGTTCTGTGCATGTTTCAGCCCCAACTTGTGCTGACCCGCCAGGGTCTTGCCATGCTGCTCCATCTGATCGCTGCTGAACAGTTCCGACCGCAGCGGCGGCTCAGTGACGACGCACTTTTGTATCCGGCTGTTTCCGCGGAGTCTATCTCGCAAATTGGACAGGTTTTCAAAAAGGCCTTTGCTGCTTATCTTCAAGTCGAGGTCTCCTTCTGAGAAGCTAAGTCTCAGCAAATAGGATAGCAATCAGGGTGGTAGCTTTGGACTATCCATCTTCGGTAGTCGGTGGTTATTAATAGTCGTCTCAGTTATGTTGTAATCTACATCATTATAACAGATTGCTATCTTGAAGGTTTTAAATGGTGTCGATGTGGAGCGGATAATACAGGTTACAAAATCTGAAAATAAGTTATAATTTAATTAACAATGAAAGCACTTCTCATTTATCCTGAGTTCCCTGATACCTTCTGGAGTTTCAGGTATGCCCTGAAATTCATTCACAGAAAGGCGAGCAGTCCACCGCTGGGATTGTTGACCATTGCGGCGATGCTCCCTGAAGCGTGGGAGAAAAGACTGGTCGACATGAACGTGGAAAGACTGTATGACGATGACCTGAAGTGGGCTGATCTCGTATTTATAAGCGCAATGTCTGTCCAGAAAGAGTCTGTGAAAGAAGTGATAGCGAGATGCAAGGCAGCCGAAGTCGGAATTGTCGCCGGAGGTCCTCTTTTCACGACCGAATATGAGGCGTTCGGGACGGTAGACCATCTGGTGCTGAATGAAGCCGAAATCACCCTGCCCCGTTTTTTGAAAGATTTCGAAAATTGCGTTGCCGGCCATTTCTATACCACTGATCAGTGGGCTGACATGCGGAAGACACCCGTTCCGCTCTGGGGACTTATTAATATGAAGCGCTATGCCTCGATCAATATCCAGTATTCCCGGGGCTGCCCCTTCAACTGTGAGTTTTGCGATATTACCCTGCTTTGCGGCCGCACGCCGCGCACAAAAGATAAAGACCAGATTATCAGGGAACTCGAAAGTGTGTACGCGTCAGGGTTCAGGGGACAGGTTTTCTTTGTTGACGACAATTTTATCGGGAACAAGAAAAAACTGAAGGAGGAGATTCTCCCTGCCATCATCGAATGGATGGATATAATGAAACATCCATTTACCTTTAATACTCAGGCATCCATAGAACTGTCGGATCATAAAGACCTCATGGAAATGATGGTCAGGGCAGGATTTGATGTTGTCTTCATCGGCATCGAAACGCCCCATGAGCAGAGCCTGGCGGAATGCAGCAAATTCCAGAACGAGAACCGCGATCTCCTCGCCAGTGTCAGGAATATCCAGAAGTCCGGGCTGGAGGTGCAGGGAGGATTCATTGTAGGTTTTGATAGCGATCCCCCCACGATTTTCGACACTCAGATTAAGTTTATCCAGAAGAGCGGTGTTGTCACAGCAATGGTCGGCATACTCAATGCACTTCCGCGCACGAAGCTATATGAGAGACTCAAAAAGGAGCAGCGGCTGCTGAAAGAGACCTCCGGGAACAATACGGATTTCTCGACAAATTTTATACCCATGATGGATTATGACCTTCTGATAAACGGCTACAAAAAAGTCCTCAGCACCCTGTATTCGCCGAGGCACTACTATGAAAGGGTCAGGACATTCCTTAGGGAATATTCCCCCTCGCAGAAAAAATTATTTCATTTCCGCTTCAACTACCTTGCCGCATTCATAAGGTCTATTATTGTTCTGGGGATCATAGGGAGAGAGAGGTTTCATTATTGGAGGCTCCTGCTCTGGACAATGTTAAAACGTCCCCGCCTCATTCCACAGGCCGTTACCCTCTCGATCTATGGGTTTCATTTCCGGAAGATCTTTGAGAAACGACTTGGTTGAAGGTGGAAGGGAAAAACTAAAAGGAAATCATTTCAACTATTGCTTTTAAGAACGATAACCGCATTTACCCCCCCGAATCCGAATGAATTTGTAATAGCAATTTTTATATCTGCCTCTCTTTTTTCTATTATTACATTAATATCGCACTCGGGGTCTTTTTCTGTAACATTAATTGTCGGAGGCATAATGCCTTCTTTAATACTCACCGCAGTGCATGCTGTTTCGAATGCGCCTGATGCTGCAAGCATATGGCCTGTCATGGATTTTATTGAACTCACAGGAATTTTTTGCCCGAATAACAATTTTATCGCCTTAGCTTCAACTCTATCGCCTATTGGCGTTGATGTGCCGTGGACATTGATATAATCGACATCCTCATGTGAAACTCCTGCATCTTCAAGGGAGGAATGTATAGCCCTTATTTCTCCTTCTATGTCAGGTCTTGTTATGTGATATGCGTCTGTTGTGCTGCTGTAACCAATAATTTCGCCATAGATTTCAGCGTTTCTTTTTATTGCGGATGCATACTCCTCAAGTATCAGTATGCACGCACCCTCTGCAAGGACAAAACCATCTCTTTTTGTGTCAAACGGCCTGCTTGCAAAGGGATTATCTGTTTTTGATAATGCACCAGAAATGCCATATCCCTCGACACAAAACCTGCATATCGGCGCTTCTGCTCCGCCTGCAATTACTATATCTGCGTAGCCATGTTTTATCAGCCTGTATGCCTCTCCAATAGCATTTGTTCCCGATGCACAGGCATTGGAAATCCCTAAACAATGACCTTTAATGCCAAGTTTCTGCGCCACGCAAGATGCAGCCATACTGATTGTGGTTGAAGGCATTAAATATGGAGATAGGCGATAGGCGATAGGCGATGGGTATGAGGAGTACAATTTGGGGAATTCTTTCTCTATTGTAGTAATGCCTCCCCTGCTTGAACCTATTATAACGCCGGCCTGTTTATTTTTTTCTGACCCTTGACTCATTAGTCCTGCATCTTCAGCAGCCATTTTTGCTGCTGCAACCGCATAGTGCAAAAAGGGGTCAAGTTTTAGAATCTCTTTTTTAGAAAGATACAATTCAGGATTAAATCCCTTAACCTCTCCTGCCATTGTCCATGACAAAGCAGTCGTGTCGAATTTTGAAATCCTGCTTATGCCGGAAATGCCTTTCTTGACAAGAGACCATGAATCAAAAAAATTATTTGCTAATGGCGTGACTGCACCTATCCCTGTGATTACTACCCTTCTCATTGTAAACCTATATTAACATAGTTGGTTTACAAAATTAGTTAACCCTTTCATTTA
>JAJZPZ010000003.1 GCA_021847795.1 Nitrospirota bacterium
CAGAATCTCGACACAATGATGGAGATTGCAAAAGCCCAGTTTTTAACTGGTTCCACTTTTTATGATATGCCTTTGGCTGCATAGTGCGTAACTCGTGTTAATAATTGACATTTGCCCTTTTTTCAAAACCAGCGGGGACAACCACCACATTATTTTTCCTAAGGTCCCTTCTTTTCAGGCTCAGTGCTCGCTTTATAAGTGAACACTTTTATGCAAAGCACGGCCTGCGGCCTGCATCACCCGCTTTTATGACTTCCACAGCAATCTCTCCGCCTGCCCGAGCAAGTAGCAAAGGATGTGCGCCGGAATCTTCAGGAATTTAGTCTGCTGTCCGTAATAATCTTCTAATCCTTCAAAGGTCACAATACCGAAATCCTTGTCCTGCTTTGTCACCCAATACGCTTTTTCTACGCTCTCTAAACGGCAGAAGGCGACAAGGCCGCTCCTGGCGCTCAGGTTCGGGTTCTCCTGGTATTTGACCTCGAAGGGGAATAAGTAGCTCGGACTGCGGACGATGATATCCACTTCCTTCTGCGAAACCGGATTGCGCCAATACACTATTTCGGGCACGTCGCGATAGTAGTAGGCATAGAGATGCCGATGCACAGTGGTTTCGACAATGACACCCATCTCCTCGGGATTGGTAAGAATTTCCTCGCCGCGCAAGAGCACAGCATTCCTCAGCGCCGCATCGACGAGGTAATACTTGTTTTTCCCCCTCAGGACCTTTTTACCGCCGGTTTCGGCAGGCGGAAGCCGGTAAATAAGATTCGCCTGTTCGAGAAGGCTTAAGTGATTCGCAACAGTGGCCGGCGCTGTTCCAAGGGCGTCCGCACAGGTTTTATGGGCTACGATACCGCCGCTGTGAATACAGAGATAGATGAAAAGTTTTTCGAGCTCATTGATATTGCGAACGCCGAACAGGGCAGTCATGTCCCTTTTAAGCACCCGCTCGACAACATCTTCTCTTAACAGACGCCGGCAAAGCCCGGTGTTCTCAAGTGTGGCTGTCTCCGGAAATCCGCCTACGAGAAGATATTGCTGGAACGTAGGGAGGAGCGGCTGAAACCGCAAAGCGAGATCCGATAGCTCTTCCCGTGGCGCATCGAACAAACTTCCAGGGCGCAGGGTTTCCGAAATAAAAGGCACCGGTTCTCCACGGATATGAACAAATTCAAAAAACGAAAGAGTAGGTACCGGGACAGTTATCCATCTTCCCACGCCGCTTTCCGCGAGCTTTTCCCTGTGGACCACACTCGCCGAACCCGTAGCGAGCATTCGAACATGCGGCTCATGGTCTACAAGAAGTTTGATCTCTGTCTCCCACTCTTTCGAATATTGGATCTCGTCGAGCAGGAGAACAGCCGCTTTTCCCTTTGCATAAACAGAATTGTAGTAGATAGCAAGTATTTCCTGCATACTCAGGAGTTTTATCATGGGATGATCAAGGCTGATATAGAAAATACTTTTGGGGGCTCGCCCGCTCCTGATAAAATAGTCGGCTACCTGCAATAATATTGTTGTTTTCCCGACACGTCGCGGTCCTGATAGGAGAATAGCTCTCTTGAGAGCTTCGTTCTCAAGGTAGTCACGGCATGGTTCAAAAGCCAACCTTTTAAACTCTGGAACAGAATATGACTTGCCGGCCCACCATGGATTGAACCCGTGGAGAACGCTTAAAATTTCGCTCTGGTCGAAAATCTTTGTCAAAACGGCCCCTTTTACACAAAAATACTAAAACATATAAGATATAGTTAGCATATTTTATATAACATATGTCAATTAATCAAATTTTAGCAATACTTTTATGCATAAATGTATAATTGCCCTAAAGAAAAACATCTCCCTCACCGATGCTCCACCGTCCGGCAAAACGACTGTCATTAAGAGGATAATCGTAGCCTCCCCGGCTTGACTGGACCCCTTGTTGGAGCTAGCATTTAGTATGGGCTTTTGCTCTGTCTCATCCTACGCATCTTTTATCTGCTTCCGATTCTCCTCCTGAGGCAGGCGAGAAGTGAAAATCCGAAAACAGAGGAGTCCCCCCAAGGAGGCATACCATGGCTGAGCGCAAAACACCACGGGCATCGAGCACGGTACGTGAAGATGAAGCCCTGAAATTACGGAGCATAAGCTCCCTTTCCGACTTTGTGGTCTTCTCCGGGAAAACGGAAATCGGCACTGTCGATGAGTTTCTTTTTGACGATGAGGTGTGGGCGATCAGGTACGTCTCTGTCAACGCAGGCGACTGGCTTTCAGGAAGAAAAATCCTCCTTTCACCTGTTGTCCTGGAAGAGCCTGACTGGGAGCTTCCCAAGCTCACCCTGACCCTGGAAAACAGCCGCTTAAGGGAAATCCCCTCGCTGGAAAGCAATGCCCCGGTCTCGCGGTTCCATCAGATCGGCCTGTACCGGCATTACGGCTGGCTCCCCTACTGGGTGGAGGGGGAATACTATGACAAGCCTCCCCATCCTTCAAAGGTAATTTCCGGGCAAAGCCCTGAACAGGAAAAAGAGGCAGATCCCCATCTCTTCGGAACAAAGGAAATGGTCGAGTACCGTGTCGAGGCCTTGAACGGCGACGCCGGCCATGTGGATGATTTCATTATGGACGAGGACGACTGGGTTATCCACTATCTGGTGGTTGCGCTGGAAGATCCGGTCCCGGAGGACGAGAGCGGCAAGCTCGTGCTGATTTCCACGGAATGGATCCGGAAGGCGGTAAAAGAAGAAGGCAGTATTTATGCGGACCTTGACAAGGAGAGAATACGGAACAGCCCGGCCTATGATCCTGCAATTCTTATCAACCGGGAATACGAACTCGAACTCTACGATCATTATGGCAGGCCACGGTACTGGGACCAGGGGACAGATACGGAAGAGGAAGAAGATACCCGGTTTTCAAGCTGAAGCATGCGGCACGCAGGGCAACCCGGGAGTTCCTGAGCTGCAAACAGATACCCCGCAGCTTTACCTCTGTGAAGGCTGTGGCGCATAGTGCCTTTCAATGTCTTTCAGAATATTTTCCTTTAATTTCGCGAGCTCTTCCCTGACTGCATTGTCGGCCAGCACTTCCCTGGGCAATGCGTCAAATCTCCTGGAAATCGTGCTGCGCAGGGATTCACCGGCCTGCCTGCTGAGCACATCGCGGCTTTCTTCAGTTACCTCAATAAGACGCCTTACCTGATCATTGCTGACTGCCAGCTTCTGATCAATGGAAAGGACATCACGGAGCAGTTGATCGAGTTTCTCTGAACTCATCTGGGAAGAAAGGGCTGCGAGCTGGGAGATATCCACCATCTGCCCCTGGCAAACGCCGGGAAGGGCGACATCTCCTGAGGGCACCCATCGGCCCAGGCAGATCTGCGGCCCAGCCGGGCCCTCTACTACAGTGAGCCCTTCAGCCATCCGGGTCTGGGCCGGAACCGGTCCCGCGTACACTAGAGAGAGCATCAACCATATTGCAGCGCTGCAACCGAATGTTTTCACAGTATCTCCTCCCTGATCAGGTAATTTGAGGATAAACATGGCAGGCCGAAAATCCGGCAGGCTTGTCATAGTTATATCACAGAACAGGCGACTTGTCATCAGGGATTATATCGGCCCCTGGGACTTGCGCCAGGGTACGGGGAAGCCTTTCCGGCATCCTGCCCCGCTACCCAGCCTGCGAGCATGGCGTTATAGCTTGACATCATAGGAGCAAAGCTTTAAATTAAGGGAAGTGTTTTGCAGCCTAGATCTATTCTCAAAAGAAGAATGGATGCGGGGGAACCGGTTTTCAGGGCGCAGTCCTTTCTGATCATGCAGGACAGGATACTTCCAAATCCGAGCCCGTCAGCTAACCTCGCAGGCATCTGGAAGGGCAATGGACGGAAAAATTCATACCGCTGGATTGCCGGCGGTTTTTTATTTTTTTTATTCTCCCCTGCCTTGCTCAGGAAAGGACGACAGTATATGAAATGGCTCTTGCCGGAGACTGTCGCCTGTTGCACTGCGGCACTGCAGCCAGGGGAAAGCCATAATGCGTGAAAAAGATTCTGCTGCAAAGGGGATAATAAAGTCCCTCGGCCTTGTTTTCGGTGATATAGGAACAAGCCCTATCTACACCCTTACCGTCATCTTCCTGCTCACAAAGCCGACCGAGCACAATGTGATAGGGGTCCTTTCCCTTATTGTCTGGACACTGGTGATCCTCGTTTCGGTGGAGTATGCCTGGCTTGCCATGAGCCTGGGCAAAAAAGGCGAGGGCGGCACCATCGTGCTGAAGGAAATTCTTGTCCCGCTGCTGAAATCAGGCAGGCAGGTGGCGTTTATTACTCTTTTGTCCTTTATCGGCATATCCCTGCTTGTAGGTGACGGTGTAATCACTCCGGCCATAAGTATACTCAGTGCTGTTGAGGGCTTGCTCCTCATCCCGGGATTTGAGAACACAAGGCAGGAGGCGCTGATCATCATCGCAGGGATCATCGCCGTCATTCTGTTCGTTTTCCAGAGGAAAGGGACGGAAAAGGTTGCAGGCGCCTTCGGACCCCTGATGATCCTGTGGTTCGTGTCGCTGACTGTTACGGGGATCCTGTCTATAGCTCATGTCCCCTCTGTTGTAAAGGCAGTGAACCCGTATTATGCCTTCAGGTTCCTTGCTGAAAACGGCATCACCGGATTTTTTGTCCTTTCCGAAGTCATTCTTTGCGCTACGGGAGGAGAGGCCTTATACGCTGATATGGGGCATCTGGGGCGGACCCCCATTATCAGGGCATGGTACTTCGTATTCGCGGCCCTGCTGCTCAACTATCTCGGGCAGGGAGCGTTTCTTATCCGGCATCCGGGGGCAAAGAATGTGCTTTTCGAAATGATTCTCCACGAAACCGGGTTCTTCTATGTGCCGTTCCTGCTGCTCAGCATCATGGCTACGGTCATTGCTTCGCAGGCGATGATCAGCGGCATGTTCTCTATTTTTTATCAGGGGATCACGACCCATGTTATGCCCTTGTTCAAGGTTGACTACACGTCCACGGAGCTGAGGTCCCAGATATACATAGGCTTTGTAAACTGGTTCCTGCTCATTTCCGTTTTGTTCATCATGGTCCAGTTCAGGGAGTCCAGCCGCCTTGCGGCAGCATACGGGCTTGCCGTTACCGGCACCATGACGCTTACCGGGCTCATGATGACATGGATATTCTGTTTGCGGAACAGCCGGGTCCACGCAGGCATTTCCCTGCTGGTGACCTTTGTAGATGCCGTCTTTCTCCTCTCCAATACCTACAAGATCCCGCATGGGGGATACTGGTCGATCATCATAGCTGCGATCCCTTTTGCCATCATCATGATATACACCTCGGGACAGAAGAAATTATACCGCTCGCTTCAGCCCATGCCCCTGGAATATTTTCTTGAAAAGTACAAAGAGATGTACAGCACAACAAACAAAATAAAGGGATCAGCCCTTTATTTTGCCCGGGACATTCAGAGAGTGCCCCCCTATATTGTGAATACCATGTTCAACAACAATATCATTTACGAGGACAACATCGTTGTATCGATTGTCAGGAGGGATGATCCTTACGGGGTTGCGGGTTTTTTCAAGGCCTGTTACGCCGAAGGGTTGAGGGGCTTCGAGATGCAGCTCGGGTATATGGAGGTGGTGGATGTCGAGGAGATACTCAAAGAGGCCGGGATAGATGAAAAGACCATCTTCTACGGGCTGGAAGACATCTCCACCAGGAATGTTATCTGGAAGATATTCTCGATTTTCAAGAGACTGACCCCTGCATATGTCCAGTTCTACAAGCTCCCGCCCGGGAAGCTCCACGGCGTCATCACACGGGTGGAAATGTAACGGAAGCCAGGCTGCCCCGCCGCCGCCGCCAGCATGCCTATCAATAGAAAAAGGAAAGTCCCGATAACTATCCAGTGACCGCAGCGTTGCAGAAGTATCAGACGGGCGAAGGCAGGATGTAAAGATTATAAAAGATGTGTATAATAACCCCCAGCATACAATCTCACTATAATCACAGGAGCATGAATTATGGCCACAACCTTTAAATGGTCAGGGAAAACATCGGAAGGCAAGGTCCAGAACGGCGAGATATCCGCAAACAGCAAAGAAGAGGCAATCTCAGCGCTCAGAAATCAGGGGATAACCCTCACGCTCATCAATGAAAAGGCCCCGAAACAGAAAAAACAGAAAATCACCGAAAGAGACCTCGTTGTATTCACCAGGCAGTTCGCAACCATGTTCACAGCAGGCATCCCCATTGTCCAGGGCCTGGACATATTATCGAAACAGGTGGAAAACAAATCCATGGGCGCGGTTGTTGCCCAGATAAAGAGCGATGTGGAAACCGGCACAACCCTTGCGGATTCCCTGAAAAAACACAACAGGCTTTTCGATGACCTCTACGTTAACCTTGTTGCAGCCGGGGAAGCGGGCGGTGTCCTTGACGGAGTGCTCCTGAGACTCGCCACCTATATAGAAAAGGCAATGAAACTGAAGAAAAAGGTCAAGGGCGCTATGATCTACCCCTCCATCGTGATGAGCGTGGCCGGCCTGGTCATCGCAATAATCATGATTTTTGTCATCCCCATATTCGCAAAGATATTCACCGATATGGGGGCCAAACTCCCGGCGCCGACTCAGAGTGTCATCTGGCTGAGCAGATTCCTCAGCGGCATCGGAGGCGTAGCTATAGCTGCCGGTATAGTGGGGACAATCTTTGGGATCAAGCAGTACAGAAGGACGGAGGCCGGCAGGAAAAAAACCGACCAGATCATGCTGAGGATGCCCGTAATAGGCGACCTGCTGAGGAAGGCTGCCGTGGCCAGGTTTACCAGGACCCTGGGCACGCTCCTGAACAGCGGAGTACCCATACTGGACGCCCTTGAGATATGCGCCAAATCCTCGGGCAACAAAGTTGTCGAAGAAGTCGTCTTTGGGGTCAAGGGAGAAGTTGCAACAGGAAAAACCGTTGCAGAGCCCCTTTCCAACTCAACAGTTTTTCCACCCATGGTTTGCCAGATGATAAGTGTAGGTGAATCTACCGGAGCCCTTGACCAGATGCTCATGAAAATCGCGGATTTCTATGACGATGAAGTCGACAATGCCGTCCAGAATCTGACCACCATGCTCGAGCCGATGCTCATGGTATTCCTGGGAACAACCATAGGATACATCGTTGTTGCGCTCTACTTGCCTATATTCAAAATGGGCGAGGTTGTCGGACAATAAGACGAGTAAAAGTAAAGGCAGGTGAGAAGTAAGAAGTAAAAAGTGAAGGTATGATTTATTTTCTATCCCTTCTTCACTTCTCACTTTTATGTTTTGATAACCGATACCTGAATTCCCTGAATGACAATCCCAGCAGTTCAGCTGCCTTTGTCTTTACTCCTTTTGCTTTCTGCAGCGCATTATTCAGCAGTTCCTTTTCGATAGCCCCCATATGCTCGTTCAGATCCAAACCAGTATCAGGGATTTCAGCAGCGCGCTGGACATGGTTCGGCATTGCCTGGGCCTGCGAACATCTCAGGTGCCCTCCTTCGCAGAGGATGATCTCCCGCTCGATGATGTTCTTCAATTCCCTTACATTGCCCCTGAATTCCTGCTTCATCATAGTGTCGATAAAATCAGGATCGATCTTCGTGATCTCTTTCTGGAATTTTTTGGACAGGACCTTCGTGAAGTGATCTATGAGCAGGGGGATGTCCTCACGCCTCTCTCTTAAAGAGGGCATACGTATCTCAAAAGTAGAGAGCCTGTAGTACAGGTCCTCCCTGAATTCCCCGGTGTCCAGCAATTCGCTTAAATGCTTGTTTGTGGCGGCGAGCACCCGCACATCGACTTCGGTTTCATTGCCGCTGCCAAGGGGGCGTATCTTTTTATCTTCGAGGAACCTCAGGAGTTTTGCCTGGAGCGCCTGCGGCATCTCGCCTATCTCATCGAGGAATAGCGTACCGCCGTTTGCCTCATCGATCAGGCCCCTCTTTGAGGCATAGGCCCCGGTAAATGAGCCTTTTGTATAGCCGAACAACTCACTCTCAAGGAGTTCTGCAGGAAGGCTTGCGCAGTTGACGGCCACAAAGGGTTTGTCGACCCGTATGCTTTTGTTATGGAGGGCCTTTGCAACAAGTTCCTTGCCTGTTCCGCTCTCCCCGATCAAAAGCACATTGGTATCAAAAGGCGCTATTTTATCTATGATATTAAAGACCTTTTTCATTGCCTCCGATTTTCCGACAATGCTCTGGTAGGCATCGGCATACTGCTGCAGTTCCTTGAGTTTCCTTTGCAGGACTATCTTTTCCCTTATGTTCTTTAAAACTATCCGGATCTCATCCAGGTTAAAGGGCTTGGTCACATAATCGTAGGCCCCCAGTTTCATGGCGGCTATGGCTGTCTCGGTCGATGCAAATGCAGTGATGATCAGGACAACTGTTTCGGAACTCAACTCTTTTACTGTCTTCAGCAATTCAATCCCCGAGCCTGCGCCGAGGCGGAGATCAATAATAGCGATGTCAAAGTAATTTTTCGCGAACAGATCAGCAGCATCAGTTACATTTGACGCCTCAAGCGTCTGGAAGCCGGACTCGGAAAGAATAACCCTCAGTACCTTTCGTATGTTCTGCTCATCATCAACAATTATCGCGCGCATAGTAAACCCTCCGGGTGAAATTCTAAATCCCAAGCGCCAAATTCCAAACAAACTCGAAATCCCAATGATCCGAACAGGTTTGGGTTTTTGAATATTTGAATTTGTTTCGGATTTGGAATTTCGAATTTAGAATTTCTCATCTCTGTGTTCTCTGTGGTTAATCGGGAATGCTATGGTAAATTTTGCTCCTCCGAACGGAGAGGCATCCACAATGATGTTCCCCCCGAAGCTGGTTATGATCCGGTATGCAATGGCAAGGCCCAGGCCTGTACCGTCAGCTTTAGTGGTCACAAAGGGCTCGAATATCTTGTCCCTCATGTCCTCATCTATACCGCTGCCGTCATCGTCGATTTCGATTACAATGCTCCCATGCCCCCCTCTGCTGAATAATCCCCCTTCCCCCCCCTTTATTAAGGGGATGGCGGGAGGCTTACTTCCAAGCGATACCTTCACCTCTGATTGCGAGGCCTCTATTGCGTTCTTGAGAATGTTGTTGACCGCAACCTCCATAAACGTCCGGTTCGCAATAACTGCCGGGCTGTTTGCCGCATCGTATGTGATTTTTTTATCCGTATTCTGGCGTCCGATCAGGTCCCTGAGCATTTCGGCAAGGCCTACTTCTTCCTTAGGGGCGTCTGCAGGCCGGGAAAAGAGCAGAAAATCATTCACTAGGGTAGTGAGGCGTTTCGTCTCCACGCCGAGCATGTCGATGAACTCCTTATCATTCCTGCCCTCAGCCAAAAACTGCACTGTTGCGGAAATGGATGCAAGGGGGTTCCGCAGTTCGTGGGCCAGGTCAGCGCTTACCCGGTAGAGCCTCTCGTATCCCTTCATCTTGATCCGTTCATCTTCGAGCCGTTTAATATATTTATCCTGGCTTTCCATCCTGAGCTTGAGGTTGTCCCCGGCAAGGGCAATCATGGAAAAGGCGAGGAAGTGCAGCGCAATATTAAGAATGTTTTCCCTTTCCCATATAATTCCGTAGCTGTAATATACCGCCCCGTAAAGGAACAGGGCGATTATAGGGAAGAGGAATATCTTTTTTGTCTTTATGAGGATTGATGAAAAGAAGATCGGGAAAAGGTAAAGCAGGGTCAAATATGAGTAGACCCCGAGGCTTATGTATACCATTGCGGATATAAATACAATGTCAAAGAGAAAGTCGAAATAGTTTATCCTTTCCGAGGCAACAACCAGCCTGAAGAGCACGATAAAGATATAGATAATCAGGATGTTCCGCAAGCTCGGGATTGCGTAGGGAAGGCCTGCCATCTGGAATGAGATCAGCAGGGTCAATGCGAATACAAAGCGCCCGATCCTGTAATAATTGAAAATCGGTGATAAATACATTGGCACATAGTGTAGGCATGCTGACAAAAATTGTCAACACATAAGTAAAAAGGTGACAGGAATTGTCAGGAGGATGGCATGCTGCCAGGAATCTCTCGCATATTATACAGATAAATCAATAGATTATAAATTTTATTCAATGTGGTATGAAAGATGCTTATATAGAACTCGGTTCGTATCAGAAGGGGGTGACCCGGAAGGTAGGAGCAAAAGATGCCGAATCCGCCTTTGGCGGAAGGAGTTTTCACATAGGAGGCTTTATAAGAATGTTAAAAGCTATCAACACAATGAAGAGAGGGAATGAGAAGGGCTTTACCCTTGTCGAGCTGCTCATCGTTATTGCCATTATAGCAATACTTGCAGCTATAGCAATCCCGCAGTTCTCATCGTACAGGGCAAAGGCGTTTAATTCCGCTGCCCAGAGCGATCTGAGAAACCTGAAGACCCAAATGGAATCAGCATTTGCTGACTCCCAAGCTTATCCGACGATATAAGGAGGCGCTTCTATGAAAAAAATTATTTTAACAATATGTGTAATTGTCTTTTGCTTTGCGTTTGCATCAGTTACCTTTGCAGGCAGTATTACCTCCTCAACTACTATCGGAGGGGGTACTTATGCTCCGTCTAAGAACGTGACGATAAAGATATTCTCCAGTTCTGTAGCTTATGCTGCCGGCTCAGCGCATTTGAACGGTTCTTATGAATATTGCACGGTCGGGGGCAGCAATGCAGGCGACCCTACCAAAATTTACAAGAAAGCATCGACGTCTACGACAGCAAGCTCTCCTAGCGGCCCTACAAGCGCCACAGCTGCCTGCAGCTTTACAACCGAATAAAGCTTAAAAATTGCAATTGGTTCTTTCTTTACAAAAGAGGGTTGATTTGAATCAACCCTCTTTTTTTATAATAGGTTATCCGCAAGAAGAGGTGAAGCAGTGCTGCAGGTCTTTTCAGTAACTCTCAGGGGGGTCTTCAGGGACCGGGTCTTTCAGGGGATTTTGATAATTGCAGTGGTCTTCCTGCTAATCCCTTCGATCAGCAGCCTTTCCATGCGGCAGGTCACAGAACTCTCCATAACACTCTCCCTTTCCCTGATTTCCTTCATCCTGCTGCTCCTTGCGGTCTTCCTGGGCGGCACCTCTCTTTGGAAAGATATCGAGCGCCGTTATACCTTCAGCGTCATGGGCCTCCCCGTGACAAGGGCCTCGTATGTGCTGGGCAAGTTTGCCGGCATCTCCTGTTTTGTTCTGCTCACCTCAGTGGTGCTCGGGATGGCGGCAACTGCGGTAATAAGGTACTCCTCCGGGATATATCCGGCAATGCGGCCAATTGTCTGGTCTAATATATACCTTGCTCTTCTGTTCGATGCGCTCAAGTATATTCTTCTGGTTGCCTTTGCCTTTCTCTTTTCCACGATCAGCACCTCTTTTTTCCTTCCTGTTTTCGGCGCCATATCCGTCTTCCTGGTGGGCAGCGCGACCCAGCAGGTGTATGACTTCATTCACACGCAGGCGGGCCAGGCGCTCCCCTGGTACATAAAAAAAATCGCGCCGGCGCTCTATTACGTGTTGCCTAATTTTGAGGCCTTCGATTTTAAAGTCAATGCCATTTACGGCATTGCACTGTCCGTGCCGGGCGTTTTCTATACTACAGGGTACTTTTTGATTTATCTCTTTCTTGTTTTAGCGTTTACTTCCTCAATATTTTCACGGCGTGAGTTGCAGTGAAGCAGATTGCCTTGTTCAGTGTTCTCATCTCCTTGTATATCGCGGTGCTCTTCCCCTTTACCGCATATATGCAGAATAAGCCCTTTGCGGAAAAACTGGGGTACGTTCCGCAGCCGGAAGTGTTGAAACTCATCTCTGCAGACCAGAAGCAGCTGACTGCCGCCTCGTTGATTATGAAGGTGCTTTTTTACTTTGGGACATTAGTAGAGAAAACCGAGAAAAAGATATTTCTTCCAGCCGACTACCCCGGCATGTCGAGAACAATACATGTGGCGGTAAAGCTGGATCCATATAATACGGATGCCTATTATTTTGCCCAGGCCATCCTGGTATGGGATGTCAGGCAGATCAGGATAGCGAATGACCTGCTCGAATATGGGATGAAATACAGGGACTGGGACTTTTATCTGCCGCTTTTTGCAGGATTCAATTATGCTTACTTTCTCAAAGACTTTGAAAAAGCGGCACAGTATTACAAAAAAGCAGGGGATTTGACAGGCGATGAGCTTTATGTAAACCTGGCCGGGCGCTATATGCATGAGTCCGGGCAAACCGACCATGCGATTGCATATCTTACCGCAATGGAAAAAAGCGCCAAGAACGAAGCTATAAGAAAGAGCTTCGGCATTCGCCTGAATGCGCTGAAAGAAACCAGGAGGGTCGAAAAGGCCCGTGATGAATACCTGGAAGGCAGCGGGAAACTACCGGCCTCAATAGATGAGTTGCTGCGCAAGGGGTATCTGAAGGAGCAGCCAGTTGACCCATACGGCGGAAAATTTTATATTGACGGCAAAGGACAGGTGCGGAGCACAAGCAAATTTGCTTTCGGGGCCGGTTCATCCAGCCGGTGATTGCAAACGCGCATAGCAGACGGCTCTTGTGTAAGGAGTTCCAATAATGAGATTATACATATTATGAAAAGAGCGGTAGTCATTCCTGCTTACAAGGTCACCGATACTATAAGAGATGTCGTGCTCTCAATTCCCGGAGAAATTGATCATATCATTGTTGTTGACGACCATTGCCCCTGTCTCTCCGGAGAGGAGGCTGCGAAATTGCAGTGCAGCAGGGTCACCGTACTCTGCCATGAGCAGAACACCGGAGTTGGCGGCGCCGTAATTACCGGCTACAAGAAAGCAATGGAGCTTGGATGTGACATCTTCGTCAAGATAGACGGCGACGGGCAGATGGATCCCCGGCACCTAGATAGCCTAATGGCTCCTTTACTAAGCGGAGAGGCGGATTATACAAAAGGCAACCGTTTTATGGATTTCAAGAGATTAAAATCCATGCCAAGGCTCCGTTTACTTGGGAACAGCATCTTATCGTTCCTGCTCAAGGCAGCTTCCGGATACTGGAACATTATAGACCCGACCAACGGATATACCGCTATACACAGGAGGGCATTGGAAAAGCTTGAGCTGGATAAACTGTCAAAAGGTTATTTTTTTGAATCTGATGTTCTGATCAACTTAAATATTATCAATGCCGTTGTAAAAGACATCGACATTCCCGCCAGATATGGGAATGAGACAAGTTCGCTGAATATTATGAAAATAATGTTTCAATTCCCTCCGAAACTGCTGAAAGGTCTTTTAAAGAGGGGTTTTTTAAAATATTTTATTTATGATTTCAATATGGCTTCCGTCTATATACTCCTCGGTTTGCCGATGTTTGCCTTTGGCCTGGTTTTCGGAACTCTGGAATGGCTGGATTCCATTATGCATGGGACTGCAAAAACTGCAGGTACTATTATGCTGGCTGCCTTACCCATCATCGTATCATTTCAGATGCTGCTCCAGGTAATAAGCATAGATATCGGTTCAATCCCGAGGAGAACCAGGTAAAAAAACATGGCAACAGAGTGCTTGAATTGAAAACAGAACCGATTGCTGATGGACAGGTTCGCTCTCCATTCGTAACCCTCAAAACAAGCTTCCGTCATAAACCGGCTTTTCATATCCTATTGATTGCACTTTTCGGCCTTGTCGTTTACTCCAACACCCTTTCTGTCCCCTTTGCCTTTGATGACGGGCCCAGTATTACCGACAATCCCGCCATTAGAGACTTCGGAACATTCAAGAACATATCAAAACTGCAGAACACTGTTTTGCCGCAGGAAATTAAAACCATTTTCAGGAGCAGATATATAGGCTATCTTTCTTTTGCATTGAATTATAAACTGCACGGCCTTGCTGTTGCCGGTTATCATGCAACCAACATCCTCATTCATATCACCAATGCCCTGCTTGTTTATCTGCTTATCCTCCTTACCTTTAAAACCCCTTATTTCTCACCCGACGGCACTAAGGAAAGCGAATTCGGGAACTCTGATCTTATCGCTTTTTTCCCCGCGCTCATTTTTGTATGCCATCCTGTGCAAACCGAGGCAGTTACCTACATCGTTCAAAGATTTGCCTCCTTCGCAACATTATTTTATCTGCTTTCACTTATTCTCTACGTACAATCGAGACTTTCAGGGCCAGGGACAGCCCGGTACGGGTTCTATGCCTTCTCATTCATATCAGCCGTATTTGCAATGAGAACGAAAGAGATTTCTTTTACTTTACCGGTTGCCATCGGCCTTTATGAATTCATGTTCTTTGCAGGACCGGTGAGAAATAGAATACTTACTTTGATCCCGTTATCCTTTACCATGTCCATTATCCCTCTGGCATTATCAGGCACAGATGGCTTGGGAGGCGGTGCCGGCAGCCTTGCTGATTCGATCAGCAGGGCCGGCTCAAAGGACATAACACGGTGGGATTACCTCTTTACCCAATTTAATGTAATTGTCACTTATATAAGGCTTCTTCTCCTCCCTGTGGTTCAAAACCTTGATTATGATTATCCGATCTATCATTCTCTTTTTCAACCAGAGGTCTTCTTGTCCCTCGCATTACTCTTATCCATTGTTGCAACGGGTATTTACCTTCTTTATCGTTCCAGGCGGATGCATGGACCATCTCTTATAAGACTCATTTCCTTCGGCATTTTCTGGTTTTTTATTGCCCTGTCCGTAGAATCAAGCTTTATCCCCATAAAAGATGTAATATTCGAGCATAGACTTTATCTCCCGTCAGTCGGCTTTTTTATTTCCATAACGGCTCTTATAATGCTCATAAAAAACAAACTGTCCCCTGCGATGAAAAATGTAGAAAGAATGGTCATTCCTGTGTTGTTTTTGGTTGTGCTTGTGTTGTCGTGCACAGCGTATGCAAGGAATGCTGTCTGGCAGGATGAGATAAGATTATGGAAAGACACAGCAAGCAAAAGCCCGTACAAGGCGCGCCCCCATAATAATCTCGGATTGGCGTATTATAAAAACGGCAGTATTGACAAGGCACTCCGGGAATACCTGCTTGTTGTGAAAATCAAACCCGATTATGAGGGGGTCCATCTTAATATCGGGACTGTTTATTATAATCAGGGCCGCTTTGAGGCAGCGCTCAGGGAATATCAGACCGCCCTGAGGCTTAAGCCTGGTTATGCGAAGGCTTACAATAACATCGGGAACGTGTATTTCAAACAGGAACACTTTGACGAGGCGCTCAGGGAATACCGGGATGCCATACGGCTTAATCCCGATTATGCCGAAGCACATAATAATATCGGGAACGTCCTTTCCAGGCAGGGGCGTCTTGACGAGGCGCTCAGGGAATACCGGATTGCCCTGCAATACAGGCCGGACTTTTCCGTTGCCCACAACAACAGCGGCAATATTTTTTTTATCCAGGGGCGTTTTGACGAGGCACTCAGAGAATACAAGATGGTACTGAAACTCAGCCCGGATTATATCGGCATTTTCAACAGCATTGGAGACGTCTATTACAAACAGGGCCGCCTTGGGGAAGCGCTTAAGGAATATCAAACTGCCCTAAGTCTCAAGCCCGATTTCGCATCGGCACGCAAAAAACTTGAAATAGTTAAAAAGGGAATGGAAAATAAAAGCACTAATAAATAGCCTTGCAAAGGATTTAAAAAACGAAAGTTCGGCAATCGGATGGACATATGAATGCAATCGAGATTTCACGTATTTGCAAAACCTTCAAGGGGAAGAGGGGCGCACGGGTTGAAGCAGTAAAGGATCTTTCCCTTGTAATAAAACAGGGGGAAATTTTCGGTTTTCTCGGACCTAATGGCGCAGGGAAGAGCACGACCATTAAATTACTTATGGGTCTTGTCAGACCTACCGGCGGCAGCGCCAGTATAATGGGGCACGATGTCGGCTCTCATCTTTCCCGCAAACACGTAGGCTATCTTCCTGAAAATCCGGCCTTTTACGACTACCTGAGCGCCGAAGAATACCTTATCTTTATCGGCAAAACCTTTGGCATGAAAGAACCGGCCTTAAAGGAAAAGGCGGAGAAGGTGCTGCGCCTGCTGGACCTCTGGGAGGCAAGAAAACGCAGGATGCGCGAATACAGCAAAGGAATGGTGCAGCGGCTCGGGCTGGCTCAGGTCCTGATACATGACCCCGACGTATACATCCTTGATGAGCCGATGAGCGGGCTCGACCCCATCGGCAGGGCATTGGTCAAGGGAATTATCCTTGATTTGAAGTCGCAGGGCAAATGCGTTTTCTTCAGCACGCATATCACCTCGGATGTGGAAACAGTATGCGACCGGGTGGGGATCGTGCTCAAAGGGGTCTTGCAGAGTGTAGAACGGGTTGAATCCATCATGACAGAGGGTATTACCGGATATCATGTGCGCATAAAAGACAAAGGCGCCGATGAGGACAGAGAGGAATATGCAGCGAAAGATGAAATCTCCGAGGTGGTCGGCAGGGCACAGGCGGCCGGCTCCGAGATCACGCTGATCGAACCGAAAAGAAAAAATCTGGAAGAATTCTTTCTCGATATTGTCAAGCGCAAAGATGCCCGCTAGACGTTATCAGCTGCTCCTTCTCGCCGCTATTATTCTCGGAATATTCTACCCGACCATATTTTCCGAGTTTTGCTGTGTTGATGATTTGGCCATGATCAGGCACTATCACCACATTCAGAGCTGGAGCCTGAAAAATATCTTTATCCCCGGAGCCAGGGGCGGATTCTATTACCGTCCGATAGTTACCCTGACTTTTTTTATCGACAAGTCCCTTTTCGGACTTGATCCGTCCTTGATGCACCTTGAAAATGTTCTCATTCACCTTGCCGATGCCATTCTCCTTTATTACCTGACATTGCAGATAATTCCAAGGGAAGCCAGGAACTCCTCGTATGTGCCTTTTGTAGCTGCGCTTTGCTTTGGCCTGCACCCTCTCAATACAGAGTCGGTCAACTGGGTATCGGGCCGCACCGACCTCCTCGCAGGATTTTTTGTGCTAAGCAGTACACTTTTTCTCATCAGGTCCCATATCTCTCACCGGAAAAGATACCTTCTCCTGTCAGCTGTCGCCTTCTTCTTCGGCATGCTGTCCAAAGAGGTTGCAGTCGCGCTTTTCCCGGGTCTCCTTTTCGTTTCAGCCGCAGCAAAGAAGGCCGCCAGGGAAGACAGCGCTGTGCCGCTGAATGTCCCCAAACACAGGATGAGATCAGGCATCCTCTTGACAATGGGCGGCGCAATCGCAGTCACTTTTTTCTTCCTTTTCAGGTCAATAGCATTAATTTCAAATACCAGCAGAATCGGGATGACCCTACTGTTTATGAAAACTGATCCGGGCCATACACTTTTTGTCTTTCTCAGGGCCTTCGGCTTTTACATGAAAAAGCTTTTTGTGCCTTATCCCCTCAATTTCGCAATACTTGAGGCAGACCCTTTATACGAGTTGCTTGCAATCCCCCTCGTAGTCCTTTGCACCTATATCGCAAGCCGGAGAACTTTTCAAGCAGCCTTTTTTATGACAGGGGTTTTTCTTATTATACCCGCATTCCCTATTGCCTTTGGCCAAATCGCATGGATGCCGTATGCTGAGCGCTACCTCTATCTGCCTTCGGCGTTCATCATGACGGCAAGCGTGCTTTTCCTGGACAAGATTCTCCCTTCCAGTGTCATTGGATTCGGGAAAATACTTGCAATAGCCGTACTGACTCTCATGGCTTTTGCTACTGCCCAGAGGAATCTTACATGGCAGACAAATTCCTCACTTTTCGAGGATACCATAAAAAAGTCACCGGACTCAAAAGAGGCCAGACTTATTTACGGCAGCCTTTTGTCGGATGCAGGTGATTATAAAAAGGCACTCGATCAGTTCAAGAAGGCCGGCTCGATCTTTACTCTCGGCTATGACGAGCGGGCCGATTTATATATTGCCGATATTTCCTTTAAACAGGGCAACCTTGAAGAAGCAATACGAATGGACGAGGCTGTTTTAAAGAAATCTCACGGGACTTCGTCCAAAGCACTTGAAAACCTGGTGCGCAGCCTGGAAGTCAAGTTAAGACAGGGCAAAAGCCGGCAAGACAAGCGCGAGATAAACAAGAAGTTATCAGAATACAACCTGAAGCTATTTAAAATAAATCACAATCCGCATATACTATACAGGCTCGGGCACATAGCAGAAAAGCTCGGGGAAAAGGAGAAAGCGCTGAAATTCTATCAGCAGGCGCTGAATAACCTCCCGAATGATGATGAATATAAAAAATACTCAAAAACAAGAGCAGTAAAGCTGATCTATGAAATCGCCCATTGAAAACTATGTTATTCTCCTGCGGCCAAAACACTGGATTAAGAACCTGCTTCTTTTCGCAGCCCCTTTCTTTGGTGGGCGGCTGTTAGAGGCAGGAGTGCTTGCGGTTGCTCTCCCCGCCTTCATCGCCTTCTCATTATGCGCGAGTGCTGTGTACATTTTCAATGACATAAAGGATATCGGGAGCGACAGGCTCCATCCTGATAAAATGAAACGCCCCCTTGCGTCAAATGCCGTCAGCATAAAAAGCGCCTTTATAGCTGCATGTCTCCTTGCAACCTGTTCGTTTGCGCTTTCCGCTATGATAGCGCCGTCCTTTTTACTCTTTGTACTTTTGTATTCCCTGGTGCAGATTGCCTATTCAATGCATCTTAAGAGGATCGCCCTGCTGGACATCTTTTGCATCGCATCAGGATTTACCATCAGGGTGCTTGCAGGAGGGGCAGCATTTCACGTGAAAGCCTCTCCGTGGCTCCTGGTTACCATGTTCATGATATCGCTTGTTCTAGCAACAGGGAAAAGACTCGGGGAGATTACTTTATTACATGAGAGGGCGCTTGAATGCCGAAAGAGTCTCAATGATGTTTCAGCTTCCGTCTTAACGGAGGTTTTGCTCATATCAGCAGCAGCCTCCCTGATTTCTTACGCCCTTTACACAATCGAACAGTCACAGAGACTTATCTATACGGTGCCTGTTGTAACATTCGGAATTTTCAGATATATTGCAGTTTCAAAGCAGGGGATGGGCGATCCTACTGAAGCATTGAGCAAAGACGGACAACTGGCACTGACGGTTGTTGTCTGGCTGGTGTCTGTAGGATTATTAAGATATTAGATGTATCAGCGTGTACCGTCGAGGAGACTGGATACTCTCATGAATGCAGCAAACATTGATGAAATCTTCAAAAGGGCTGAACCATGAAAATATGCTTCTTCAGGCACTCGCTGTTAAACCGCGGAGGGGATAAGATGGTAGTGGAATATGCAAACCATCTCCAATCGAAAGGGCATAGCGCAACAATCCTGACTAGCGTTTTCGACTCGCTTTTTTCGGTAAATGCGGGAATTGAAATATCCTTGCGCAAAAGCAAACTATCCACGGTTCTCAAGGCCCTTTCCATGAAAAGGGACGTTGATATTATCGTTGCCGATATTATTGTCATGACCTTTTTTTTGTCATTCCGGAACAGGGGGAAGCTCCTCTATTTTGCTCAAGACTATGACGAATCATATTACAAAAACTCTGCAATGCGAGCCTTAATTCGCGCAGTGTATTTCTACTGCCTGAGAATTCTTAAAATCCCCGTCATCGCCGTTTCCGAGGAACTTGGGAAAACACTCAGAGGTCGGTTCAAAGCCGACGTTACGGTAGTCCCAAATGGTGTAGATACATCTGCGTTCTATCCTGATCGTGACGGGAACTATCTTTCATTGAGAGAGGGGAAATCCGTTATTCTTATCTTTGCACGAAGCGATTACAGGAAGGGGTTTGATATCGCAGCAAACGTATTGTCCCGCTTCAAAGAAGAAATCGAGAACAAATTAATATCTGTTTGGGCAGTCGGAGAGGACCTGGGAACACCTTTCCCCGTGAGGAGATTCGGCTTTGTCCCTCCCGAAACACTCCGCAAGATACTCTCCTGCTCAGATATTCTTCTCTATCCCTCCAGACATGAGGGGCTTCCCTTGTTTGTCTTAGAGGCTATGGCATGCGGTTGTATCGTAATGACGACCGAAGCAGCTAAAATTGTAAGCGATAACCTTAACGGAATCATCTGTCCTATTGACGACAGGGATTGTTTTTATGGCAAGCTGCATGACTTTATCCACAATCCCCCTTCCCGCTATGCGTTGATTAAAAATGCTTTTGAAACAGCAAGCCGGTTCAGCATTGACGCCTCACGGTCCCATTTTGAAAGAAGCTTGCTGAGGCTGCTGCATGGATAATTTTCATTTCAATAAATTTATTGGAAATTATTTCTACCTTCTCCTATCTCAGGCAATCGCCTATATAAGCAATTTCGGGATTGCCCTTGTCCTGGCAAGGAAAATGGATATCAGCCACTTCGGTGAGTTTTTCCTGCTCTTAACAATACAAAGCTTTTTTCTGTTGATTGCTGATTCCGGACTTAATTCTTTCTATTTAAGATGCGTGTCACAGGACAACTCGCTCATAAATAAGTACCTCAACAACATAATCCCCTTAAAAATATCGCTTTTCCTGGGCTCCTATCTGCTCATGCAGGCTTTCGTCCTGATTTTCGGGTATTCATCTCAGGTAGTTAAACTTTCTTACATCTTCGGGCTCTCCCTTATGCCGTTCAGCCTCAACAGTCTGATTTCTTTTACTTTCAGGGCAATCGGCAGGATGGACAGGGAGTTGGTGAGCAATGTAATAAGCGGGATCATGGTTGCTCTCTATGTAATCTGGCTGTCTTTTGTGCGGGCAGATATCTTTGAGGCGGTTCTAATGTGGGTAATGCTTCATACACTCTCTCTGCTGTTCAATTTATATCTGCTCAGGAGAACTTTAGCTATTCGTCTTAAAGTCGATTTTTCCCAATGGGGCCTTCTGCTGTCCGAGTCAAAATACTTTCTCCTTTTTTTCTTGACCTCCTGGTGCTATATCCAGGCCAATACAATTATCATATCCAGGTATCTCCCTGTCTCCGAGGTCGGCCTTTACCAATCAGCACTGAAAATCCTGATGGTTTCCGTAATGCTCGGAGATGTCATGCTCAACAATTTCTTCCCGTTTATAATCCGCAAATACTTTGAAAGTCCGGAGGAAGGCAAGCTTCTAATCTCCAAGATCAGTGAACTTGTCATGTCCCTCGTCTGGCCGATACTCTTAATCGAAATTTTCTTCAGCAAGGAGATCATTGCAATCCTGTACGGAAATCAATTTGAAAAGGCCGTTGTCCCACTCGTTATCCTTGGGATAGGATATCTATTTTACTATGCCCCTCCTTATGGCCTGCTCCTTGCATATATAGGGCATCAAAAAACGAATTTTTATATTGCCCTGGGCTCTGCGTTTGTTAATATAATCTTAAATTTCCATCTAATCCCGCGAAACGGTATCGTCGGCGCCGCCACGGCAACTGCCCTCACCTATGCAGGGATGAAAATTGCGTATATGCTGGTATTCGCAATGGCCGGGCTGCCTTTATATTCGCTGGGCATCGCCAGGCTAACCATTATCATGCTTTCACTTGCCGTTATTGTCAGGCAATTGCATGTCCATTTTATGTATGGGTTGTCGCTGTACTTTCTGCTCATAGGCATTTACACGTATAAGAAATATTTTACGAACGGCTATTTCGATTATCATTATCAATACCAGGAGGGGAAATGAATCCATCAAACGCTATTATTCTGGCGGCGGGAATGGGGATGAGGCTTAATCCCTTAACAGAAAATATGCCGAAATGCCTTATTCAGATCAACGGTTCTTCTCTTATCGAAAGGTGCATATCGAAATTTGTTCAAAACGGCATAAAAACAGTTGTCATCGTAATCGGATATCAGGGGCATAAAATAAAACAAACACTGGGTGACACGTATGCCGCGGCAAAACTTATTTATATTGAGAACCCCGATTATCAGACGACAAATAATATTGTTTCACTATGGCTGGCAAGGGATTACCTGAAACAAGGAGCATTTATAATAGAGGGTGATATCATTTTTGAGGACAGCGCTTTATCGAAGCTATTCCGGAACGCAGGCGGGTCCTTGTGGCTGGCCGACAGGTTCAAGAAGGGAATGGACGGGTGCCTACTCACGACAGGCGGCGCCGATAGGATCATGGCCTTGAAGATTATCCGTGAGAAACTGGCAGAATATAACGGGAACATGTTTAAATCAGCAGGGATTCTCAAAATTGATGCAAACAATGGAAGGAAGCTATCGCAGTTCCTTGATAAAGAGGTGCAGGAAAACAACAAAAATATATATTACGACCTTGTCCTCTCCAAATATATCGACAAAATCAACATTTCAGTCTGCAATATCGAGGGCCTTAAATGGTCGGAAATAGATAATGCAGCCGATCTTCAGTCTGCCGAGGAACTATTTATTCATGAAAAAAATGGACTATGACAAGATAAAACGTTTCTGGGATAAATGCCCTGAAATCAGTAATGAAGCGCCGTCGCTCATTACAACGCTTTCTTTTGAGATTCCCGGTCATGCAAATTACAGAGACAAAACCGAGAAGAATATCCTTTTAAAATATTTGGAAATCAGACCGGATTTCCTCGTGGCCGATCTAGGATGCGGCACGGGAAGGTGGGCGATCGAATTCGCTAGGAAATGCAGGAAGGTCATTGCATGCGATATCTCAAAGCCATTGCTGGACATAGCGAAAGCTGAAGCTAAACAAGGCGCTATAACCAATATTGAGTTCCAGCAGGAATCAATTGTTGATTTCCAGTCAGCGGAAAAAGCAGACGTTATTCATATTGGAGGAGTCCTTATTTATGTCAACGACACTGATCTGGAGCAAATAATTGAGAAATGCCATGCGATGCTGAAAGACAGCGGCGCTCTTATCTTAAGGGAAAGCATCAGTTTGGATGGAGACCTTCTCAAGGAAGATTTAAAATTGGGGAATGAAAGGTATACTGCATATTATCGGACAGCAGGGCATCTTACCTCCCGGATGGATAAGCTTTTTGTGCTGGAGAAAATGACCGAGACCCATTCTTATATATTCCCGGTGCCCATTTTCATTTATTTGATCCCCCGATTCCTCAAAAAAATGAAAATTACAGAATACTGCATGAGAATGTTATATGCGGCACAGTGGAGACTTGATCCCTGGCTGTTAAGAATAAAGGCGCTTACAGCGCTTAAGCATAAAAGGCTGCTGAAAACGAAAATACCGGCGACGCAATATTTTTTTATATATAGAAAGAGGTCTCAGAATGTTCACTCTTAACGATGTGAGAACAAAAACAGAACCTGTCGGCAATTGGTCAAAGTGGGTAATCCATCCCCTATCGGACAGGCTTCTTGTTTTCATTGCCAACCACACTCAATGGACTCCGAATACATTGACGCTCCTGTCTTTTGCTATGGCCCTTATCGCCGCTCCTTTTTTTTGCAATGGAAGCCACCCTTATTTGGTCGCCGGGGGAGTATTGTATGAATTATCATTCGCTCTGGACGCAATGGACGGGACCCTTGCCCGCCTGAAAAACCTCAAATCTCACATGGGCGCTTTTATCGATCCATACCTAGACACATGGAAAGGACTTATATTATCAATTGCCCTACTTTTCGGACAATACAGACAAAATGACACCGGGCTCTTTCTACTGGAAATATGGTTTATTTTTATTTTCATGGCACAACCCCTCTTTTATGAAATTACCCGGAAAGCAGCTCAGGACAAGAAAGAGGAAATATTAAAAGGGGTTCGCGATAAAATAAGCAAAAAGGGCAAAACGCAGGATCGGATGCTATACCCTTTCACCATCGTGGAGTTTCAGACCATTGCTTTTTTTATCTTTCCCTTATTAAACAAAGTAAAATCGGGGCTCTTCCTTGCATCCTTATTGGGAACGATCAATATGCTGGCGATCAATTTTATTTTCATCCTGGCAGTTGCCCGCTATGAAAGAAGAAAATGAGCGAGGCTGTTGTTCATATCATCCTTATTAACTGGAACAACTACTCCGATACTATTGCCTGCCTTCACTCTCTCAGCGAAATACAATATGAGAGCAAAAAGATTGTACTGGTGGACAATGCCTCAACCGATGGTTCTTTGCAAAAAATAAAAGCGTGGGCCGATAAGAACACCGTTGCTTTTGAGTTCCTCGACGGCAGGGCCATCCCTTCCACGGTAAGCAATGATCCTTTGACGATCATCTCCCTGGATGCAAATCTCGGCTTTGGCGGTGCGAACAACATAGGAATCCGGCTTTCCCTTAAAAGCAATCCCGATTTCATCCTGCTATTGAATAATGATACGGTTGTTCAGAAAGATTTTCTCTCCAGGATGGTGCGAAGCGCCTTGAACAATAAAAGCGCAGGCATCGTGGGTGGGAAAATCAAATATTTCGACAATAAAGACAAAATCTGGTTTAACGGTGGACATGTCGACTTTGTCAGAGGAGCTTTTTATCACTGCGAGGACAATTGCTCAGGACTGAAGGAAACGGATTTCATTACAGGCTGCCTGATGCTCTTGCCGTCACATATCTTTACCAAGGTAGGTTATTTTGATGAGGACTATTTTTTGAATGTTGAGGACGTTGACCTTTCCTATCGGGTAAAAGATGCCGGCCACACGCTTTTTGTCGATTGCGATGCCGTAATTTATCATAAAGTAAGCGCTTCTATCGGAGGATTCCATTCCCTGAGGAATCAATACTATTTTCACAGGAACAGGATGCGCTTTTTCAGAAAGAGGCTCTCAGGGGCGAAAAGCTGTTTGTTCCAGCTTTTTCAGTTTATCATTGCAATCCCCGCCTGGACGGCAATTCAATTAGTTCGGGGCAGGCTAAAAGCTATTAAGGGAGCAGCGTTCGGCTATAGAGATTATATGGAAGGATGTTTCGGGAAAAGCAGGTATTTTTAGAGGTCTGGTTATTTATGAAAATTAAGGTTCTTAAACTCATTGATGGCAGCATCGGACGTGCCTTTGTTAGATTTATTCCCATCTTTCCTGAGAATACATTGAATAGAATTGAAAAAATCCTCATCATCCGCCCCGGGGGCATCGGCGATGCGGTCCTCCTTCTGCCTGCAATCCAGGCCCTGAGAGAGAAGTTCGGCGACTCCCGCATCGATGTGCTCTGCGAAAAAAGAAACGGGAAAATTTTCGGGCTTTCCGGGGGCATCGACAACGTTTACTTATATGACAGAGGCCTTGATCTTTTCAGGTGCCTGAAAAACAGATACGATGTCGTCATCGATACGGAACAGTGGCACAGGCTCTCGGCAGTGATTGCATACCTTACGGGGGCAGCCATGAGAATCGGTTTTGCTACAAATGAAAGAGAACGGCTTTTTACCCATAAAGTCGCCTACAGCCATAAAGAGTACGAGGTGTACAGTTTTCTCCGCCTTATTGAGCCGCCGGCAGGGCATGTTCCGGGATTTAAAACAGAGGTTCCTTTTATTACTGCTCCTGATGAACTCCTTTCAGTCCGGCTGCGCACAGACATGGGAAAAGACAAGAAGGTCATTGCCGTCTTTCCGGGGGCGTCCGTAGTGGAAAGGCGGTGGGGAGGCGACCGGTTCGGCAAGGTGGCAAGGGCCTTCCAGGATAAGGGATACCGGATTGTGATACTCGGGTCCAGGGCAGACGGGGAAGCCGCAGAAATCATAAAAAGGCATGCTCCGGGATGTGTCGATCTGACCGGGAAAACCGGCCTTGCCGAAGTTGCTGCAGTGCTCAGGCACAGCCGGGTGCTGCTCTCAGCCGATTCGGGGCTCATGCATATCGCGTATGCCGTGGGGACCCCTACGGTCTCCCTTTTCGGCGCCGGCATCGAGGAAAAATGGGCGCCGCGAGGCAAGAGGCATATGGTCCTGAGCAAGCACGTCCCTTGCAGCCCTTGCACAAAGTTCGGATACACACCGTCATGCACACGGAACATGGCCTGTCTTCAATCCCTCGAAGCAGATGAAGTCATAGAGGCGGTCGGGAAAACCCTCGGCTGGGAATGACAATGCGCTGCATTCCGGGCGGCGGGCCTCTACACTTCCGCCCATGGCGCCCGCCCGAAAATAAGACCCTGCTGCGCCGCCTGGAAGATTGCGCCAAGCGCCTGAAACCAGTATGGCTTTTTTAGAATAAGGTTGGGTATACTAACCGCTAATTGACACTGCGCCGCATTTCGCAGCACAGCCGATAGCCGGGCAGGAAGCGGGGAGACCCCGTACAATATCGCAATGTTGGGAGGCCTTTACATGGGAACCATACTTCTTCATAAAGAGGAGCGGAGGGCCAGGGGGATGTATTCACCCGGCGCTCTTCCGGCCAAGCTAATATGAGAATAACGAGAACGCTTTCTTGTGCCATGCTGATCGTGGCTGTTTTGCTTCAGGGCGCCTTCCTCCGGACCGCCCACGCTGAAGAGCTGCCGGTTATTACCGCCATAGAAGTAAAGGGGCTGCGCAGGATTGATGAGGGCTCCATAAGGGCCAAGGTATCGCAGAAAATAGGAGACCGCCTGTCCAATGAGAAAACCTCCGATGACATAAAGACCATGTACAAGATGGGGTATTTTGATGACGTTAAGGTCAACATCGAGCCCTTTGAAGGCGGGCTCAAGATCATCTATGTGGTCAAAGAAAAGCCTACCATCATAAAAGTCGATTTCCAGGGCAATAAAAAGTTTGAAGACGATAAACTGAAAGAGCAGGTCACTGTCACCAGCGGCGCCATATCCGACATCACCCTTATAAATGATAATGCCGCAAAACTCCGGACGTTTTATGAGGATGAAGGCTTTTACCTGGCAAAAGTAGTGCCTGTCGTGCGGAAAATCGCCGAAGGGGAAGTTGCCCTGACCTACCAGATAAATGAGGGGCAGAAGGTAAAAATAAAGGACATTATCATAGAGGGCAACAAGGCCATATCCGCAAAAAAGATCAGGAAGGCAATGAAGACCAAGACGCGGGGCCTCTTTTCTTTTATCACAGGCACAGGCTATTACAAAAAAGATACCATGAGAGCTGATGTGGAAAAGATAAAAGACCTCTACTACAATAAAGGCTACATCAAAGTCACTGTAGGAGAGCCGAGGATCCAGCTTACCGATGACAAAAAGGGAATGAAAATCGCCCTGCAAATCTCGGAAGGGGACTCCTACAAGGTAGCTTCCGTAGATATAACCGGCAACAAGGCTTTTACAGAGGCAAAGCTGCGGGAGCTGATCAAGCTTCCCGCCAATAAGACCTTTGATAAATCACTCCTCACCAAGGACGTTACTGTAATTTCCGACAAGTATGCGAACAACGGGTACGCGCTTGTTTCAGTATTGCCCGATATCATTCCCGATGATGAGAAAAAAGAGATAAAAGTAATCTACAAAATCAGCGAGGGCGACAAATACAGTATCGGTAAAGTTGAAATATCGGGCAATACCAAGACGCGCGATAAGGTCATCAGAAGGGAAGTAAGGGTTGATGAGGGCGACACATTCGATGCCTCGGCGCTGAAGAGGAGTTACGAGAGGCTGAACAACCTCCAGTACTTCGAATCAGTAGACGTTGCGCCGAAGCCAAGGCCGGAAGAAAAGCTCGTTGATGTTGATGTAACGGTAAAAGAGAAGCCCACGGGCTTTCTCAGCGTCGGCGGCGGCTACAGCTCGGTGGACAAGTTCATTGCCATGGTGGATATCACCCAGGGGAACCTCTTCGGAAAGGGGCAGTATCTAAAGCTGCGCGGAGAACTCGGCGGCACCAGTTCCTTCTATGAACTCTCCTTCAGGGACCCCTGGTTTATGGACAAGCCCATATCCTTCGGCGCCAGTATTTACAAAAACCAGCGCCAATACGGCGACTTCGACAGGGACTCAACAGGCTTTGAGTTCTCCTTCGGGAAAAACTTCTGGGAGTACTGGAATGGCTCCGTCACCTATAACCTTGAGAAGACAACAGTGTCCAACGTACGGGTTGACGCTTCGCAAATAGTAAAAGACCAGGAAGGCAAAAACACCACAAGCAGCATAAGCCTTGCGTTGGGAAGGGATACGAGAGACAATTACCTCGACCCGTTAAGGGGATCAAAGAATGCCGTATATCTCACTTTTGCAGGACTGGGCGGCACGACTGCCTTTACCAGAGAGATTCTTGATTCCAGCTGGTATTTCCCCATGTTTAGCAACACGACATTCCACGTCCGTGGGAGGATAGGCCATACAACAGGGCTCTTCGGCAAGAAGCTCCCGCTCTATGAGAAATTTTACGTGGGAGGCATCGATACGGTGCGCGGCCTGGGATATGGCGAAGGCGGGCCGAAGGATGTCAACGGAGAGGCCATGGGCGGAGAAAAGGAACTGATATTAAATGCGGAATACATATTCCCTATCGTAGCGGAATACAAATTCAAAGGGCTTGTCTTCATTGATTCGGGAAGGGCATGGGGCTCGGGTGAGGCATGGGGAAGCGACCTCAGGTATACTACAGGAACAGGGATACGATGGATATCACCGGTAGGTCCGATCAGGATCGAGTGGGGGCATGTCCTCAACAAAAAGCCCGGGGAGTCAGGGAGCAAGGTTGAATTCACCTTCGGATCATTCTTTTAACAAAGGCCGTAATGTGTATCCGTAATGAGTAATGAGGGAAAAATATTCCGCGAGACTGCCTTGTCGGTATTGTCTTTTACCCGTTACGCATTACCCATAACTCATTACGATTAATAAAATTGGAGGATAGGATGAAAAAACTTGTATGTGCGGGTATTTTGGGATTTGCCATGCTCCTGTCGGGCATGGTCTCTTTAACGCATGCTGCTGATTTTAAAATGGGATTTGTTGATATAGACAGAGCTGCAAACGATTCGGAGGAAGGCAAGAAAGCGGTGAGCGGCTTAAAAGACCTCATGTCTTCGAAACAGGCCACCATCAACGAGAAAGGGAAAAACATAGAGAGGATGAAGGCCGATCTCGAAAAGCAGGCTTCTATTATCTCGCCCGATGCAAAGAAAGCGAAACTGGATGAGATAGAGCGCTCGGAAAGGGAATTCCAGAGAATGCTCTCTGATGTCAATCTGGAGCTGGAGAAAAGGCGCAGGGAATTGACGGAATCGGTTTACAAGGAGATCATCGAAATTATAGGAAAACTGGGGCAGGAAGAAAAATACGATATGATTTTCCCGGCCCAATCCATGCTGTATGGCAACAAAGCGCTTGACCTTACTGACACGATAATAAAGAGATACAACGCACTGAAAGCATCAAAGCCGAAATCCTCTTCGAAAAAATAAGAGGTTTACCTTGCCGCCGCTGCCGATAGGTGAACATTATGACCGCAAAAGGCCGGTTCGGCATGTCCGGAGATAAGGGGATATCCCAGGAATGAAACTGTATGAGCTTAAAGACCTTTTTCAATGTGAGCTTAGCGGCAATGGAGAGGTGGAGATAACAGGCGCTGCCGGCCTTTCCGAGGCCGGAGAAGGAGATATCACTTTCCTTTCGGACCGGAAATTGCTGAAGGAGCTTGTAGGCAGCAAGGCAACAGCAGTTATCGTAAAAGAGTTCGTCGAGGGATTGCAAAAACCCCAGGTAAAAACCGGGAATCCGCAGTATGCCTATGCAAAGCTCCTCTCCCATTTCTATGTAAAACCACAGCCCTACAGGGGCCTCAGCAGGAAGGCCTTTATTTCGGAGAGCGCTTCCTTAGGAGAAAATGTTTCTGTTTATGCTTTTGCCTACATCTCCGACAATGCGAGGATAGGCCCGGGCAGCGTCATTTACCCCGGGGTCTTTGTCGGGGAGGGCAGCAGCATAGGAGAAGGATGTCTTATCTACCCGAATGTGACCATCAGGGAGGGCGTCAGCATAGGGAACAGGGTCATCATTCACCCCGGGGCCGTTATCGGGGCGGACGGCTTCGGCTATGTATTTGCAGAAGGCGCCCACCGGAAGATCCCACAGGTCGGAGGCGTTATAATAGAAGATGACGTCGAAATCGGCGCAAATACCACAATCGACAGGGCAACCACCAGCAATACGGTAATCGGCAGGGGAACGAAGATAGACAACCTTGTCCAGATCGCTCATAACGTGCAGGTAGGCAGCAATGTCATTTTTGTTGCCCAGATCGGCATCGGAGGCAGCACCCGCATTGGAGATGGTGTTATTATCGGAGGGCAGTCGGCCATTGCCGACCATACGAATATCGAGGCAGGCACAATGATGGCGGCCAGGTCGGGCGCCCTGGGCGAAGTGAAAAGGGGCGTCTATTCCGGAACTCCCATACAGCCCCATCGCGACTGGCTGCGCTCATCGGTAATCTTTGCGAAGCTGCCTGAAATGAAAAAAAAGCTCGAAGAGCTTGAGAAAAAGATACAGTCGCTGGAAGAAAAAAAGTAGAGAGGCGACATCTCACATGCCCAGGAGGAAATATGATTGATATCAAGGAGATTATGTCCTTACTGCCCCACCGTTATCCTTTCTTGCTGGTTGATAGGGTTACCGCTCTTGAGCCCGAAGTCAAGGCAACGGGCATGAAGAATGTGACCTTCAATGAGCCCTTTTTTCAGGGGCATTTCCCCAACAACCCGGTAATGCCCGGGGTCTTGATTGTTGAGGCCATGGCCCAGGTTGCAGGCATCCTTGCCTTTAAATCAGGAACTGAGGGGAAGACGGTGTATTTCATGAGCATCGAAAAGACAAAATTCAGGAAGATCGTTTCCCCCGGAGACCAACTCAGGTTTGAGGTCCAGGTCACGCACAAAAGGGGCAACGTATGGAAGTTTTCCGGGAATGCCTTTGTTGAAGACAAGCTGATGGCAGAGGCCGAGTTTACCGCAATGGTCACTGATTAGGAGTTACGGCGTTATCGTGTTATTGAGTTATAGCGTGAAATGTTAATTTAGAATTCCTTTGCGCTATAACGCTTTACGCTCAACGCTGTAACGCAATAAAGGAGGATGAATGGCAAAGGAGATACATAAAACAGCGATAGTGAGCCCGAAGGCGGAGATTGCCGCCAATGTCACCATAGGACCTTACTGTATTGTCGGGGAAGGCGCAGTGATAAAAAAAGGATCACGCCTCATGTCTAATGTAATCATCGAGGGGAACACGGAAATAGGGGAGAACTGCACCCTCTATCCTTATGCCACCATCGGGCTCCCCCCCCAGGATCTCAAGTACAAGAACGAAAAAACAGGGGTAAAGATCGGCAAGGGCAATATCATCAGGGAATACGCCTCCATCCACAGGGCCTCTGTAGGGGGGACCGGACTGACGGAAATAGGGGATTCGAACTTCCTTATGGCGTACGTCCATATCGCACATGATTGCAGGATCGGGAATTCCATTGCCATGGCCAATGCGGCGACTCTCGCAGGGCATGTGGTAGTGGAGGACTTTGCCTTCATCGGGGGAGTAGTTGCAGTGCACCAGTTTACCCGCATCGGCGCTTATGCCATGATCGGGGGATTCAGCGGTATCGGGCAGGACATACCTCCGTTCACCATGGCCTCCGGGCCCCGCGCAAAGCTCTATGGGCTCAATGCTATCGGCATTAAGCGGCACGGGTTTTCCGATGAGACCATCAACAACCTGAAAAAAGCCTACAAGATCCTTTTCAGGGAAAAAAGGACCCTGAAGGAAGCGCTGAAAAAAATAAAATCAGACCTCCCCGACACCAAGGAGATCAAACACCTCGTCGAGTTCATTGAAAAGAACACAAGAGGAATATGCAGATAAGGCAAATCCCAAGCGCCAAATCCCAAACCTCAAAAATTGTTTTGAATTCCGACCATTGGAATTTGGGATTTGTTATTTGGAATTTATGAAGACTATCGGTATTATTGCCGGGACCGGCGAACTTCCTAAGATCATCGCACAAGACGCACGTGAGCGCGGGTACAGGGTTATCACCATTGCCCTTGAGAACCTCGCCCCTGCCGAGATGGACGGCCTCTCTGATGAAATCAGGTGGATCAATGTAGGCAAACTGGGCGAACTTATCAGTGTGCTCAGGGAATTCAACGTAAAAGAAGCCATCATGGCCGGCAAGGTCCCCAAGTCGCTTATTTACAAATCAAAGATCACCCCTGACCTCAGGGCGATAAAACTGCTTTTCTCCCTTAAGGACAAGAGTGACGACTCGATCTTAAATGCAATCACCCGGGAGATCGAAAGCGAGGGGGTGAGCATCATAGACACAACCACCCTGAGCCCCCACCTCCTTACGCCTGAAGGTGTATTAACGGAAGAGCCCCCATCTAAGGACGAATGGAAAGACATAGAGTTCGGATGGAAGATCGCCAAGGAGACAGGCAGGCTGGATATCGGGCAGACCGTTGTGGTTAAAGGTCAGGCGGTGATGGCTGTTGAGGCCATCGAAGGCACTGATGAAGCAATACGACGGGGGGGTAAATGGGCCGGCAGCGGCGCAGTTGTCGTAAAAACAAGCAAGCCCCAGCAGGACATGAGACTTGACGTCCCCGTTGTCGGGCTCTCAACCATCAAAGCCATGGTTGATGTCACTGCACGGGTCCTTGTTATTGAGGCGCAAAAGAGTATAATAATAAATAAAGGAAAATTGATAAAAGAAGCGGAGGAATCAGGCATCACCATAGTAGGATACAGGAAAGGTTGAAGGAGGAAGGATGAAGGATGAGTTAAGGCTAAAGAATAAAGGCATAATAAAACCGTGCTGTTTTTCAACCCTCAACCTTCATCCTTCAACCTTTAGACCGGGTCCATGCCGTTTTTCAACCTTCACCCCGTATCCTTCATAATCTGATATGACCTACATTGATACCATAAAAGAAGGCGTAGGCACCGTACATAAAAACTGGCAACTCCTGCTGGTCCAGTTTGCCTCCATGTTCCTCAGCTGTGCAAGCTTTTTTCTCATTGTGGGAATACCGATTGCCATTGCCTTCGTCATGTTCGGGCTTGACCTTACGGAAATACTGAGGCTCAAGGACGTGGTGAGCGCCTTCAAAGGCTCTGCCGAACTGCTGCACAAATATTTCGGCATGGCGCTGATAGTCATACTCAGCCTCCTCATTTACATCACCTTCATCGCCATCCTCTGGATCTTCACTGTAGCAGGGACCATAGGAGTGATTGCGGATACTATTTTAAAGGGATACCACAAATTCACGCTGGGATACTTCTTTACTGAAGGGAAGCGGCTCTTCTTCCCTGTGCTCATATTTTCAACAATAATCGGCGTTGTTTTCATAACCCTTGCCTTTATTCTCGGCATCCTCGGCGGGGGCGCCTCGACGATTATTGATATGGCAAAGGCCCAGGAGGCAGCGCTAGGACTTTTCCTCGGCGTCTTTTTCTCCCTGGTGCTCCTCTGCGCCGGTTTTATTCTGATTCTTATCACCTTATCGGTAACGATTTACGGGGTTGCCGATCTGGTGTTCAATGAATCAAAACCTCTCACTGCCCTGAAGGATACCGCCCGGTATCTCTACGAGAGGCCGGCTGCCGTAGGCTTCTACGGAACTCTTCTCCTGGGGTATATGCTGACCGGCTTTATCGTGATCCTGGTGGGAACTCCCTTTGCGCTCATACCAATCATCGGCTCGTTCCTGGCAATTCCTTACCAGTTTATCACCTATGTCATCCAGGGATACATCAGCCTTGTTATGCTTGCCTCAATCTTCCATTATTACTACAAGACCGGCTACGCTGCACCTCACCCTCAGTCCACAGGGGATTCCGATACTTTTCAGACACCAGGGAGCGGGCAAACTCAGCCTCCTGAGGAGACGGAAGGGCATCGGCAAGAGTAACCCCGAAAACCCGTTCAAAAGACAACCTGATGCACCTTTTGAACTTTTCAGGATCGAAATCCCGAATCAGTTCCCTCAGGCCGACCATATTCAAAGGCAGTGATGCGTGATGCGTGATGCGTAATGAGTCAAAAGAAAGAAAAGGGTCTTTGTTCTCAAACTCATCACTCTTCACGCATGACGCGTCACTGTCTTTCAGATTAAACACCTCGAGAAGCTTTTCATAATCAAGGGAGTAGGGGATGGACCCTTGCTGAAGAAAGCCGTCGGGCCATCTCTTCTGCGCTGAGCCGATCAGCTTCTTACGATCAAAGCTTATTTCGCCGTAGGATGTGGATTGAAAACAGAGGGGACTGCGTGTCAGGTTTCTTCCCGGCTCACGCTCCCTCTTGATTACTGCCCGCACCCCGGCCATCTCAAGCCCTGATTGCAGCGCAGTGCTTATAAGGCGGTACGTCTCCAGGAGGCCTTTTGAGAAAGGTCCCTCATTCCCCGAGGAAAAACCGTACGTAAGTTCATCGCCGTGCAGAATCGCCCTGCCGCCGGTAGGTCTCCTCACCACAGGAATGTTGCTGCCGGCGCAGTATTCCCGGTTAATGTCCGGAATGCCCTGGAACGAGCCGATGCTTACAGAGGGGACTTCCCAGCCGTACACCCTGAGCGTCGGCAATGTCCTGCCCTTTCTGACGGCAAACGCGATGGCTTCGTCCAGCGCCATGTTGTAAGCGGCATCACAGGGGCCTGAATCAATGAATCGCCAGGTAATCTCATTGCCCATAGTTCATAATCCCTCTGATCAGGCATTTATGCTCCTGGACTGATCGGAACGCAGAACACTATTTCTTTTCTTCAAGCAGTATCTTATGTCTTAACAGGGATATTTCCTTGACCTGCCCGTCAAAGGTCTTTTGCTCGCCGAAAAGGTTCCTGAGATATATCCTGCCGCCTTCCGGTATCAGGACATCGACATTTTCAAGATAGAGGTCCTCTTTTCCGTCTTTATAGATATATGCATTTGCCTCACACATGTGAATCCTCCCGTCTTATGTAATTTTCCACTGCAGTCCAACAGGAACTGCAATCATTACGCGTTCATACTTTGGTGTATATTCTCTATGAGCTTCTCGATCAAATGCGGCAGGGGTTCCTTTACGGCCCCTATCATCTCCACGTTCTCCTGGTTCAGGGGGATCAGGAACTTCCTTGCCGGCGAAGACGCTATGGCCTTTGCCATTTCGGGGGTAAGCTCACCCAGCATCCCGTTGGCAAGCACGATGCTCAGGGGGCCGATAATGGCATCAACGCGGCCTGCATTCCAGAGAATCGCATTTTCACCTGTAGCGCCCTTATTTGCCCGCGCTTTCATCATTGCACTGGTTGCCGTTGAATTAGTCCCGATAGCAATGATTTCGAGCCTGTCCCCGAACTCCTCTTTGAGTCTTTTAATGACAAGGCTGCCGATACCGCCACCCTGCCCATCGATCACTGCGACTTTCCTCATAAATTTAAGTATACCTGAAAAATAAATGAAATTACGACCCGGATGGGTCGTGGTATAATTTCGGATGTTTGATGTCTTAAAAGTAGCTGCTGTCTTTGCTTCAATGCTCCTGCTCCTCAGGCTGAAGCTGCAGGTGGGCTATGTCCTTATCATTGCCTCTGCCTTGCTGTCAGCCCTCTACCTGATGCCCGTTGAAAGAATAGCGGCAACAGTACGTTCCGCTGTTGCAGACCCGGTGACCATTCAGCTCTTTTTCGCCCTCACCCTGATAAAGGTGCTTGAAAAAATCCTGCGGGAGCAGCAGGTCATGGCAAAAATGATGGAAGCCTCCCGTGATCTGCTGAAAAAGCGAAAGGCGGTGATTATTTCCATGCCGCTGCTGATAGGGCTGCTCCCCTCCCTGGGCGGGGCCTACTTTTCCGCTCCCATGGTGGAAGAGGCGACAAAGGGGTTGAGAATGCCGGCAGAGGAAAAGGGCTTCATCAATTACTGGTTCAGGCATCCCTGGGAATATGTCCTCCCCCTGTATCCCGGCATACTCCTTGCCGCTGCAATCACCAGGATCGAACTCAGGAGCCTGATTCTCTCCAATGCCGCCTACGCCCTTTTGATTTGCATCACCGGCTTTTTGTTCAGCATGAGGGATATCAAACCCGAAACCCGAAAAAGCAGAAACGCAGACTCTCCCTTCCGCTTTTCCGGGCTCGCCAGTTTCCTGCCGATTGTCCTTATCCTTGTGCTGGTTATTGCGCTGAAGATGGAGTTGCATTACGCCCTTGGAGTCACCATAGCCCTGCTGTTCCTGTTTTACCGGTTCGGCCCGAAGGCCATGGTTATGACACTCAGGCACGGCTTTACTGCGGATGTCATCACTCTCATCTTCGGGGCAATGCTCTTCAAGTTCGCCATGGAGAATTCAGGCGCAGTCGGGAATTTGAGCAGGTACTTTACTGAGGAGGGGATCCCCCTTTTGCCCGTGCTGTTCGTTCTGCCCTTTGTCAGCGGGCTCCTGACGGGGCTGACCGTAGGGTTTGTGGGGAGTACGTTCCCGCTCCTTATCAGCCTCGCAGCCGGCGCGCACCTGAACCAGATGACCTTTGCCTTTGCCTCCGGCTTTCTGGGAGTGTTGCTCTCTCCAGTGCATATCTGCCTTGTCCTGACACGGGAATACTTCAAGGCTGATATGTGGGGCATCTACCGGAAGATTATCCCTGCAAGCGCAATCATCATGGCGGCAGCGCTGGCAGAGTATTTTATTTTATGAAGCTGTTGTATTTATACTCGAATTGTGATTTAATGAACGGATATAAGTATCTGGATTGGCACGAAAAGTTTATATGCCGTGCATTTCTGGTAACATATAGCAGTAAAGTATTTTTGATAACATATGCTGTTTAAATATAAGAATGGGGAATAGATGAACGGAGAATCACCTGATATAAAGCAACTCAGGTTGCAAAAGCTGGAAAAACTGTTTCCCGAGCTCTTTGCTGAAAACCAACTGGATTGGGAGAAGCTGAAAGCGGCCTTTGGTGAGGACATCAACTTTGCCAATGAACGATATGTATTGAATTGGGCCGGCAAGAGCGATGCTTTCAAAATATTGCAGCAGTCTACTACGGCAACCTTGCAGCCTGCGCCGGAGGAATCCGTCAACTTTGATACAACCGAGAACCTTTTCATTGAGGGCGAAAACCTGGAAGTCCTCAAGGTGCTGCAAAAGGCCTATTACGGCAGGGTGAAATGCATTATCATCGACCCGCCGTACAACACAGGCAGCGACAGCTTTATTTACCCAGATAGATTCAGCGAGAGGAAAGAAGATTACCTGAAGCGCATCGGCGACAAAGACGAAGAAGGCCTTCTGATGAAAGAAGGGCTGTTCCGTAAAAACAGCAAAGACAGCGGCCACTATCACAGCAACTGGCTCAGCATGATATATCCCCGCCTGTTCCTTGCCAAGAACCTGCTGCGTGATGATGGCGTCATTTTCGTTCACATTGACGATAACGAAGTGCACAATCTGCGGCTGGTGATGAATGAGATATTCGGGGAAGAGAATTTTGTGGCGAAATTCCCCTGGAAAAAGAGAACAACAAAGAGTGATGTGCCTTTTGGAGTGTCACAGGATTATGAGTGGATAGTATGCTTTACCAAGAGCAACTTTAGTGCAGGGGTCTCTTACGAGAGGAAATACTATCAAACAGATGATTATCCAGAAGACAGATGGAGACTGTCTGATCTAACAACACAAAGGACTGCAGAAGAGAGGCCGAATTCAGCTTTTAAAATGATTAATCCGAAGACAGGAAAAGCTTATCCTTTCAACCCGAATAGAATTTGGGGCGTTACGAAAGACACATTTCCTGATTATTACAAAAAAGGGAAAATAGTGTTCCCGGATGATTACAGCTTTCTGAATATCACTATCCCGGCATTTAGAGTTTTTGAAAGCGAAGATAAGATAAAGGCTATAAAAAAGTTCGGATCAGAAGAGGCAAAAAAATCTGTTTCAACTCATTTACCAAAAGAAGTCGGAATGAATGAAGATGGCAATAAAGACATATTAGCGTTATTTGATACTAAAGTATTTTCTTTTCCGAAGCCCGTAAACCTAATACAACACTTTCTAGCCACAATAAGCACTAAGGATTTCATAGTTCTCGATTTCTTCGGCGGCTCAGGTACCGTGGCCCAAGCCGTTATAGAGCTCAATAAAGAAGACGGTGGCAATCGCAAGTTTATTTTAGTACAGATGCCTGAGCAGTGCGATGAAAACAGTGAAGCATTTAAAGCAGGTTATAAAACCATTGCCGACATCGCCCAAGAACGCATTCGCAGAGTTATTCAGAGAATTGAAAAAGAAAGAGCTGAGAAGCCTGATTTATTTGAGGCCGGTACGCTGGACTTGGGTTTCAAGGCATTCAAACTTGCACCATCCAATTTCAAAGTCTGGAGAGGCAATGAAATAGATAGTGAAGGTAAACTTCTGGAGCAGCTCGATGCTTTCACCGATCCTGTCCGGCCCGGCGTTGAAAAACAGAACATGCTCTATGAGCTTATGCTCAAAGCGGGGCGCGAACTTGCAAGTCCGTTGCAGCATGTCACTCTGAGCGGGGTCGAAGGGCCTGCCAGTGCGGGCTATTACAGCATCGACAACGGTGAGCTTATTATCGCCCTGGATGCCATGAACAAAAAGCTGGTAGAGCAAATCATCGCCGCCAGGCCGCAGAAGGTCATCACCCTTGACAGCCTGTTCGCCGGCAACGACCAGCTCAAAACGAATACCGTATTGCAGATGCGCGATGCGGGAATTGATTTTAAGACGATATGAGCGATAACCAAGATCCTCAATTTTCGGACATTATCCTTTATTCCTCGCCGGAGGGGAATATTCATGTCGAAGTGATTTTCAGCGATGAAACCTTCTGGCTCAGTCAAAAGCGGATGGCTGAATTGTTCGGAGTCGAGGTAAATACTATAAATTACCACCTGAAAGAGATATTTAATTCGGTGGAATTACAAGAGGATTCAGTTATTCGAAAAATTCGAATAACTGCCGATGACGGCAAAAGTTATCTGACTAACCTCTATAATTTGGATGCCATAATAGCTGTTGGTTATCGGGTTAACAGCCACCAGGCTACAAAGTTCCGTATCTGGGCCACTAAGACACTGAAAGAATTTATTATCAAGGGCTTCGTGCTGGATGATGAACGGCTTAAGCAGGGGAAACGTTTCGGGAAGGATTACTTTGACGAACTACTTGAGCGCATCCGGGAGATACGTGCCAGCGAAAGGCGCTTCTATCAGAAAATAACCGATATATATCAGCAATGCAGTATTGACTATGATAAGGACGCCGAGATAACTCAAACTTTTTTCAGGGCCGTGCAGAACAAACTGCATTGGGCTATTGCAGGGAAGACCGCAGCCGAGATTATTGCGGAAAGAGCGAACGCTTCAAAGCCCAATATGGGATTGCAAACATGGAAGAATGCCCCGCAAGGCAAGATTCTGAAGGCAGATGTAACAATCGCGAAGAATTATCTGTTCGAAAATGAAATCAAGGGACTCGAGCGGGTCGTATCGATGTATCTGGATTATGCAGAAAATCAGGCGGCCCGCCAGATTCCGATGAAGATGGCGGATTGGGCGCAAAGACTGGATGCCTTCCTACAATTCAACGAATACCAGATATTGACAAATGCCGGAAAGGTAAGCAACGCTGTGGCAATAAAACTTGCGGAAGAGGAGTTTGAAAAATTCAGGGTGGTACAGGACAGGGAATTTGAAAGCGATTTTGACAAAGAAACAAAAAAGATGTTGGGTAATAAAAAGCGAACGACAAAAGAAGAACAGTGAGCCCGGGGGTTTTATTTATCCATTATCCGAGTTGGCAGATAATAAAACTCTTGAGAGATCATAATTAGAACGAGAAAGCTAATTCATGAAACTCCACTTTGACGGTAACCAGGAGTACCAGATAGAGGCCATCAGGGCCGTCGCCGATCTGTTCGAGGGGCAGCCTTTGAGCGGGGGCGATTTTGAATTTTCACTTACCGAGACAGGCTCGTTGCTTACGGAGCTTGGAGTCGGGAACAAGCTTGTGCTGGCTGAAGAGCAGATTTGGGAGAACATAAAGGAAATCCAGCAGCGCAATGGAATAGAGAGTGCGGATACGGCATTGCACGGGATGAACTTTTCTGTTGAGATGGAGACAGGAACGGGCAAGACCTATGTTTACCTGCGCACCATCTATGAATTGAACAAACTATATGGATTCAAAAAATTTATAATAGTCGTCCCGTCGATTGCCGTGCGGGAGGGTGTTCTTAAGAACCTGCAAATTACCCATGAGCACTTTCAGAACCTTTATGACAAAGTGCAGACCACATACGATGTATATGACAGCAAGAAAGTTTCTAATTTAAGGGGCTTTGCCGGTAATAACTCCATTCAGATACTGGTGATAAACATTGATGCTTTTGCGAAAGACAAAAATATAATCAACAAGCCCAATGACAAACTCACCGGGAAAAATCCCATCGAGTTCCTTCAGAGTACTAACCCTATTGTCATTGTGGATGAGCCGCAGAATATGGAAACGGACATCCGCAAAAAGGCGATTGCAAATCTCAACCCGCTGTGTACCCTTCGTTATTCAGCGACCCACACCAACCTGTATAACCTGGTGTATTCCCTTAATCCCGTAAAAGCCTATGATTTGGGATTTGTGAAGCAGATAGAGGTTGATTCGGTGGTAAGCGAAAATGCCATGAACAAGGCGTTTATCCAGTTGGAAAGTATTAACGCAACCAAAACCAAGCTTACCGCAAAAGTCAAAATTGATTGCAACACGGATAAGGGAGTGATGAGAAAGTCGGTCACTGTCAGGTCGGGTAACGATATTTACAAATTGAGCAAAGAGCGCGAGATATATAAAGAGGGCTTTATCATTGATGAAATTGATGCGGGGAACGGAACTATTACCCTCACCAACGGTTTGATGCTCTCGGTAGGTGAAACCCGGGGCGGAATGAACGATGAGGTCATGAAGTTCATGATTCGCCGGACCGTTGAGGAGCATCTCAAGAAAGAAAAGGCGCACAAGAGCAAAGGCATTAAGGTTCTTTCGCTGTTTTTCATCGACAAGGTGAGGAACTACCGGGGATACGACACCACAGGGATCCCTGCGAAAGGGAAATTTGCCCGGTGGTTTGAGGAGATATACCAACAGGAAATTGGCAAACCTGCTTATAGCGGTCTGCTGCGCTACTCCATTGATGAAATACATAACGGTTATTTCTCACAGGACAGCAAAGGAAGACTGAAAGATACCGAAGGAGAGAGCCAGGCGGATGATGATACTTATAAACTGATAATGCAGGACAAAGAGAAACTCCTTGACCCTGCTACGCCGCTTCGCTTCATCTTCAGCCATTCCGCATTGCGGGAGGGGTGGGACAACCCGAATGTTTTCCAGATATGTACGCTGAACGAGACCAGGTCGGAGCTTAAAAAGCGGCAAGAAATAGGACGGGGCTTGCGTCTGCCGGTAAATCATAACGGAGAGCGGGTGTTTGACCGCACCATAAACAGATTGACTGTTGTAGCGAATGAGCGGTATGAGGACTTCGCAAAAGCATTGCAGAAAGAAATACAAGAAGATTGCGGAGTGGATTTCTCGGGAAGGGTAAAGAACAAAGGGGACAGGCAAAAAATCAATTTCCGAAAAGGGTTCGAGGCAGATCCGAAATTTCTGCAAATCTGGGAAAGAATAAAATATCACACACGGTACAGTGTCGAATATAAAACTTCTGACTTGATTGCCAGATCTGCGCACACAGTGAGGAACATGCCTGAAACCAGAAAACCAGCTGTCATGTCAACCAAGAAGAAGGTTTTACTGACTCGGGAAGGCGTTGATGGAGAGTTGATTAGCGATAGTGTTAATAATGATTACGGTGCACTGTTTGATATGCCTGATATTTTAGCGTACATTCAGTCGAAGACCGAGTTGACACGACATACTATCCTGGGAATACTCAAGAAATCGGGGAGATTAGGTGACGTGCTCCTCAACCCGCAGCTCTTTATGGATAATGCGATATCCGCAGTCCAATCAGTGCTGCATCAAATGATGGTGGATGGCATCAAATATGAAAAAATAGGCGATAAAGTCTATGAGATGGCGTTGTTTGATGACAAGGATTTTGAAGTGTACCTTGATCGGTTCACTTTCAAGGTACACAGCACCCATAAAACCATTCATGAAAACTATCTTCCGCTTGAGTCATCTGTCGAAAATCAGTTTGCCAGAGATTGTGAGAGCAGCGAGCACGTTGAGTTCTTTTTCAAGCTGCCTTCCTGGTTCAAAATAAACACGCCCATAGGAACCTATAACCCTGATTGGGCAGTGGTATTCACGGGCGAGAAAAAAGTCTACTTTGTCGCAGAGACAAAAAGTGAAGACCAGGAACTGAGGCCAAGCGAGAGCATGAAAGTCGCCTGCGGCAAAGCCCATTTTGAACGGTTTGATGATATAAAGTTCAAAGGACCGGTTCCATCGCTTTCTGAATTGAACCGGTGACGGAAGAGGCTTATTTTATGACCTCCATGCCCATGTACGGCCTCAGCGCTTCGGGCACAACCACTGTCCCGTCTTTCTGCTGGTAGTTTTCGAGCACGGCAACAGCGGTCCTTCCTATTGCAAGGCCCGAGCCGTTGAGGGTATGGACGAATTCAGTGCCCTTCTTACCTTCCCGCTTGAAGCGTATGTTTGCGCGGCGCGCCTGGAAATCTTCGAAATTCGAGCATGATGATATCTCCCTGTATTTGTTCTGCCCGGGCAGCCATACTTCGATGTCATAGGTCTTTGCCGAGGAAAAGCCCATGTCACCGGTGCAAAGGACTATCACCCGGTAGGGAAGCCCGAGCTTTTGCAGTATGTCCTCGGCGTTTGCAGTCAGCTTTTCCAGTTCAGAGTACGATTCTTCGGGCCTGACGAACTTCACCATTTCCACCTTGTTGAACTGGTGCTGCCTGATCAGGCCCCTGACATCTTTGCCGTACGAGCCTGCTTCACGCCTGAAACACGGGGTGTATGCCGTATAATAGATGGGAAGCTGCTCTTCCCTCAGTATCTCATCCCTATGGATGTTGGTCACCGGGACCTCTGCGGTCGGGATCAGATAAAACTCAGGGTCCATGATCCTGAAAAGCTCCATTTCGAACTTCGGAAGCTGGCCCGTGCCGGTCATGCTCTCCCGGTTCACCAGGATAGGAGGGAATATTTCCTTATACCCCTTTGCAGTATTCAGGTCGAGCATGAAATTCATCAATGCCCTCTCAAGCCGTGCGCCCGCGCCTTTCATGACTGAAAAGCGTGCGCCTGCGATTTTCGCGCCTCTTTCAAAGTCAATGATATCGAGGGTCTCTGCAATATCCCAGTGGTTCAGCGGCTCGAAGTCGAACTGCCGGGGCCGGCCCCATTTTCTTACCTCCACATTCTCGGCCTCATCCTTGCCGACGGGAACGGATTCGTGGGGAATGTTGGGGATATTCAGCAGGAACAAACGCGCCCGCTCTTCAATCCCCTTCAGCGTTTCATCAATGCCCTTTATCCTCTCTGAAACACCCTTCATTTCTTCCATCAGGCTTCCGGCATCCCGGCCCTGCCGTTTCAGCTTACCTATCTCTTCGGAAACACTATTCCGCCTGCTCCTCAATTCCTCGGACTCTCTCAATAACTTCAGCCGCTCATCCTCCAGGGACAGGAATTCCGAAATGTCGGCTTTATAGTTCCTCTTTTCAAGCGCCTTTTTAAATAAGTCGATATTTTCTCTCACAAAACGGGCATCGAGCATGTAGTCTCCTTTGATTTGCCTTAAAGTCAATTTACTGTCTTTCTTTACTTTTTCCTTGAATTCACGAAAACTATAGAAATCCCGAATTAATACTTTATAATAGAGCTAGCCATGATTAATTTCAAGATTACGAATCTCGGCGACGGGTCGCTTTCCCTTGAAAAACCTTCCGGAAAAACCATGTCTCTCAAGCTGGGAGAGATCCTGAGGGCGGATGTTATGGATATCCTACCTTCAGGCGAGGTCACACTGAAAGTCAAAGGGGATATTGTAACTGCAAAAACAGAGGTCCCCCTGGACAAGGGCGCAACCGCTTTTTTCAAAGTAACCGGACAGCCTGCAGAAGGCGGCGAATTAAAGCTCCAGTTCGTGGGATACCCTGATGAGCCCGGACAACCCGCAGGCGCCCTGCCGGCCCCTGATCTCAAGGGCGAGACCCTGAACAAACTCATCCAGGACCTGTCCGGCGAGATGGCAGGGAGTACGGGCAGGGCAAACCCGGAGACAATCACAAACCTCATTAAAGCGCTTCCGCCTGATATTGCCTCTTTGCCCAAGGACCTGAAGGTCAGGATACAGAATCTCCTGACCTCAAGCCTTAAGTCAACAGGGCAGAGTATTCAGTCAAGGCTTGACAGCCTGCTCACACAGCTTCCGGATACGCTGAAAGACCATCCTCTTGTTGAGAGCATAAAAAAAGATCTGATCATCAATATAGAGAAAATGCTGGGCCCCTCGCTGAAAACCGCACTGCAGAACACAGGAGTGGCGCTCGAAGCCAAACTGAAAACAGCTGTCGCCGGTTTGCTGATGCAGCAGATGGAGCAGGATGCATCCCGCCCCGAACCATCACCGTCCTACAGCCCGGCACAGCATGGGGAGAGGGCTGATGCGAACCTGAAAGCCGTTCTTACGGGCGGACTGCTCCAGCAGCAAGAGCATAGCAGTGAAGGAATCGCAGCAGAATTGCCGTCCCATGCCGGTTCCCCTGTACAGCAGGCTGAAAAAAATGCAGACAGGCCCGCACAGGTGAAACCTGAGCAAGGCGCTGCGCATGCAGACGCCCGCACCCCTGAACTGCCCTCAGTCAAGGGCGACCTGAAGGCGGCGCTCCTTGAATTAAGGGACTTCATTGCTGATAAAAAGGGGGGCGCTGCGGATAACGTTTCTGCCAGGATGCCCGCTGCTGCAAGCCAGGCAGCACATGACAGCGCTCAGGCCCAAAAGCTCCATGAGAATATCAACGGACTGCTCAAGGACATCGAGACTTTTCAGGCGCTTTCTAAAACAACAGACTCTTTTTATACCTTTCTGCCTTTGAACTGGAAAGAGCTGCGGGAAGGGGAAATATCTTTTAAAAGAGGACAGGGCAATGCCGGAGTCAGGTCGTCCTATTCCTGCAGGCTTAATCTTGATCTCGGAGAATTCGGCAGCCTTTCGGTAATGGTCCTGATGTACAACAAGGATTTTTTTGTTTCCTTCAAAACGGAAAAAGCTGATCTCAGATCAACGCTCAACGCCAATCTTGATGAGCTCAAAGATACCTTCAGGGAAAAAGGAATGAGCCTGAAAGCGGTAAACAACCTGGATAAAGATGATCATTCCTTTGAGCAGATGGAAAAGCTCGCATCCTCGGAAAGGATAATCAACATAAAGGCATAGCAGGGATATGGATAAACGTACAAAAGCGGCTGCGATCCGCTATAAACCTGAAAAAGATTCCGCCCCCAAGGTCGTTGCCAAGGGAAGCGGGGCTATGGCGGAAAAAATTTTACAGATCGCGCGGGAACACAACATCCCCTTAAGAGACGACCCGCAGCTTGTGGAGGTGCTGTCAGCGCTTGACCTGTACCAGGAGATCCCCCCCGAACTCTACCGCGCTGTTGCAGAGATACTCGCTTTTGTATATAAAATGACGAAGAAAGCGAAATAAATTCACATTAAATTTAATTTAGGTTCCAAATACTTACAGGTGTCATGTTATTATATTCTATTGTCGTGTTTTTAATGCCCATTTCTCGAATAAAGAATTAGACAAGGTTGGGATAAAGGAGCAGGTTGATTTTATAAAAGCGTTTAAACAGAATACTCAGGACATTAGGTGACTGGAAAAGACTATAAAATTGCAGAAAGGCTCAAATTCCTCGTTTCGCAACGGGTAAAAGTCCATGAGCTAATAATATTCGGCTCCAGGGCACGGGGCGATGCTGCCGAGGAGTCCGACCTTGACGTGCTTATCGTTGTCGACCACCTTGATCATGCATTGGAAAAGTATATAAGCATTTGTGCGTGGGAAGTCGGCTTTAGTGATGACGTGGTCGTTATGCCTGTCGCATTAAGCATAGATGCTGCGACTAATAGTCCGATCCGAGAATCCGCCTTTATGAAAAATGTCTATCGCGAGGGTGTAGCTGTATGAAGGAAGAATTGGCTGCATTAATAAAATATAGGCTCAAGGAAGCCGATGATTCCATTGAAGAGGCGAGGGTTCTCCTGAAAGAGAGTATGAGCCGGCGCGCAATAATGAACCGTTTATATTATGCAATGTTTTATGCTGTGCTCGCTCTTTTACAAGAGAAGCAGATCGGAACTTCAAAACATGCGGGGGCAATATCACTGTTTGACAGAGAGTTTATAAAAGCCGGGTCATTTAAAAAAGAACTGTCCATTGCATTGCATCGCGCATTTGAACTCAGGCAAAAAGGAGATTACATGGAACAGGTCGATATTACAAAAGAAGATATAGATGAGATATTCCCAAAAGCATTAGATTTTGTAAATAAAACAAAAGCATATTTTCTGGGTAAGATATAACCGGGCAATTGTCCATGATTTTTGGAATAAGACGCAGCATCAGATATACTCTCGTGTAGTTAGCTATCGGCCTTTTGACATGAATACAAAGCGCACCCTGTTGGGTATCTATCATAAGCTCTATGCCTTCTATGGTCCCCAGCACTGGTGGCCGGGCGATACTCCCTTCGAAGTTGCCGTCGGGGCAATCCTTACGCAGAACACCAACTGGTCCAATGTCGAAAAGGCTGTCGGCAATCTTAAAAAAGCCGGGGTGCTCAATGCAAAAGCGCTGCACCTCCTGCCGCACGAACAACTTGCATCCCTCATACGGCCTGCAGGCTACTTCAATGTCAAGGCAAAAAGGCTGAAGTATTTTTTAGACTTTCTACTGCATTATTACAGCGGCAGCATGAAAAAAGCGGGGAAGAAAGACACCCTGGCCCTGAGGCAGGAACTGCTGAATGTCAACGGGATCGGCCCCGAGACAGCCGACTCCATCCTCCTTTACGCCCTGGACAAGCCGGTATTCGTGATAGATGCCTACACAAAACGCGTGCTGTCGAGACATGGCATCATGCAGGCAGGGGCCGGCTACGATGAATACCAGGACCTTTTTCACCAGGCCCTGGATCAGGAGGCACAACTCTTCAACGAATACCATGCCCTGATCGTCATGACAGGCAAGGATTACTGCAAACCAAAACCCCGCTGCAAAGAGTGCCCGCTGGAAGCGCCCACTCTCAAATAATAGTTCTACTGGTGCATGACGGTTTTCCCGGGAAAATAAAATTAGATGACGGGTCACCGGGATTTTGATACCATTTATTATGAGAGCTGAGGAATGGCTCATCGGGACCCCGGTAGCAGTTGCGGTGATCAGGAGAGCGGAGCGCCTGGAGACGGAAATCACTCCTGCAGAAGCCGGCGCCTGAGAGAGAGCGGTTGCGCGGACAGGACGGCATCACAGGCAATCAAAAAAATTAATTATTCCCAGCGGAGAAACAGTGGCAACGGGAAAAGAGGGCGTACGCCTTGCAGCCATAGCAGACATCCACTATACCAGGAAATCCCAGGGGGCATTGCAGCCGCTTTTTTCCCTGATCTCAAAAAGTGCGGATGTGCTCCTGCTCTGCGGCGACATTACTGATACGGGCCTGCCGGAAGAGGCGCATGTGCTCGCAAAAGACCTGAAAAAAACAATGGAAATCCCCATGATCGGGGTCCTTGGAAACCATGATTATGAGTGCGGCAAACGGGATGAGATCCAGGAGATATTTCTCGATGCCGGGGTAAACATGCTTGATGGGACCACCTGTGAAGTCCGCGGCATCGGCTTTGCAGGAGTCAAGGGTTTTGCCGGCGGGTTTGAAAATCATGCCCTGCAGCCCTGGGGAGAGGACGCAATAAAATTATTCGTACAGGAATCCGTAAATGAAGCAGTCCGGCTTGAATCAGCTTTATCCAAGTTGAGGACCCAGCAGCGCATTGTTCTCCTCCATTATGCCCCCATCCACGGCACGGTTGAAGGAGAGCATCCTGAAATCTATCCCTTCCTGGGCACCTGCAGGCTTGAGGAGCCTCTGAACCGCTGCGGCGTCACTACAGTCTTCCACGGCCATGCACATGGAGGCAGCCCGCTGGGAAAGACCAGAGAGGGCGTTCCTGTCTATAACGTGTCCATGCCGGTACTGCGGCGGAATTACCCGGACCGCCCGCCATTCCGCCTTATAGAAATACCGGCATCAAGGGAGCCATAATGCCTTCTTACGAGCATCCGCATGAGGCAGGAGCAGCAGCTGAAAGTGCAGACATCGACACCGCCCGAATCTGCGCCCCGGATAATTACGGGGTTGATCCGAAAACCAGCGATTTTTACCGGAAGACAATTATAACGGCAAATGAGTCCATGGTCCCTTTTCTTGTAGGCGGCTCATATGCATTCAATTCCTTCACAGGGATCGGACGAAAGACAAAGGATTTCGATATCTTTGTCCATCCACGCGACGTGGAGCACATCATGAAAGTGTTCGCTGATGCCGGCTACAGCACAGAGATAACCGCCCCGCACTGGCTAGGCAAAGTCTTTTCAGGAGACGACTTCGTCGATATCATCTTCGGGTCCGGGAAGGGCATAAACGACATAGACGACGAGTGGTTTAAACACGCGGTTGAGAAGAAAATACTGGGGATACCTGTCAGGCTCTGCCCGCCCGAGGAGATCATCTGGTCAAAATCGTTCATTATGGAGCGGGAGCGTTATGACGGGGCCGATATCGCCCATCTCTTCCATGCCTGCGCTGAAGGCCTTGACTGGAAGCGCCTGCTTCACCGCTTCGGCCCCCACTGGAGGCTGCTCTTCAGCCACCTTATCCTCTTCGGATTCATCTATCCGTCAGACCGGGCGCGGATACCCGAATGGGTCACGGCCGAACTGCTCAGCCGCCTGGAGGATGAGATGAAAAGCCGGCCCCCTGCAGAGCGCGTCTGCCGGGGAACACTGCTCTCACGGGACCAATACCTGGTGGATATCGCATGCCGGGGATACAGCGATGCCCGGCCCGATACAGCAAGCGCAGCCGGGGACCATACATAAAGCTGCTTTCCCCGGGGCGCCGGGGGATTGAGCAGGACAAAGGCTTCGGGCAGCTGGTTTTATGACCGGGCTGTTGCCGGAAATTCCTCGATTTAAAACTTCTTGTGGCAGATGTCACACTTGGTTGCATCTTTTACGTCTGGCGCCATTTTCCCGTTATGGCATTCTCCGCAATATTTCCCGTTGTAAATATCCCCCATGTTCATTCAGAGGATGACCTGCCACCCGTTCGTGGGAGCTGCTTGTTTTGTGATTTGAATCACAGAACACCTTCGTAAGCAGAAGCTATACTGTCTGCGCATAAGTATGATAGTCTATGGCGCACGGAAATTGCCGGCCCGGCAAACGGCGCGGGAAAGAAATAGCGGATTCGCTTGCGCCTTGAAAACATAAAGGCAGGGGACCGGAATAAGGGGACTCCCCGGAGCGGAAAATCATTTACTAATACGGAAATACCAACTTAACCACAGGGATGAGGAGAGAACAATGAGAGGAACAAGATGTTTCGTGGCCTTTTTACTTATGACACTCGTTTCGGCGTTGCCGGTATATGCATCAGGCCCCATAACCGGACAAGTCATCAATTCCGTTACAAAGCAGCCCATAAAGGGCGCTATCATCACTCTGGACAACGGGGTGGTCCAGGGTGATGACAACGGCATGTTCACTGTGCCGAATTCGGCAACCAGGATAGCAGCACGGGCGCCTGGATATTTAAGGACCGTGATGTACTCTCTCAGCCCCAGGACAAAATCGCCCCTTGAATTCAGGCTGCAGCCCTTTACGCCCAAGGCCCTGTACCTGACCTTTTACGGCATAGGGGACCGGAAGCTCCGCGATGCAGCGCTCAGGCTTATTGATGAAACCGAACTGAACGCGCTTGTCATTGATGTAAAGGGTGACAAGGGAGTAATAACATACAAAAGCTCAATCCCCATGGCATCCGAGATAGGCGCACAGAAACTCATCATTGTAAAGGACATCAAGGGCCTGATAAAGTCATTGAAAGCAAGGGGGATATATACGATCGCACGCATTGTGGCCTTTAAAGATAATACCCTCGGCACAGCGCGGCCTGACCTGACAATCAAAACCCAGGATGGGAAGATATGGAGGGACCGGGAAAACCTTACGTGGGTCAACCCGGCCAGCAGAGAGGTTTGGAACTACAACATCAATATCGCGGTTGAAGCAGCCCGGAATGGTTTTGACGAGATACAATTCGACTATGTACGCTTTCCGGACAGAAAGGGGCTGAAATTCACGGTGCCGAACACTGAAGCGAGCAGGGTAGGCGCAATCTCCGGGTTCCTTGCAGAAGCAAAGAAAAGACTTGCCCCCTACAATGTCTTTATGGCTGCCGACATCTTCGGCTATGTATCCTGGAACCTTGACGACACACAGATAGGACAGAGGCTCGACAGGGTCCTGCCCTGCGTGGATTATGTCTCCCTGATGCTCTATCCTTCGGGGTTCCAGTTCGGCATCCCCGGATACAGGAATCCTGTTGCACATCCCTATGAAATAGTCTCTCTCTCCCTGAAGAAATCCAGGGAACGCACCAATGTTTCATCACTGCGTTTCAGGCCCTGGCTTCAGGCTTTCAAGGATTATGCCTTTGACAAGAGGCATTTCTACGGTCCGGAGATCAGGAGCCAGATAAAAGCTGCCGATGAGTTCGGTTCCAACGGCTGGATGCTCTGGAACCCGAGGAACGTTTATATGCCCGACGGCCTGAAAAAGAAGACCGCCCTTTCCCGGGAAAAAACACGGTCCAATGGCGCAGGATAGAAGGGCAGGCCTCAGGCGTGGGGGGATGAGAATTCCCCTCACGGCAGCATTCTGTATTTTTTTAGAACTTATTTCCTCAGTGACCGTTCTTGCGCAGACCGGGGCAGCGCATGGCCGGACCTTACGCGAAGAGCAGCTGGCCCCCATCCAGGACATTGTTGAAAAAGAAATACAGGCAGGCAATATCCCCGGGGCGGTCGTGCTCATCGGCACCCCGGAGAAGATATTGTACCGCAGGGCCTTCGGCAACCGCGCCCTTGAGCCGAAGCATCTGCCCATGACGGTAGACACCATTTTTGACCTGGCTTCCCTTACCAAGGCTGTTGCAACAACCACGGCAATCATGCAGCTTGTGGAAAAAAGGAAAATCAATCCCGATGCGCCTGTCTACCGGTATTGGCCCGCGTTTAAGGCGCGGGGCAAAAAACAAATCAGGGTGCGCGACCTCCTTACCCATTACTCGGGCCTCGGGGCCGACCTGAAGCTGAAGCCGAAATGGTCGGGCTACAAAACCGCCATGCGGATGATTGTGCGGGAAAAACCCTTGTCCCCGCCCGGTGAATTTTTTAATTACAGTGACATAAACTTTGCCGTTCTCGGGGAACTGGTGCGCAGAGTCTCCGGGCTGCCCCTGAACGTGTACTGCGCAAAAAAGATATTCAAGCCCCTCGGGATGCATAATACAGGGTTCAAGCCCTCAGCAGCCCTGCACGACCGTATTGCCCCCACCCAGTACCATAAGAACAAGATGCTCTGCGGGATGGTGCACGATCCCATGTGCTACAGGATGGGCGGGCTGGCAGGGCATGCCGGGCTTTTTTCGACTGCCGACGACCTCTCTGTTTTCGCCCGGATGCTCCTGAACGGCGGAAGCTTCAACGGGGTGCGCATCCTGAGCCCGCTCACTGTTGAGCGTATGACCACGCCCCAGTCTCCGCCTGGGAAGAGGCCGCTGCGCGGGTTCGGCTGGGACATCGAACCGCCGCTCGCAGCTAATCGTGAAGAGCTCTTTCCGGCGGGATCGTATGCTCACCTGGGGTATACAGGCACCTCTTTATGGATAGACCCGGTAACAAAGACCTATGTAATTATTCTTACAAACAGGGTGCACCCTGACGGCAATGGGAATGTAAAGCCGCTTAGGGCCCAGATTAAGAAACTTGTTTCCGATACAAACGGCCTGGTTTCAGCAGAACAGGTGCTTGCCGGCCGCCCCTCGCTCTCGGAATATTACGGGCCGATAAAAGGCTATACCCTCCACAGTCTGCGCGGCGGGAAAGTTATGACCGGGATCGATGTCCTTGACGCCGAGCAGTTTTCACCCCTGTCCGGCCTGCGCGTAGGGCTTATCACCAATCAATCAGGCATTGACTCAGAGGGCAGGCGCACCCTCGACCTGCTCTACAAGGCCCCCGGAGTAAAACTGGCGGCCATCTTCAGCCCGGAGCACGGGCTTTTCGGCACGGTGGATGAAAAAGTCGCTTCCATGCGTGAGCCCTCAACGGGCCTGCCTGTGTACAGCCTTTACGGAGACCTCAGGCGGCCGACAGGGAAGATGCTCAAGGGCCTTGACGCCCTGGTGTTCGATATCCAGGATGCAGGGGTGCGTTTCTACACCTATATCAGCACCATGGGGTACGCGATGGAGGCGGCTGCCCGGAAAGGGATTGCATTCTATGTGCTCGACCGTCCGAATCCCATAAGCGCCGCTTTTGTCCAGGGGCCTGTAATGGACAGCGACCTGAAATCATTCACCGGCTACTTCCCCCTGCCGGTACGGCACGGCATGACTGTCGGAGAGCTTGCCGGGATGTTCAATGCCGAGAACAACATGGGGGTGAAGCTCCATATCATCAAAATGCAGGGATATGCCCGGACCGACTGGTACGATGAAACAGGCCTCAGATGGATAAATCCTTCGCCGAACCTGCGCAGCCTTACTGAAACAGTGCTCTATCCCGGCGTGGCCCTGATCGAGGGCACAAATATCAGCGTGGGAAGGGGGACCGGCACTCCTTTCGAGGTCTTCGGCGCCCCCTGGATTGATGCGCAGAAACTCATGGACTATTTAAGCAACCGTGGAATCCAGGGAGTTACCTTTGCGCCTGTTGATTTTACGCCGGTCAATGATATTTACAAAAATCGCGAATGCCACGGCATCAGGATTATCGTTGATGACCGCCGGGCCCTGGACCCTACGGCCCTGGGGATCGAGATCGTCAGCGCGCTTTACCGGCTTTACCCCCGGGATTTTCAGCTTGACAAGACGCTGGGTCTTATCGGTGCGCGAAGTGTTGTGCAGGCAATCAAAGAGGGGCAGGACCCCTCATCCGTAATGCTGCTCTGGCAGTCCCCGCTTGCGCAGTTCCTGAAAATCCGATCAAAATACCTGCTTTATTAGGCTGTTCCCTTCATTCCTGTTTTTTCTCCTACGAGCACATCATAAGCGGGCCGGAGATCAGCAAACAATATGCCATGAGCGCAAAGGAGCACTTTCCCAATGCATCGGGATTCTTTACCACCTATTCCATAGCAAAAGATTCCGACAGTGTCGACAACTTTCAGAGTGAAATCGAAGATGCGGGAGACAATCTTGCGCCGGTGAAGAAAAACGCCGCCCCGAAGGTTAACGGACTTATTTCGATAGCTGATGAGCTGAAGGATTCGACTTCCGGCTTTAAGACAAAAGCATAAAGCCGCACACCCAGCCGGCAATTTCAGCGCCACCTGTGCCATGAAACGGAAAAAGGCAGGCTGTCTGAAATAATCCCGGCGCATGATGAAAGGCTTTGAGGCATGTCTTCCATCCCCGATTGCGGACCCGTGCCCCTCAGCAATTCTCATTATGAAGAAAAAGAGTAGGAAGTGTAAGGAAAAGGGAAAGGAAGTGTAAAAGGAATTGACATAAACGCACCGGAGAACATCCCCCGGGGGAACAGAAACAAAGAGATAGGCAC
>JAJZPZ010000103.1 GCA_021847795.1 Nitrospirota bacterium
CCTTGTTGCTGTCCATTCCCCTGCCCTTGAGTCTTCTTAAAAGGACAATCCCGCTTTCCTTATTTCTATCCAGAAGAAATTCAACTGCAAGGATGGTCAGGTATGCCATGTAGGAAAAGGCAAGCCCGTTTTTGTTTAAGGAAACCTTGATGCCTTCAGGAAGAGAATAGTGCGGGTTGCGTGTGTTCTGCGCCAGGACATAGCCGCTCGCGAGTTCCTCAAAAGCCCCGAGGACCTTTTCAAAATAGTACTTGTTTATCTGGACCGGATCTATGCCGAATAATGACTTTTCGTACATCCTCGATACTTCCGAATACAACCTGGATGGGGACTTATAATAATTGTCCAGTACGCCGTTGCTTTCCCTGACCAATATCTCGACCCCGACTGTCTCACAGGAAAGGAGGGCGTTGCCTTCAGGCTGAATATCCGGAAAGCCAAAGAGGCGGCACAGGTCCCTGAAAACCACGGACTTTAAAATATCATAGGTTTCGGAGCCTTCGAAAGCGGACCGGGACTCCCCTGACTGAAAGATTCGTTTATGAACATAGTTCCGCAAAATCAGGCGAACAGTGTCTTGTCCGAGCCGGTTGATTGCAAAGGTAATGTCTGCAACACGGCCCGCATCCCCGGCATCAGAACTGATCGCCCGGGCTATCAGTTCATCCTTCAGCGATGGGGTATCCTGTGTGCCCTCCTCGGCATTTTCTTCCTCTCCGGAACCGTCTCCCTCCGGCTTCTCTTCTTCAGCCGCTCTCTTTTTTTCCTCCAGTTCGGAGATTTCGTCTATGTATATACCTATCTTACTGATATTCGGCTCGGGGCAGTCCACTTCCATGAGGAGACTTGCCATTTTGGTCAGGATCTCGTCTTTCTTATATTGCTGGATGGCTTCATCGGTGACCTTCATCTGGGGCGGGATGACCGTTTCTTTAGGCCGCTTTATCCTCTTGATAATGAATTTGGGGTCATTGAAAGCCCCTGAAAATTGCAGGCCTATGCAGTGGTTGTCTTCCCAGCGGACATCTGTCTTTATTTCGAGAGTGGCAAGCTTGAAATTCAAGGCAGCGCCTTCAGGGGTGAATCCGGGTGCTTTTTTGATCTTCAGGCCTTTCCTGCTGACCTCGACAATGTTACCAATGCCTTCAACAGGGATTTCTTCGATAAAATACCTGTCGTGTTTCCTCCGGTTCAGGGGCCCTTTTGTTTCCATGTCCTGCTCCTTTTGCCGCCTTTATGAAAATCCGGACAAGTTACACATTGCGTGCAGATTCGTTTTTCACCCCATCTCCAAAAGATATGCACGCAAAGTATACTCTTTCCTCTGTGCGAAATCCAGTGTTTTATGGGTATGTTGTCACACCAAAATAGAAATGTCCCCTTTTTCGGCAAAATGAAAAAAACATAAGGTGCCGGGCCTTGACAATTGACATAAGGGACAGCAGCAGGAGGGGAGATACGGCAAGGAAGGCGGCGATCTACATGGTGCATCGCTATTGCGGGCTGAGCAACGAGGAGATAGGGCAGCTATTCGGAGGGGGTCATTTCAGTGCGGTGAGTAAAACAACAGCCCGGCTGAAAGAGAAAATGGCAGAAGATAAGAAACTATTAAAACTGATCGAGGAGCTTGAGTCAAATGTCAAGGCCTGACACCATGAGGCCTCTCACAATGACAAAGGAATTACCCACCCCTACGCCCCTCCAAGGAGGGGACTTTAAGGATTGAGTACAACCCCATCTCCACATTTACGAACGATAATTCACAGTAAGTGGTTTCTGATAAGGGCGTGAGTTTTTCAGGTCAACACGTAACAGTTCTGTTTTCAGATATCTCTCGATAAGCAGGGCGAACACCGCAAGAAAACGCTGCGAATTCCAGGGCATTTTTATAAGAGCTATGATTTCTACAGCATTATCCCCTCTCGCCTACCACCCAGTGGCGAAATACATAAAATTATTTGAAAAATGATAAAATTACGTACATGTTTAAATACCGCAGAAGATCTGTTGTTGCCGTCGCCGCCGCAGCTGCTGTTCTGTTGCTGCTTGCCGGCCTGCTCATAAAAGCCAACAGGATACTGAAGTACGAGATCGAGAAGGCCCTGGGCAGGAATTTTTCCGTAGAGAGCATCTCCCTCGGCCTGGGAGGTGTGGATGCCCATGGAGTCAGGTTCCGGCGGGGTAACGAGGTTGTTCTCAGGATCGACAGGCTTACCGTAAGAGCGGGCCTGATGAGCCTTTTCGATAAGCGCTATTCTCTTTCGCGCGTTACGGCTGAGAATCCGGTTCTGCTGCTCAACATCAATAAAAGCGGCGAATTCGAGAATCCCTTTTCCCTGCCCGGAGCGAGTGACTCCCGGGACACTTCCGCGCCCCTTGACCTTGAGATAAAAAGCCTCCGTATCCTCGGGGGAACGCTCACCCTCAGGGATGCCCGTCTGCCCGAACCCTATCGTACCGTTGAACTGGAGAACCGCTTCCTTAGCCTCGATGATTTCTCCTATCCCCTGAAACAAAATGCTTCAAAGCTGGAGCTTTCAGCCCTTCTGAAAGGACGCCTGGCAGCAGGAGAGGTCAAGTGTGACGGGAAGATAAATATGAAAACACATGGCGCGGACCTCCGGGTTGCTGTGGAGGATATGAAACTCCTGGATGATGCCGGGAAGGGACCTGCTGTGCGCGCCCGCGAAATACGCTTCACCCTCGCCTCGGCAAAAGAGAATGCGCGCCGTTACGTTATTCCTGAACTGTTCATAACGAACCCCTTCCTCAGAATCGAGACCGACAGGCAGGGGCGCTTTGTGAATCCTTTAAGGCTGCCGGAGAGCGGGGACCATTCAAAGAGCAGGAGCAGCCTGGTCATTGATAAGATACATGCTGCCGGCGGAGAGCTGGTTTACCTTGACGGCAAGGTGGCGGGTCCGCCCCATCCTACCAGGATCGAATCCGCTTCGCTTACCATCACCGGCCTTTCGCTGCCTTTTGAAAACAGATGGACGGGATATGCCCTTTCAGCCCGTGTGCCGGGTAGGGCGGGCGCAGCAACCTTCAAAGCGGAGGGCAAAACAAATTGCAGGACTTTCGATACTGATGCGAAGATCGCCCTGAGCGGTCTGGACATCACGGGGTTCAAGCCCTATTTCCAGAAAAAAGGCGATGCCGATGTATCACGGGGAACGCTCGGGGTGACTATGAACCTGACTGTCCGTTCCAGGAATATTAACGGGCCGGGCCGGGCTGTTCTGAAGGACCTTGAATTCAGCCGCCGCAAAGGTCTTGGCGACAGGTTTATCGGTGCGCCGAGGTCCCTGGTGCTCAGGCTGCTGAAATCCGGGAACAACGAGATTGTCCTTGATTTCATTATAGCTGGCAATGTGAATGATCCGAAATTCAATATAGCCGAGAGCTTTATTAAAAGACTTACCATCGGCCTTGCCAAGGACCTGGGAGTGACTGTGGTGGATGCCGGGAAATCCGTTGTTGAGCTCGGGGCAAAAGGCGCCCAGGAAGTGGGCAAGGGGATCAGGAGTATCGGGACAGGGCTTCAGAGGCTTTTCAGAAAATAAGCACAAATATGCACGTAATCTCCCGGCCCTGCCTGAGTTGACAAACAGCAGGACACGAACTTAAACTGTGAGGCATTATTCTGTGAGTACCGTGACGGAGGTTGTGAAACGCTTATGGCAAAACAGAAATTCCTGGTCGTTGATGATTCATTGCTGATCCGGGAATTTATTAAGAGCAACATTGCCGCAGTATTCCCCGATATCGAAGTCTCCGACGCCGGGAACGGCAAAGAGGCCCGGCAGAAACTGGAAAACAGCCACTTCGATCTTATTCTCTGCGATTGGGAAATGCCTGAGATGAACGGAAGCGAGTTGCTGCAGTGGATAAGGGGCAATCCTGCAACAGGCAAGCTGCCTTTTATTATGGTTACTGCCAAAAGGGAACGGGAGTCGATCCTTGAGGCGATCAAACTGGGCGTGACCGATTATATTGTGAAGCCCCTTACTGCTGATGTCTTGTGCCGGAAGATTACCATTGTCCTCAGAAGGATCGGTAGGGCAGGCGCATGATATCCTATCCTCGTGCCGGCCGGCAGCGGACACGATGACCCCGGGAATGAACGAAGGCGGCCTGTTCCGTGCGCGCAAAGATTAATCTGCAGGTTTGGCCTTAAACTGCCTTCCCTTCCATATCATGTAAATCGCCGGGTAGATGAGCAGTTCGAGGATGGTGGACGTGACAACCCCTCCGACCATCGGCGCGGCTATGCGCTTCATCACATCAGAGCCCGCGCCGTGGCTGAACATGATAGGGATGAGGCCTGCGAGAATAACACTTACAGTCATGATCTTCGGACGTATTCTCTTTACCGCCCCGTACATGACCGCATCCCTGAGGTCATCGGTTCCTTTCAGCTTGTCATCCTGCTTCCATTTTTCGTAGGCCAACTCCAGATAAAGGAGCATCACCACGCCGGTCTCGGCGTCCAGGCCGGCCAGGGCGATGATGCCCACCCATACCGCGATGCTCATGTTGTAGCCGAGCAGGTAGAGAAACCAGAATGACCCTACAAGAGAGAAAGGCACTGCGAGCAGTACGATCACCGTTTTCGTAACGGATTTTGTGTTCATGTAGATAAGCAGAAAGATGACCAGCAGCGTAAGCGGGATAACGAGTTTCAGGCGTTCGTGCATTTTCACGAGGTACTCGTATTCCCCGCTCCATTGGAGACGATATCCCTCGGGTATTTTTAACGAAGTGATTTTCTTTTTTGCATCTGTGACGTACCCGCCCACGTCTCTTCCGGAGAAGTCGATATAGACATAGGAGGTGAGGAGTCCTTCCTCGCTTTTTATACCCGTCGGTCCCCTGACAATTTTTATATCCGCCAGCTCACCGAGTGGCGCCTGCAGTAACTGCTGTGGAGGGGCAAAGGACACGGGGCTGCTTCCCAATCCTGCGGGCATTGCCGACGCGGGCTGTGTGCCGCCCATCATAACCGGGACAAGCACCTGTTTAAGTTCACTGATATTGCTCCTGAGTTCCCGGGAATATCTGACATTCACCGGATAACGCTCTCGTCCTTCGACAGTGGTGGTCAGGTTCATGCCGCCTATCGCGGATTGTATGACCTCCTGGATATCATCAACGGTCAGTCCGTACCGAGCGGCCTGGTCGCGCTTTATGTCAAAATCAAGAAAATATCCCGTAGTCACCCTTTCAGCATAAACGCTTCGTGTTCCCGGTATATCCTTGAGCAGACCTTCAATTTCCATGCCGAGGCGGTCGATCTGGTCAAGTTTTGGCCCCATGATCTTTATTCCTACGGGCGTTCGTATGCCTGTGGCCAACATGTCGATGCGGGCCTTGATAGGCATGGTAAAGGAATTCGCCACTCCCGGTATGGTGAGCGCATCGTTCATATCATTCTTGAGGCTTTCCACGGTTGTCCCCGGCCGCCATTGTGACTCGGGTTTGAGGTTTACTACGGTCTCGAACATCTCAAGGGGCGCGGGATCGGTTGCGGTTTCGGCCCTCCCGGCTTTTCCGAAGACCTGCGCAACTTCCGGGATTTTCATTAATAATTTGTCCTGCATTTGAAGCAGCTTCGAGACTTCGGATACGGATGCAGCAGGAACAGTCACCGGCATATATAAAAGCGTGCCTTCATACAGGGGAGGCATGAATTCGGACCCGAGCTTTAAGAACGGATAGGCAGTCAGGGCCATAATAATAACGGCTGCAACAATGACGCACCACTTGAATCTCAGGGCAAAGCGGGCCACGGGTTCGTACAGCTTATGGAGGACCACGCTGACGGGGTTCTTTTCCTCGGGCCGTATCTTCCCGCGGATGAAGAGGGACATCAATACCGGGGTGAGCGTGATGGCGAGAAATGACGAAAACAACATGGCAAAGGTCTTTGTATATGCCAGGGGTTTGAAGAGCCTGCCTGCCTGGGCCTGCAGGGTGAATACCGGTAAAAAACCGACGGTAATGACGAGCAGGGAGAAAAAGAGCGACGGCCCGACCTCGGTGGCTGCGTCGATGATCACATCGAGCCTGCTGCGCGGCCTGCCGTTGCATTCCCAGTCTTCGAGCTTTTTGTGGGCATTCTCAACCATGATGATCGAGGCATCAACCATGGCCCCGATTGCGATGGCAATACCGCTCAGGCTCATGATGTTCGAAGTGACGCCGAGAAAATGCATGCAGATAAAGGAGATGATTATTGCTATGGGCAGGGTGAGTATGACAACAAGGGCGCTCGGCAGATGGAAGAGAAAAATAATACAGACCGCGCTGACCGCAAGCGAAAGCTTTATGATCTCCTCTTTGAGCGTGTCGATTGAGCGATTGATCAGGTCTGACCTGTCGTAGGTAGTTACGATCTTCACGCCCTTCGGCAGGCTCGGCGTAATGTCGTTTTTGATCTTTTCCTTGACCCTTTCAATAACATTCAGCACATTTTCGCCAAACCGTACGACAACGATTCCGCCTGCAACTTCGCCTTTGCCGTCAAGCTCTGCAACTCCCCTTCGTATTTCAGGCCCGAGCTGGATATTCGCTATATCCCTCAGGAGAATCGGAGTGCCGCCGGAGCTGGCGCCAACCGCCACGTTTTCTATATCCTTGATGTTTTTGATGTACCCCCGGCCCCTGATCATATATTCGATGCCCGAGAACTCCAGCACCCGGCCCTCGACATCACTGTTGCTCTTACGTACCGCGTCCATGACCTTGGTGATTGGGATGTTGTATGCCCGGAGGCGTACGGGGTCAACGGTTATCTGGTACTGCTTTACGAATCCTCCGATGCTTGCGACCTGCGAAACACCGGGGACGCTTTCAAGCGCAAGCTTTACGTTCCAGTCCTGGAGCGAGCGGAGGTCGGCAAGGTTGTGCTGTCCTGTCTCATCAACCACAGCATAGGAGAAGCCCCAGCCTACGCTGGTGGCATCAGGGCCGAGTACAGGGTTCACGTCAGAGGGGAGCTTGTTCTTTACTGCCTGGAGATATTCGAGCACCCTGCTCCGGGCCCAGTAGATGTCGGTGCCTTCTTCAAAGATCACGTAGATAAAGGAGCTGCCGAGGAAAGAGAATCCGCGTACCACCTGCACTTTTGGCGCTGCAAGGAGCGTTGAGGTGATGGGATAGGTTATCTGGTCCTCTACGAGGTCGGGGCTTCTACCGGCCCAGTCGGTAAAGATAATGACCTGGGTGTCGCTCAGATCAGGGATGGCGTCAAGCGGCGTCTTCTTTAATGACCAGTATCCCCATGCAAAGAGGAAAGCGACAAGCAGGAAGACGACGAACTTGTTCCTCGCACTGAATTCGATGATGCGTTTGATCATTATTTCACAACGCCTTTCAACCGTGCCTCGGAATCAATCAGGAAGTTGGCGGCTGATGCAACCTTCTCTCCTGCCTTCAGCCCTTTCACGATCTCCACCATGCCGTCGGTTTTTACGCCCGTAGTGACCTCCCGCGGCTCGAAAATTCCCTCTCCCTTATCTACATAGACGATCCGGCGCACGCCGGTATCAATGACTGCGTCTTCGGGAACGGCAAGCCTGCTGCCCATATTGATCTTTACCTCCACATCGGTAAACATCTCGGGCTTGAGCCGGCCTCCGGGATTGGGGATGGTGAATCTCACCTTTGCCGTCCGTGTATCGCCTGAAAGGGTAGGGTAGACGTAATCGATTCTCGAAGACCATTCCCTGCCCGGGAAATAACTCAGGCTGATGAGCGCCCGCTCTCCTATCTTCACGAGGGGGATTTCATATTCATAAATATCCGAGATGACCCAGACGGTTGAAAGGTCTACGACATCGAAGAGTTTATCTCCGGGCATTACCCGCATCCCCTGCACGGCCGTCTTCTGTATGACGTAACCGCTTACCGGGCTGTAGAGCGTAAGGGTGCGTATGGGTCTGCCTGTTTCCTCTATTTTCCTGATCTGGGCGTCCGATATGTCCCAGAGCTTCAGCCTCTGTTTCGCTGCGCTCAGCATGGCCCCGGCATCCTTGGAAAGCAGGGAGCTTACGCGCTCTTCTTTTATATCCTTGCCCTGCTTTGCCCATTTGACCACATTCAGGAATTCCTGCTGCGTGGCGAAGAGTTCGGGGCTGTAAATCTCGGCAAGGGGCTCTCCGCGTTTCACATACCTGCCGGTGTAATCTACATGGAGTCTTTCGATCCATCCCTCTATCTTGGTATTTACCGTGGCAAGTTTCTTCTCGTCATACGTTATCCGGCCTACGGTCCTGATGACTTTCAGGAGCGGCCTCACTGAAGCCACGGTTGTTTTCACTCCGATCATCTGCTGCTTTTCGGTCGGTATTTCGATTGTCGGCGCTTCTTCCTGTTCAGCCTCCGGTTGCGGCTGCGCTTGCGGCTCAGGGGGCATGGGCATCCCTCCATGCCCGCCCGGCGCTGTCTGCGCCTGTGCAGACGTCCGGAGGAGCTTGCTTTTCGAGGATCTTTGCAATAAAGCGGAGCCGGTCTTCGTAAAACCCAAAAAAAGGAAAATTGAGATCAAGACGAAACAGGAAACGATGATGACAAGATTATTTCTTTTCATGACTGCCTTCCCCTGCAGGAGAGTCTGAGATCCCGGTCAACGCCTCAAGCCGTGCGATCGCCTTTTCCCTCTCCGCGAATTGCCCCCAATAGGAGGTCTCGAAATCGAGTATTGCTTTCAGCCGTGATATCGTGGTTATGGCCTCGACCTTGCCGGTCATGTATCCGGAAAGGGCGGATTCAAAATCCTGGTACGTCTTCGGGATAAGGCCCTTCTTATAAAGCTCCATTAATTTGCCCGCTGATTGCAGTATCGAATAGTTATCACGGACGCTTGAGGCGATCAGGGACTTGGCCCCCTCAAGCTCCTGGTGTGTTTCAGACAGTGATGCCTCGGCCTCATGGACGGCCTGCCTCTGCTTTGTCCTGTAAAAGAGGGGGATATTGACAGTGGTGGTAAGGCTCCACATATCCTCGAACTCACCCGCCCTCTTGAACACGCCGGCTGCAACGGTGAAGTCAGGATAATAATCCTTTTGAGCCAGCTTCACCCTGGCTTCCGCAGAGGAGATGATCTTCTCCCTGGACCTGAGCTGCGGGGAGTTCTCGTAGGCCAGATTGATGGCCTCGCTCATTTCACGTACATAGGCGGTGGGCGGAGGTTCAACAGGCCTGCCGAGCGGAGAAGCGACATCCCTGCCGAGTGCGGAGTTGAGCATGGCCTCGGCAGACTGTATTTTCTGCCTGAGCATTTCCTCTCTTTCCAGCAGCATGTACTTTTCCGTCTGCGCCATCAGCACTTCCTGCTGCGGCGCCAGCCCGGAGGAATACCGCGCGAGTGCGGCGTCCTCTATTTTCGAAAAAAGCGCGGTCCTGTCCTTGATGAGATCAATACTCTTATAGGTGAAGAAAAGGTCGTAGTAAAGCTCTTTGACCCTTGCAATGGTTTGCAGCCTCACTGCATTGGATTGGGCCCCCAGTCCGGCTGCATCTTCAGCAGCCGCTTTACCCCTTAACCCCCTCTTGCCCGGGAACGGGAACAGCTGGGATGCGGAGAACATCCATTGGGCCCCCTGCATCTTCCCATAGGTGTACTTGTTCCAGCCCTCATTCTGATAACCGAACATGAGCATGGGGTCCTGAAGGCTCTGCGCCTGGGGAATCCTGTATGTCGAGGCCAGCGCCCGTGCTTTCGAGGAGAGGACATCGTAGTTGTTTTCAACTTCCCTGATCAGGTCCGGAAGCCTCAGCGTGCCGCCGGCAGCAAAAGCGGCGCCGGAAGAAAAGATACAGAGAACAGAAAGCAAAGAACAGAGCGTAGGGGAAAAACGGGAAAACAGAAAGGTCTTTTGCCTGCCTTCCGAACGCTGCCTTCCGGCTTCCGTCATTTGTCTTCCGTCCTCTTTCATTTGTATTCCGTCCTTTGGTTTCTGATTTCTGATATTAGTGCGCGTCGATAGTGAACTTTACGGCTGCAGTCTTGCCGCCGCGCATTACCTTTACCGCCACGTTCCAGGCGCCTGACATGGAAGGACTTATCTTTGCCTTATATACGTTTCCGCTCAATGTCGCCTCACTTTTGTAATTCATCGGCGGCATGCCCGGCATACCCGGCATGGAGTATTCGGCTCTTACCTTTGCATCGGTTACATTTCTGCCTGAGGCGTCTTTGACCGCTATGGTCAACGTATTATCTCCGACAACCGGCGGGTTTTTATCTATGGCAATGGTAACGTCATATTGACCGGCCTTTTTCTTTACCTCGAAATCCTTTGCATATACAATACCTGCCATGAGCAGCAGAGTCAACATAACAACAGACAATGTCTTCATAGTTCTTTCTCCTTTCATTTTATAATAACTTAATCCTGATTGCACGGAATTTCGCCTGTTAAAGCTTTTTTTATCATATGCCTCCTTCCCGGGAATTCCAGGGGCAATCCGGCTGCCTCTTGAAGCCCATTCTACAACACGATTTTGAATGAAATATGAATTTGCAACATTATTTTATGCGAAGGCCGTTACAATTCCTCAAATCCGGCATTTGATGATTATGTGCCGCTCCGCTTTCATCCGTAGTTCTGTCGTTCATGTCTATTGGTTCCCGGCTGTCCATCGTGCCGTTGCACATGCCCCGTGGTAGCCGTGTCCACCGCTCATATCCTCTCCATGGCTTTCCTGGCCGCTGCCACCCATCATGCTGCCACCTCCCCGTGTCCTCCGCCTATCAGGGCATAACTGCAGCCGGTGAAATTCATATTTTCTTCACATCCTTTTCATAATTCATTCACAGAAATGTATTAAGCTCAACAGCAGAAGAACAAAGGACGCGGCCCTTTGAAAGAGGAGACGGCCCTTACAAATAAACGAGGGCTATAAGTAAAAATCACAAGAAGCGGCATACGGCTCACGACACCGGAGCTGTATGAGGTAGAAGGAGATCAATTATGAAAAAGACAGTTGTTTTAGGGAGCATCATTCTGGCCCTCACAGCAGGAAGTGCATATGCAGTGGACCATATCAACGATTCACGGGGGCACGACGGTGGAACTGCGGCCCATCAGAGCCAGACGGTAAAGTCCGGGACCAATAATGCGGGAGACGGCTATGATGAGTACGGCAGGCCTACCGTTTATATTCCGGGGAGATTGAATTATAAATCCGGCAATAAGAAATACACTCTCCAGGAGATGAAGGATATCGCTACTCATTAGTGATGTCAGGGGAAAGGACAGCGGCCGTTTATAAGGTGTTTGCAAGCTGTAACAACGGTTGCTGTCTCTCCTGGTCAGTCTTGCCGCAGCAACGGCTGTATATGAAGATATTCAGGCCTTATTTTCTTTGAGCACTTCTGTGTTTTATGCGGCGCCTGGCTTGCAAAGGTGCAAATGCATAAATGCCGGCCGGCACCTTCCCTATTGAGATTTGCAAGACTGGGGAAACGTGATACCATGGAAATATGAATGGAGTGATCAGGATTATTTGGGAATTATGGAGAAGGAGAATAACCATATGAAAAGAATCCTTGCATGTGCCATGGCGGTGCTATTTACGGGAACAACATCTTTGTGGGCCGAAAGCGGCGCGGGAGGCGAATACGACCTGGGTAAGAGATTTTATCAGGATAAATGCCGG